>JBFFXR010000061.1:0-15316 GCA_041569645.1 Gammaproteobacteria bacterium
ACCCGGTCAGCTTCAACGACGTCGCCGCGACGCTCGGCGATAACGGTTACGGTAACTTCGAGATTACCTCGAACACCTGGACTTACACGCTGAACAACGGCCACGCCAGCGTGCAGGCTCTCGACGTGGGTGAGACGCTAACCGATACCTACACGTTCACGGCCTCCGATGGCAGCACGCAGACGGTGACCGTGACCATCAACGGTGCCGAGGATGCACCGGTCATTGGCGGCACGGCCACCGGTACCGTGGCCGAAGACGGAACCCTGACCGCGAGCGATACGCTGACGGTCACGGACGCCGATACGTCGGACAACCCGATCAGCTTCAACGACGTCGCCGCGACGCTCGGCGATAACGGTTACGGCAACTTCGAGATTACCTCGAACACCTGGACTTACACGCTGAACAATGGCCATGCCAGCGTGCAGGCCCTCGATGTCGGCGAAACGCTAACCGATACCTTCACCTTCACGGCCTCGGACGGCAGCACGCAAGTCGTGACCGTTACCATCAACGGCGCCGAAGACGCGGCCGTGATCGGCGGCACCGCGACCGGCAGCGTGGCGGAAGACGGCATGTTGACGGCGACCGATACCCTGACGATCACCGATGCCGACACGTCGGATAATCCGATCAGCTTCAACGATGTCGCCGCGACGCTCGGCGATAACGGTTACGGCAACTTCGAGATTACGAGCAATACCTGGACGTACACCCTCAATAATGGCCATGCCAGTGTGCAGGCCCTCGATGTCGGCGAGACGCTGAACGATACCTTCACCTTCACGGCCTCGGACGGCAGCACGCAGGTTGTGACCGTTACCATCAACGGCGCCGAAGACGCGGCCGTGATCGGCGGCACCGCCACCGGCAGCGTGGCCGAAGACGGTACCCTGACCGCCACCGATACCTTAACCATCACCGATGCCGATACGTCGGACAACCCGATCAGCTTCAACGACGTCGCCGCGACGCTCGGCGATAACGGTTACGGCAACTTCGAGATTACCTCGAACACCTGGACTTACACGCTGAACAACGGCCACGCCAGCGTGCAGGCCCTCGACGTCGGTGAGACGCTCAACGATACCTTCACCTTCACGGCCTCGGACGGCAGCACGCAAGTCGTGATGGTCACAATCAACGGTGCCGAGGATGCCGCTGTGATCGGCGGCACGGCCACCGGCATGGTGGCCGAAGACGGTACCCTGACCGCGAGCGATACGCTGACGATCACCGACACCGATACCAGTGACAATCCGATCAGCTTCAACGACGTGGCCGCAACCCTCGGCGACAACGGTTACGGCAACTTCGAGATCACGAGCAATACCTGGACCTACACCCTCAATAATGGCCATGCGGCGGTGCAGGCCCTCGATGTCGGCGAGACGCTCAACGATACCTTCACCTTCACGGCTTCCGACGGCAGCACCCAGGTTGTCACGGTGACCATCAACGGCGCCGAGGATGCACCGGTGATCGGCGGCACGGCCACCGGCAGTGTGGCTGAAGACGGCACGCTAACGACCTCGGACACGCTGACGATCACCGATGCCGATACCAGTGACAACCCGATCAGCTTCAACGACATCGCTCCGACGCTCGGCGATAACGGTTACGGTAACTTCGAGATCACGGGCAACACCTGGACCTATACGCTGAACAACGGTCACGCGCTCGTACAAGCGCTCGATGTCGGCGAGACGCTGACCGATACCCATACCTTCACCGCTAGCGACGGCTCGACCCGGACCGTGACGATTACGATCGACGGCGCCGAGGATATGCCAACGCTGGATAATCCGATCGCCGACCAGAACGCCACGGAAGGCGCTGCGTTCAGTTTCACGATTCCGGCCAATGCGTTCGGCGATGTCGATTCATCGGATACCCTGGCCTACAGCGCCGCGCTCGCCGGCGGCGGTCCGCTGCCGGCATGGCTAAGCTTCGACGGGCCGACCCGCAGCTTCTCGGGCACGCCCGGAGCGGCCGACGTCGGCGTGCTCGATATCCGGATCACGGCCGACGACGGCAGCAGCACCGTCGACGACGTGTTTACGCTGACCATCGCGCCATTCAACAATTTGCCGGTCATCGGCGGCGTCGACAGCGGCGCGGTCACCGAAGACCGTAACCTCGTCGCCGGGCAGTTGACCGAGTCCGGCGCGTTGACGATCGCCGATCCCGATCCCGGCGAGTCCAGTTTCGTCGCGACTACCATCAACGGCGCGCTCGGCACGCTGGTCATTGATGCCGCCGGTAACTGGGCCTATAGCGCCAATAACAGTCAGCCCGAGATCCAGGCGCTGAATGCCGGCGAATCGATCACCGACACGATGACCGTGACCACGGCCGACGGCACGACTCACGATATCGTGATCACGATTGACGGCGTCAGCGAGGCGGCGACGCCGCCGCCGCCGCAACCGCCCGCGCCCGAGCCGCCACCCGAGGTCGAAGAACCGGAAGAGGCGCCTGAAGTCGAAGCACCGACCTCCGAAGGCGCGACTTCGGAACCGCCCGAAATCGTACGTATGCCGCAGGAAACGGTCTTGCCTGCACGGGACGAACCGGAAGCCGTCGCCCCTGCCGAAGCCGAGCCCGCGGCTCCGCCGGAGCGACCGGCGGTTCAACCTGCCGCTACCGTACGGGTGGCGGCAAATTCGCCATTCGGATTGAATCTCGCCCAATTAAAACTGCAGGTCAGTGACGACGTCGCTGTCAACGACCAATTCGAGCACGCGCTGCTCGAGCACATCGAGCGTATGCACGCGGCCATCGACAGTGACAGTGAACGCAAGCTGGCGGAAGACATTCAGGTGCAGATCCTGTTGGGCACCAGCGCCAGCCTGACCGCCGGCATCGTCAGCTGGGTGCTGCGCGGCGGATCGCTGCTGGCGAGCCTGATGTCGACCGTGCCGTTGCTCAATCGTTTCGATCCGCTTCCGATACTGAAATCGAAAGAGGAGCGCGAAAAGGTCACTGAGAAAGATGATGCGACCGATGACACGCAGTCACCGCAGCATGAGCGGCGCGTCGATGCGATGTTTGCCGACCAGGAGGCGGAGCGATAAATGAAGCGGGTCAAGAAATCCCTGGGTCTGCTGTTCCCGGCGATCCGCATCAGCCTCGCGCTGGCACTGCTGACGGTCTGTGTCCTGCTGGGCGCCGAAATGTTCGGTTACATGCCCAACGAGGACCGGCTGCGTCTCGATAACCGCAAGCAAATCGGCGAAGCGCTCGCGATTCAGTTCTCGCTGATGGATTCGAAAAGCGATATCCGCAAGATCGAGAACCTTATCGGCCTGGTCGCCAAACGAAATCCGGATATTTTGTCGGTTGCAATCCGCCGGGCGTCAGGCGAACTCGTATTCCAGTCGCCGAATCACGCACGCCTTTGGCAGGAGTACGATTCCGGCCGCTCGACCGCGTCGCACGTGCTGGTGCCGTTGCTCGACCGCGGCCGGCTCTGGGGAAACGTCGAACTGCGTTTCGACGAGTTCGCGAGCGAATCACTGCGCGGATTTTTCGAATCCGCCGTGTTCAGATTAATCCTGTTCGTCCTGCTGATCGGATTTTTCGTCTACCTCGTCTTCATGCTGCGCACGCTGCGCCAGCTCGATCCGAGCGCGGTCATCCCGGAACGCGTCAATGCGGCGTTCGACACGCTGTCGGAGGGTGTGCTGATCGTCGACGAGGACGAGTTCATTCTGCTCGCCAACAAGGCGTTTTGCGACAAGGTCGATCGCGACGCCGCGAGTCTGGTCGGCAAGAAAGCCTCGGAACTCAAATGGGAGCGCGCTTCGCGCGACCGGTCGGGATCCGAACTGCCATGGCTCGAGGTTCTGCAAAGCGGCAAGGCGACGATCGGCGCGCAATTCAATCTGACGCCGGCGGGCCTGGAGACGGTCAAGTTCGCGATCAACGCGTCGCCGATACTGAGCACCGAGGGCAGGGTGCAGGGCGTCCTGATCACGCTCGACGACATTAGTGAACTCGATGCGCGCAACGTCGAGTTGCAATCGATGGTCCGGCGACTCGAGAAATCACAGGCGCAGGTCGAGGAGCAAAACAAGGAGTTGTCCTACCTCGCCACGCGCGATGCGTTGACCGGATGCCTGAACCGCCGGTCTTTCGCCGAGCAATTCGCGCTCGCCTTCGAGGCCGCGCGCGCCGACGACACGCCGCTATCGTGTATCATGGTCGATCTCGATCACTTCAAGTCGGTCAACGACAATTTTGGTCACGCGGTCGGCGACGAGGTCATCAAGATGCTGGCCGAAGTCCTGCAATCGAATACGCGCAAGGACGATCTGGTCGGGCGCTACGGCGGCGAGGAATTTTGCCTCGTGTTGCCGGGCATGCCGGCCGACAAGGCGCTCAGGCTCGCCGAGCGTATTCGCCTGCGGATCAAGGACGAATCGGCCCGCCGCTACGAACAGGGTCCGCGGGTCACGGCCAGCCTCGGTGTTGCCGACCTGGGAAACGGGCCAAAAGATCCCGGTGAATTAAACCATCTGGCCGACGAGGCGCTCTACGCCGCCAAGCAGTCCGGGCGCAACCGCGTGGTCAGCTGGTCGGCGATGGCGAAAGCCGACGATCGCAGCGATATGCCGGTGCCGATGCAGGAAGCGCCCGGAGACGGTGCTACAAACGTTGCCGCGCTGTACACCCGGATCGCCGAGCTCGAGGACATCGCGACGCAGTTTTCCTCCGAGCTCGAGTACAGCAAGAGCTACGACAGCCTGACCGGGCTGCCCAATCAGGTGCTTTTCTACGACCGCATCCACCAGGCCGTCGAGCGCGGTTGCCGCCACGACCAGATTGCCGCGGTGCTGATCATCGACATCGAAATGTTCAGCCGGGTCAACGCGACGCTCGGCCGTGCCGGCGGCGACGAACTGCTGAAGAAAGTCGCCTACCGGCTCAACTCGATCGTGCGCAAGTCCGACGGCGTATCCCGGCTCAGCGTGTCGCGCTTCGCCGGCGACGAGTTCGCCGTGCTGCTGACCGACATCGCCCGCCAGGATCAGGTGACCTGGGCGGTCAGGCGCGTAATCGAGGCGGTCAACCAACCGCTCGAGATCGATGGCAACAAGCTCTACCTCGCCAGCCACGCCGGCGTCAGTCTCTATCCGACCGACGCCGGCAGCGTCGAGGAATTGCTCAACCACGCGATGTCGGCGAAGCAGTACTGTAAACAGCACAAGACCGAGGCGGGCTACCAGTTCTTCGACCACCGCATACAGGAACTTTCGCAGCGACATATCAGGCTCGAGGCCGATTTGCGCCGTGCGATCGACAACGACGAATGGCAATTGCTGTACCAGCCGAAGCTGGATCTCGCCAGCCAGCGGATCGTGGGTGTCGAGGCTTTGATTCGCTGGAATCACCCGACGCGCGGCACGGTATCGCCGTACGAATTTATCGAGTTCGCCGAGCAGCGCGGCCTGATCGCGCCGATCGGCGACTGGGTTTTGCGCGAGGCCTGTCGCCAACTGCGGGAATGGCTCGATCTCGGTGTCCGCGATTGCAAGGTCGCGATCAATCTGTCGAGCGTGCAGCTGATCCAGACCGATATCGTCGCGCAGATTCTCGCCTGTCTCGACGAGTTCGAAATCCCGCCGCGGCAATTCGAGCTCGAGATCACCGAGACGATACTGGTGGAGAACGTGAGCCATGCGATCGAGGCGCTCGAACGCCTGCATGCGCGCGGTGTCTCGATCGCAATCGACGATTTCGGCACCGGCTACTCGTCACTGAGCTATCTCAAGACCCTGCCGATCGACAGCCTGAAAATCGATCGCGGTTTCGTCCGCGATATCTGCCGTGACGAAAACGACCAGAAAATCGTGCAGACCGTGATCACGATGGCGCACTCGATGGATCTTGGCGTCGTTGCCGAGGGCGTCGAGGATCGGGCGCAGTACGAACTGCTGCGCGACTACGGCGTCGACGAGATCCAGGGCTATCTGCTCGGCAAACCGGTTCCGGCCGCTGAGCTCGAGCCCCGCCTTTTGCAGCCGGAAGGCGCGTTGCCGGCACCCGCGCGACTGGCCGAATCCGGTCGCTAATCGCCGCGCTCGTATACCTCAAATTCCAGGCGTCGCAGCGTTGCGTCCTCGCCGTGGCAATTGTCGGCCGCGATCGCGTAGCGATCGTATTCGAAGCGATCGGTGTAGGTCCGTCGCAGGGCGTCGAAGTGGGCCGCGAAGGCCGAATCGTCGAGCTCCGCCCCGGCGACATAGGCGGCATGATCGCGGCGAATGTCCCAGTGCGCGGCGAACAGCGATTGCCAGAAGGCGAGCCGCGTCGCCGCGGGTCGGGGGCGCAGTGGCTGCACCGTGGGCAGCAGTCCTGCCATGTCCCAGGACGCGCGGCGGTCGAAATACGCGCCGGTCGCGGCGAGCGCCATCTGTGTGCCGCGCAGGCGGCCCTCGACGCTGTAGCCGGCGATGTGTGGCGTCGCCAGGTCGACCCGGGTTAGCAGCTCGCGTGAAACCAGCGGCTCGCCTTCCCAGGTGTCCAGGAAAACCGCGAGATCGTCGCGGCGCCGCAGCAGTGCCGCGAGCGCGGCATTGTCGACGACCGCGCCGCGCGCCGCGTTGATCAGCACGCAGTCATCGACGAGTGCCGCCAGGCGACTCGAATCGAGCAGGTGACGGGTCGGGTGGGCGCCGTTGCGCGTTAACGGCACGTGCAGGGTCAGCAGGTCGCAATCGCGGAGCAGCGTATCGAGGTCGACGAATTCATTGTCGGGCCCGCCGCGTGCCGCAAGCGGCGGATCGCAAACGAGCGTGTCGATGCCGAGCGCTTCGAGTTTCGAGCGGACGCGCGAGCCGACGTTACCGCAACCGACGATGCCGGCGCGCCGCGCGAACGGGTCGAAGCCGCGCGCCTCGGAGAGTGCGAACAGTCCGGCGATGACGTACTCGGCGGCGGCCTCGGCGTTGCAGCCGGCGGCATTGGCGAAGCCGATACCGGCGCTGGCGAGATAATCGGTGTCGACGTGGTCGGTGCCGATGGTCGCGGTTGCGACGAACTCGACGGCGCTGCCGGCGAGCAGCGCGGCGTCGACCCGGGTTACGCTGCGCACTACCAGACAGCGGCAGTCGCGCAGATGCCCGGGACCGATTTCCCGGCCGCCCAGCAGCTCGACGTCGCCGAACTCGGCAAAGGCATTGGCAATCTCGGGAATATCCCGATCGGCGACGATCTTCACTCGCCGCAGAAACGTTCGATCGTGCGGCCGAGCAGGTCGATCGTCGGCTCGATGTGCGCGAGTGGTAAATACTCGTCGGGCTGATGCGCCTGGCGGATCGAGCCGGGGCCGAGGACGATGGTCTCGGTCTGCATCGCGTTGTAGTAGGGCGCCTCGGTGCCGAAGGCGACGCTGCCGGGCGCCTTGCCGGTCGCCCGGGTCAGGAACTCGGCAATCTCGCTGCCGGCGTTGGTATCCATTGCCTGGCCGTTGCCGAAGGTTTGGGTCCTGACCGCGAGCCCGCGGGCGTCGGCGACGCCGGCGGCCAGTTCGACGAGGTCGGCTTCCAACGCAGCGAATGACATCCTTGGCAGGAAACGGATGTCGATCCACAGCGTGCAGGCGCCGCAGATGCGATTCGAATTGTCGCCGCCGTGGATATGGCCGAGGTTCAGCGTCGGCGTCGGGATGGCGAAAGCCGGATCTTGGTTGTCTCGCTGCATTCGATCGCGGTAAGCGAGCAGTTCGCCGATCAGCGCGTACATGCCCTCGAGCGCATTGTTGCCGAGCGACGGATCGCTGGCGTGTCCCGAGCGGCCGACGTATTCGATCGACATCGTCAGGTTGCCCTTGTGCTGGCGGATCGGCGCGAGATCGGTCGGCTCGCCGATGATGCAGTAGCGGCCGAGCCGGCGGCCGTTGTCGGCGATCAGCCGCGCGCCGCTCATCGTCGTCTCCTCGTCGGCGGTCGCGACCAGCACCAGCGGTCGCGCGAGCCGCTGGAGATCGAAACGGCTGGCCGCGGCGAGCGCCAGCGCGAGGAAGCTCTTCATGTCGCAGCTGCCAAGCCCGTAGATACGATCTTCGCGCTCGTCGGCGACGAACGGGTCGCTGCGCCACAGCGCCGGGTCGCAGGGGACGGTGTCGGTATGGCCGGACAGCACCAGGCCGTCGCTGCCATCTCCGGCGCGTGCGACCAGGTTGTACTTGCCGTCGGCGACGGTCTGAATTTCGCAGGCGAAACCGAGCGCCTCGGCCCATTCGGTCACCAGTTCGACGACGCCGCGATTACTCTGATCGATGTCGGCGTGCAGCGAACTTATCGACGGGGTTGCGATCAGCTGCGCAATCATTTCGCGCGTTGTCGGCAACCGGTGCGACATGGCTAGTCCTGCGGCAGGTCGGTGACCGCGCCCAGCGACGCCGAACTGACGAGGCGCGCGTACTTCGCCAGCAGGCCGCGCTTGTAGCGTGGCCGGGGCGGCTTCCAGGCTTTCGCCCGGCGTTTGAGTTCGGTCGCGCTCAGCCGGACGTTGACTTCGCGCTTTTCGGCGTCGATCGTGATTTCGTCGCCGTTTTTCAGCAGTGCGATCGGCCCGCCGACCGCGGCCTCGGGCGTCACGTGGCCGACGACGAAGCCGTGCGAGCCGCCGGAAAAACGGCCGTCGGTCAGAAACGCGACGTCGTTGCCGAGGCCCTTGCCCATGATCGCCGAGGTCGGGGACAGCATTTCGCGCATGCCGGGCCCGCCTTTCGGCCCCTCGTAGCGCACGACGATCACATCACCCTTCTTGACCGTGCCGTCGAGGATGCGCTTGAGCGCCTCTTCCTCGGACGCGAAGATGCGCGCCTTGCCGGTAAAGCGCAGGCCTTCCTTGCCCGAAATCTTTGCCACCGAGCCCTCCGGCGCGAGGTTGCCGTAGAGAATTACGAGGTGGCTGTCCTTCTTGATCGGGTTGTCGAGCGCGTGCACGATGTCCTGGCCCTTCGGGTAGGGTTTGATCTTCGCCAGGTTTTGCGCGAGCGTCTTGCCGGTCACGGTCAGGCAGTCGCCGTGCAGCAGGCCGGCGTCGAGCAGCATCTTCATCAGCGGCTGGACACCGCCGATCTCGATCAGCTCGGACATCATCGCGCGCCCGCTTGGGCGCAGGTCGGCGAGCACCGGCACGCGCTTGCCGATGCGGGTGAAATCGTCGAGCCCGAGTTTGACGCCGATCGCCGACGCCATCGCCAGCAGATGCAGCACCGCGTTGGTCGAACCGCCGAGCGCGATGACGACCGTTATCGCGTTCTCGAAGGCCTTTTTGGTCATGATGTCCTTCGGCCGGATGCCGACGCGCAGCAGGTACATCGCGGCCTTGCCGGCCTCGATGCAGTCCTGCTCCTTGTCCTTGGAGATTGCCGCCTGCGCCGAGCTGTCCGGCAGGCTCATACCGAGCGCCTCGATCGCCGACGCCATCGTGTTGGCGGTATACATGCCGCCGCAGGAGCCGGGCCCGGGGATCGCCGCGCACTCGATCTGCTTGACCTCCTTTTGCGTGATCTTCTTCTGCGCCTGCGCGCCGACCGCTTCGAACACCGAGACGATGTCGACGCTGTGATTTTTGTGCTTGCCGGGCAGGATCGTGCCGCCGTAGACGAACACCGACGGCCGGTTGAGCCGCGCCATGCCGATCAGGCAGGCGGGCATGTTCTTGTCGCAGCCGCCGATCGTGACCAGCGCGTCGAAACCCTGGCAAGCGGTGACGGCCTCGATCGAATCGGCGATGACCTCGCGCGAGACCAGCGAATACTTCATGCCCTCGGTGCCCATCGAGATGCCGTCAGAGATCGTGATCGTGTTGAAGATCACGGCCTTGCCGTTGGCGCGATTGGCGCCCTCGGCAGCCTTTTCGGCGAGCTTGTCGATATGCATGTTGCACGGCGTGACCATGCTCCAGGTCGACGCGATGCCGACCTGTGGCTTCCTGAAGTCGGCATCCTCGAAGCCGACCGCGCGCAGCATCGAACGGCTGGGCGCGCGCTCGATTCCGTCGACGACGAGCGCGGAGTGCGCGCGCGGACTGGATTTTCGGGGTGCGACTTTTTTACTGGCCATGGCGGTTATCGCTTCTAGAATTGGCGAGACGGCAAAGGTTAGGCAAAGGCCCGGGCCGTTGCAAGGGAATCGCGCCCAATTCCCCGGTTTTGTGCCTATACTCGATAGTAATTCAAGACGCTGCCGCAGGTTTTATGCTCGATGCGATGTTGCTCGCCGTCCCCGCCGCGTTCGCCGGCGCGGGGCTTGCCTGGCTCGGTCTCGACGCCCGCGCCCGGGCCTGCCGCCGACGCCAGCGGCAGCGGCAGCGCGGCCGCCTGCACGGCCTGATCGAGGCCACCGTCGGCACCACCGGTGAAACCTATTTTTACGCGCTGGTGCGCGAGCTCGCACAATTCCTGTCTCTCGACGCGGTGCTGCTCGCCGGCTGCGAGGACGAGGAAACGCAGTCCTACCAGACGCTCGCCTACTGGTGCGACGGCGGCTACATCATGAACCAGTCGATTTCGCTCGGGCAGGGCCCCTGCGGCGAGAGCGGCAGCTTCTGGTACATGGAAAACTCGGCTGGCGAACTGTTCCCCGGGGTGCCGCTGCTGAAAGACCGCTTCAAGGCTTCCGGTTTCTTCGCAATCAAGCTGCAGGACTCCTCCGGGCGGCTGATCGGGTTGCTGGCGGGTCTGCATCGCGGCGCGCTGCACCCGCAAGACGGCGACGTGCAGGTGATCAAGCTGTTCGCCGCACGCGCCGCCGCCGAGCTCGAGCGCAAGCTCGCGCTGGGCGAGACGCTGATGGAAAAGGAGCGCGCGCAGATTACCTTGCACTCGATCGGCGACGGCGTAATCACGACCGACCGCACCGGCTGTATCGATTACATGAACCCGATGGCCGAGGCGCTGACCGGCTGGCGCTATCACCAGGCGATGGGGCTGTCGATGGAGGCGGTCGTGCACCTCGAGGACGAACAGACCGGCATCGTCATTCCCGACCCGGCGCAGCGCTGCCTCGCCGAGAAACGCGTGATCGCGCCGAAGACCGACAACGTGCTCGTGTCGCGTAACGGGGATCGCTTTTCGATCCAGGGTACCGCGGCACCGATGATCGACTCGCAGGGCAGCACGATCGGCGTGGTTCTCGTCTTCAAGGATGTCACCGATTCGCGCCGCATGCAAAAAATGATGGTCCACCAGGCGACCCACGACCCGCTGACCGGTCTCGTCAACCGCAGCGAGTTCGAACAACGCCTCGACAAGGCCCTGCAATCCGCGAAGGACTTCGAAAATACCCACGCGCTGCTGTTCCTCGATCTCGACGAATTCAAGGTCGTCAACGACACCGCCGGCCATGTCGCCGGTGACGAACTGCTCAAGCAGATCGCGTCGCTGCTCGCCGGGCAGCTGCGTGGCCGCGACACGCTCGGCCGCCTTGGCGGCGACGAATTCGCGGTACTGCTCGAGAACTGCCCGCTACCGAAGGCACGCAAGGTCGCCGATCTGCTGATCGAGGTGATTCGCGATTTTCGCTTCGTCTGGGACCAGAAGACATACCAGATCGGCGTCAGCATCGGCATCGTGCCGATCACCGCCGATTCGACGACGCGGACGCAACTGATGCACGACGCCGACCAGGCCTGCTACGCGGCCAAGGATCTCGGCCGCGGCAGGGCTTACGTGCACACCGAGGCCGATGCCGAGCTGACGGCGCGGCTCGGCGAGAAACTGCAGCGCAAGGACATCAGCGATGCGCTGTCGAGCGAGAGCTTCGTGCTGTTGTATCAGCCGATCGTCGCGCTCGACGCGGCGCGCCCGTCGGCACACACCCGCGCCGAGGTGCTGCTGCGGATGGTCGGCGAAGACGGCGAAGTCATTACCCCTGGGGCCTTCCTGCCGGCGGCGACGCGCTTCGGCCTGATGCCGCAAATCGATCGCTGGGTTATCGACCGCATCTGCAGCGCCTATCCGCACGCGTTCATGCAAAACCCCGACCTGGTGCTCAATCTGAACCTGTCGGCGGCTTCGCTGAAGGACGAGCTGCTGGCGGAATTCATTCAGCAGCAATTCGACAAGAGCGTGATTCAGCCGGCGCAAATCTGTTTCGAGATCGCCGAGATTACGCTGAACCAGAACCTCGCCAACGCGACCCGCCTGATCGAGCGTCTGAAACCGCTCGGCACGACTTTCGCGGTCGACAATTTCGGCAGCGGGCTGGCGAGTTTCGTCGCGCTGAAGAATCTCGACATCGATTTCGTCAAGATCGACGCCAAGCTGGTGCGCAATCTTGGCAACGATGCGATCGACCGGGCGATGGTCGAATCGATCAACACGATGGCACAGCTACTCGACGTCCGCACGATTGCCGAAAGCGTCGATAGCGAAGCAACCCTCACCGCGCTGGCAGCGCTCGGCATCGATTTCGTTCAGGGCTATCATCTCGGCGACCTGCGGCCGCTCGACGAAATCGGCGGCGAAGAGTCGCCGACTCGCGGCATCGCCGCGACGCCGATCAATTAGGCTGATCGTCGACGCCGGTCCGGCGCGAGCGACGCTCGAGCAGCAGCGTGTCGCGCCAGCGACCCTGGTGGCGGGCTATCCGCTCGCGTACTCCGACCTCGCGAAACCCGTGGCGCAGATGCAACTTCAGCGTCGCCCGGTTTTCGACGAATATCGACGAACTCAGCGTCCAGATACCCTGCGCCTCCGAAGCCTCGATCAGCGCCGCCATCAGGCGGTTACCGATTCCCGCGCCGCGCGCGGCGGCATCGACGTAGATACTGACCTCGGCGACGCCGCGGTAGCAAGCGCGCGAGGAGGTTGGTCCCAGCGCCGCCCAGCCGACGATTCGGTCGTCGCGGGCGAATACGAGCCTGCAGAACGGGTGGTATTTTGCGTCCCAGCCGCGCCAGTCGGGTACCTCGGTCTCGAACGACGCGTCGCCGGTGTCGAGACCTCGACGGTAAATCTCGAGCACCGCGTCGGCGTCGTCGTGGTGCATGTCTCGGATCATGTAACCCCCGGCAAGCCGCATCGAAGCGGGTGAACCCGGATAAATCGCTAGTCGACCAAGACCTTGGCTCTAGCCCCCGGTTATGTTACTTTCCTCGCACGGAGGATATCAATCAAACTCCCGAATCGTCCGCGTGGTCAGAAGAAAGGGCGAGATGCCCCACCCAACCGCGCCGACACCGCATCGAAAGTAATAACAACTGGAGAGAGTGACCCATGAAACTTTTCAAAACGCTGGCAGTATCTGCAGCCGTTGTAACCTATGCGTCTGCCACCGGCGTGGCCAACGCGGGCACGCTACAAGACGTGCAGGCTCGCGGTGAGCTGAATTGCGTGGTAACCACCGGCGTGCCCGGCTTCGCCGCACCCAACGACGCCGGTCGCTGGGAAGGCTTCGACGTCGATTTTTGTCGTGCGACCGCGGCCGCCGTGCTCGGCAGCCCGAACAAGGTCAAATTCGTGCCGACTACCGGCAAGACGCGCTTCACCGTGCTGAACTCGGGCGAGGGCGACCTGCTGTATCGCAATACGACGATCACGATGAGCCGCGACGCGGACCTGAAGCTGACTTTTCTCGGCGTCAATTACTACGACGGCCAGGGCTTCCTGGTACCGAAGGCACTCGGCGTGACCTCGGCCAAGCAACTCGACGGCGCGTCGGTCTGCATCCAGACCGGCACCACCACCGAGCTCAACCTGGCCGACTACTTTCGCGCCAACAACATGAGCTACGAGCCGGTAACGATCGAGACCAACGAAGAGGGTCAGGTCAACTACCTGGCCGGCCGCTGCGACGTCTACACGACGGATGCCTCGGGCCTCGCCGCGACCCGCTCGACCTTCGATCAGCCGAACGCGCACATCATCCTGCCCGAGATCATCTCCAAGGAGCCGCTCGGACCGGCCGTGCGCCAGGGCGACGACCAGTGGGCCGACGTGACGCGCTGGGTTCTTTACGCGCTGATCGAAGCCGAGGAAATGGGCATTACCCAGGGCAACGTCAAGCAGCACGCGGCCAAAGCGGGTAGCAATCCCAACATCAATCGCATCGCCGGCACCGAGGGCGATTTCGGTTCGATGATCGGCCTCGACAAGCAGTGGGCCGTGCGCGCGATTTCCGCGGTCGGAAACTATGGCGAGATCTTCGAGCGTAACATCGGCGTCAATACGCCGCTGGGTCTTTCGCGCGGTCTGAACGCGCAGTGGACCAACGGCGGCATCCTGTACGCTCCGCCGGTACGTTGATCCGGTAACATCAGGCGCCGGCGGCCGGGTGGCCGCCGGCGTCATCAGCGGTAAAACAGGGGGAGGCAGGCGTGAGACGTAATTTGTTTTCATTGAGCCGGGCGAACGGGCCGATGCCATGAGCACGACCACCGCCCCGTCA
Source organism: Gammaproteobacteria bacterium (assembly GCA_041569645.1). Taxonomy (GTDB): domain Bacteria; phylum Pseudomonadota; class Gammaproteobacteria. Next base: position 14,412 of record JBFFXR010000061.1, read on the forward strand.
ACGACCGAAAACCAGCCGTTTTTCTACCGGTTGATCTATGACAAGGAGCTGCGTTCGGTCTTCATCCAGGTCGTCACGATCGCGCTGCTGTTCGCGTTCATCGCGTACATCGTGCGCAACGCGGTGGTCAATCTCGAAACCATCGGCAAGGGTTACAGTTTCAGTTTTCTGTTCCAGCCGTCGAACTACGACATCAACCAGACGCTGATCGAATACGATTCGCGCAGCCCGCACTGGCGCGCGGCGATCGTCGGCATCATCAACACCTTGCTCGTCGCGTTCGTCGGCATCATTCTCGCGACCATCGTCGGCTTCGTTCTCGGCGTCCTGCGGTTGTCGACCAACTGGCTGATCAACCGCACCGTATACGTCTACATTGAGTACGTTCGCAACGTTCCGGTCCTGCTGCACATCCTGCTGGTTCACGGCATCATCGTCAACACGCTACCGGTGCCGAGAAACGCGATGATGGCTTTCGACGGCACGCTATTCCTGACAAATCGCGGATTTTATACGCCCAAACCTCTGTTCGAACCCGCGATGTGGGCGGTACTTATCGCGTTTATTGTCGGTATCGCGTTTACCTGGTGGTTCCGGCGCTACGCCAAGCAGGTGCAGGACGCCACCGGCAAGATCTACCCGGTATTCTGGATCGGCCTCGGCGCCATCGTCGGCTTTCCGATCCTGGTGTTCCTCGTCACCGGGATGCCGCTGTCGTGGGACTTCCCCGTGTTGAGCGGCTTCAATTTCAAGGGCGGACTGGTGCTCAGGCCCGAGTTCGTCGCGTTGACGCTCGCGCTGGCGCTCTATACCGCCGCGTTCATCGCCGAGATCGTGCGCGCCGGCATCCAGGCGATCAGCCACGGCCAGACCGAGGCGTCCTACGCGCTCGGCCTGCGGCCGCA
>JBFFXR010000062.1:0-15122 GCA_041569645.1 Gammaproteobacteria bacterium
CGCGATGATCTCGACTTCCGACATCAGGTTGCTGAGCATGCCGCCATCGGTCTTGACGCCGACACAGGTGTCGGCATTGACGACGTGGATCGGCACCTCGATGTTGATCGGTTTGTTCTGATCGATACGGTAAAAGTCCGCATGCAGGATCCGGTTCTTGTACGGGTGGCGCTGCAGATCGCGCAAGATGACGTCCTGCTGCTTGTCGCCGACGCGCAGCTCGATGACCTGCGAGAAGATCGACTCGTTTTCGAGTTCGTGAATGAACTCGTGGTGCGCGAGGCTGACCATCGCGGGATCGCGCTCGCCGCCGTAGACGATTGCCGGCACCAGGCCCTCCCTTCTCAGGCGGCGGCTCGCACCTTTCCCCGAGTCGGAGCGCAGTTCGGCATTCAGATGAATGGTTTGTGACATTGCCTTACTCCAAAATAAAAAAACCGTCCGCGGACGGGTGCCCGCCTTGCGACCAGGCGGAACGAACAAATGCCAGCTTGCGGCTGGCTCGCGTCAGTCCATATACAATGAACTGACCGATTCTTCGCTGTGAATCCGGCGAATCGTCTCCGCCAGCATTCCCGCCACCGAGACCTGCCGGATCCGCGTGCAGGCCGTGGCTTCCTCGGACAATGGAATCGTGTCGGTGACGACCATCTCGTCCATATCCGATTTTTCGATGTTCTCGATCGCCCGCCCGGACAACACCGGGTGGGTGCAGTAGGCGTAAACGCCCTTGGCGCCGTGATCCTTCAACGCGCCTGCCGCCTGGCACAGGGTACCGGCGGTGTCGACCATGTCGTCGACGATGATACAGCTGTGGCCGTCGACCGCGCCGATGATGTTCATGACCTGCGCCTGGTTGGCCTTCGGCCGCCGCTTGTCGATGATCGCCAGTTCGGAATCGTCGAGCTGCTTGGCGATCGCCCGCGCCCGCACCACGCCGCCGACGTCCGGCGACACGACGATCATGTCGGGATACTTCTGTTTCCAGATATCCCCCATCAGAATCGGTGACGCGTAGACGTTGTCCACCGGGCATTCGAAGAAGCCCTGGATCTGGTCGGCGTGCAAATCCACCGTCAGCACCCGGTCGACGCCGACGCTGGTCAGCATATTGGCGACGACCTTGGCGGTGATCGGCACCCGCTGCGAGCGTACCCGCCGGTCCTGGCGGGCGTAGCCGAAGTACGGGATCACCGCGGTCACCCGGTCCGACGACGCGCGCTTGATCGCGTCGATCATGACCAGCAATTCCATCAGGTTATCGTTGGTCGGCGCGCAGGTCGGCTGGATGATGAAGACGTCCTTGCCGCGTACGTTCTCGCCGATCTCGACCATCGTCTCGCCGTCGCTGAAACGACCGACCGTGGCGATGCCGAGCGGGATATCGAGATGGCGGACGATGGTCCTCGCCAACTCGGGGTTGGCGTTCCCGGTGAAAACCATCAATTCGTTCGAGGTTACACTGCCAACCATCCGGTACTCTCGTCTTCTTTCCTGCCGCCGCCCCGCCGTCGCGCCGAGGCGAACCACCGGCCGGGCGACGCGTCACGCGCCATCCGGCCGGCACTTGTCATATGGCTGGGCCGGCTGGATTCGAACCAACGAATGCCGGGATCAAAACCCGGTGCCTTACCACTTGGCGACGGCCCAAATTCTGCTAGCTCGGCAATCCCAACTGCCGATGCACCGGACTCCGATTCATGCCGGCGGCGACATGCGCCACCCATGGAGCCGGAACCCGCGATTTTACCTCGTTCGCCGCATCGAGGCCATCGAAGGCGGCGAATACGCAACCGCCGGTGCCCGTCATGCGCGCCGGCGCGAATCCTTCGAGCCAGTCGAGCGCGGCGCCGACTTCCGAGTATAGCCCCCGGACGACCGGTTCGCAGACGTTCGTACCCGCGCCGTCGAGAAAGGCGCGTATTGTGATCGGATCGCAAGAGCGTGTCAATTCCCGCGCGGCGAAGATCTCGGCGCTCGAAATCGCGACCCTCGAATCGACGACGAGGTATGTCGGCTCGTCCAGATCGATGGCTTTCAGGCGCTCGCCGATACCGCTGGCGAAAGCCGCGTGTCCATGCACGAAAACCGGCACGTCGGCGCCGAGACGAAGGCCGATGGCCGCAAGCGCCTCGAGCGACCAGTCGAGCCCCCACAGCCGGTTCAGGCCGAGCAGACAAGCCGCCGCGTCGGAGCTACCGCCACCGAGCCCGCCGCCGACCGGGATGCGCTTGTCGATCGCAATACGCGCGCCCTGCGCGACGCCGGCGGCTTGACTGAGCGCGCGCGCGGCGGCCAGCGCGAGATCGTCCTCGGGCGCGACCGGCGTGCCGCCGGGCAGGCGCTCGAGCTTGCCGCCGGCGGTGGCTTCCAGCGTCACGCGATCGCACAGATCGATGAACTGAAAGACAGTTTCGAGCAAATGATAGCCGTCGGCGCGGCGCCCGGTGATATGTAGCATCAGGTTGAGCTTGGCCGGCGCGTCGAGCTCGAGTGTCGTCACGTCAATTGAAGTCGGGGAACAGGTCCGACGGCGTCGCATCGAGTTCGGCCGCCCGCCAGCGCTCGATCACGAGCTTGAGTTTGATCTGCCTGCGCTCGAGATCGATGCGTCGCGGCAGCCCGGCGCTGGTCGCGTCGTTGTCGGCGAAGTAATCGATGTAATCGATCGACCAGTCGTCCTGGCGAATCCAGCGCGCACGACCGTCGCGATTGCTGCGGTGGCGATAGTCGCTGCCCGGATGCGGCAGGCCGCGTATCCAGTATACGAGCCCGCTCACCGGTAGCGACCAGCCGGTGACTTCCTCGAGCAGAACCTCGGGGCTATCGCCGGCGAACCTTTGGCCATCGGGCAACCCCAGTTCGTAACCGCCGAAAGGCAGCGAATCGATACGGATGACGCCCTGGCCGAACGGCGCCTCGAGCAACAGCGTGAAGAGACCGGGGCCGCGCCGCCAGCGGATACCGACCTGGTAGGCCCCGCCTTCGACTCTCAGCGCCGCGCGCGCGTGCAGGTCCCAGCGGTCTACGCCGCGCAGCAGTTGCTGCTGCGCTTCCCAGACGGCGCGCGCCGAAGCATCGGACTCGATCGAGGGACGGGCGCAGCCGGCAAGTGCCAGGAGCGCCAGGGCGATAAGCGGAAAGCGGATCAAGCCGTACGCTAAATCAGGGAATGAAGCGCTGCATTACCTTCAGCAGCAGCGGGTCGTCGGGCGCCTTTTGCAAGGCTTTTTGCCAGACTTCGCGGGCTTCGTCGCGCTGACCCGTGACCCACAGAACCTCGCCGAGATGGGCCGCGATTTCGGCATCGTCGAGTCGCGACAGCGCTTTGCGCAACAACCGTATCGCCTCGTCGTAGCGGCCGAGCCGGTAATGCACCCAGCCCCAGCTGTCGATGATCGCGGCATCGTCCGGCATGATCTCGATCGCGCGCTCGAGATAACCGTAGGCTTCTTCGTAGCGATCGGTCTGGTCGGCCAGGGTGAAACCGAGCGCGTTCAGCGCGTGAGCATTGTCCGGTTCGGTCTTCAGAATCGTGCGGATATCCGCCTCGAGCAGATCGATGCGGCCGAGTTTCTCCGCGACCAGCGCGCGGGCGTAGAGCAAGTCGCTGTTGCCGGGCACGATTTCGAGCGCGGTATTGAACACTTCAATGGCTTCACCGTAGCGCCGTGCGCTGCGCATCAGTTCGCCCTTGGTGATGTAGATTCGCACCAGCGAACCGTTCGACTGGCTTCCCTTGAGCATCGCGTCGAGCTGCGCGATGGCTTCCTCGCTGCGCTCGAGCACGCCGAGTAACTCGGCGACGCGCAGCCGCGCGTCGAAGCTGTACTCACCGGCGTGAACCTGCTCGTACCAGTCGATCGCCGCTTCGTAGAGTCGCCGGTTCTCGTAGATGCGGCCGAGGTAGTATTGCGCTTCACCCTGGCGCTCATCCATTTCGACCAGCCGGAGCATGTATTTCTCGGCATCGTCGAAGCGCTGCGACTCGAGCGACAGCAACCCCAGCGTGTAGAGCAGGTCGGCATCGTCGGGCGACGCCTGATGCAGCTTTTCGAACTCGACGCGGGCTTCTTCGTAAGCCTTTACGTCGACCAGCAGCCGCGCGTAGGTCAGACGCAAATTCTGATCGTCCGGCCGCGCCTCGACGGCTTTTTGCAGGCTGTCGACCGCCTCGGCCGAGCGGCCGAGCTTGAGCAGTACCTTGGCGCGCGCCGAGTGTACGCCGTCGATTTCGCTCAGCACCAGCGTACGATCGAAATAATCCAGCGCTTCCTCGGAGCGGCCGTTTTGCGCCGCGAGCATCGCGTGCATATATTGCGCATAAGCGCGCTCGGCGTGCGCGTCGGCGATACGCTTGCTGACCGCGAGCACGGTATTGGCGTTCTTCTCGCGCGCGAGTAGTCCGAGCAGCGGCGGGAACAGCTCGTCGTCGGCGAGCCGGCTGTCGCGTATCATGTCCTCGATATAGTCGTAGGCTTGCCGAACCTCGTCCTGGCGAATGTAGATCGCGGCGATGACCTGGCGCGCCTCGACGCGTTCGGGCTCGAGCTCGATCCAGCGCCGCGCGGCTTCGACCGCGGCCTCGAGATCCTGGCCATAGACCGCGACGCGCACCGCACGCTCGGCGATCGCCGGATTACGCTGGACGCGCGCAACACGCAGGTAGTGTTCGACCGCGAGCGCGATCTGGCCCTGGTTGAGCGCGATCTCGGCGACCATCAGGTCGTAAGACGCATCGGCCATCAGGTTTTGCGCCGACGGGGCGCCGTTGACCGGCGATTTCTGGCGTTCGACCAGGGTCGATCCGGGCGACGCGCCGCCGGACAAGCTGGTGCAACCGGCAAGCCACAACAAGGTCAAAAGCGTCAGGCCGGGTTTTGTCGAATTAGTGAAAATCAAGCGTTATTCCATGCGCTACGTCAGCCAATGATTTTAGCACTTCGATTTAGGATTGTATTTATGCGGAATTGTTCCGCGGCGGTTGTATTTGCCAGTTTTATACCCGAAAATCATCTGTTAGCCGGAAATCTTTGTTGAATCATGGCCTTACTGTCGCTTGGCATCAATCACCAGACTGCACCGGTCGATATACGCGAAAAAGTCGCGTTCGCGCCGACCCAGATGCCCGAGGCCCTCGGCAAGCTGCTCGGCATTCCGGCCGTCAACGAGTCGGTGATCGTCTCGACCTGCAATCGTACCGAAATATACTGCAATGCGGCGGATGACTCGGGCGACATCATCACCGACTGGCTGGCCGACTATCACGGACTGAATAACGGCATATTACTGCCGCATATCTACCGCCACGCCGACCAGGAAGTCGCCCGCCATCTGTTCCGGGTCGCGTCGGGGCTCGATTCGATGGTCATCGGCGAACCGCAGATTCTCGGCCAGCTCAAGGAATCCTACGACCAGGCGCGCGGCGGCAACGCGGTCAATTCGATTCTCGATCGACTGTTCCAGCATTCGTTCAGCGTCGCCAAGCGCGTGCGCACCGATACCGAAATCGGTGCCAACCCGGTATCGGTGGCGTTTGCCGCGGTCAGCCTGTCGAAGCAGATCTTCGGTGATCTCGATGACCTGCATGCGCTGCTGATCGGCGCCGGTGAAACCATCGAACTGGTGGCGCGGCATTTGCGCAGCCAGCATATCGGTTCGATGACGATCGCCAACCGCAGCATCGACCGTGCCCGCGCGCTCGGCGACCGGGTCGACGCCGACGCGGTTCAGATCAACCAGGTGCCCGAGCAGCTGGTGCGCGCCGACATCGTCATCTCGTCGACCGCGAGCCAGTTGCCGATTCTCGGCAAGGGCGCGACCGAGTCGGCGCTCAAACAGCGCAAGCATCGGCCGATCTTCATGGTCGATCTCGCGGTACCGCGCGACATCGAATCCGAGGTCGGCACGCTGCAGGATATCTATTTGTACACCATCGACGATCTGCACAACGTCATCGACGAAAACCTGCGTTCGCGCGAAGTCGCGGCCGAGGCCGCGCAGCAGATCATCGATTTCGAGGTCGCCGCGTTCGCGCAATGGCTCAAGACCCACCAGTCGGCCGACCATATCCGCGAGCTGCGCGATGGCGTCGAGTCGATCAGGCAGCAGGCGATCGAGCGTGCGCTGGCGCAATTACGGCAGGGTGCCGACCCGCAACAGGTCATCGATCGACTGGCCAACGACTTGACCAAGAAGCTGCTGCACAAACCGACGCTCGAAATGCGCAAGGCGCTGCAGGAAGACGACGCCGCGCGAATCGAGCTTCTGAAGTCGCTGCTGTCGCTCGACTCGCAATAAACCATGAAGGAATCGCTGCAGCAAAAGCTGGAGACGCTTTGCGCCAGGCACGAGGAAATCGCCGGGCTGCTGGCCGATATCGAGGTCATTAACGACCAGGACCGCTTTCGCGCGCTGTCGATGGAGTACGCCCAGCTCGAAGACGTGGTGCGCAGCTTCAGCGCTTACCGCGGCGCGCAGGCCGCGCTCGAATCGGCGCGCGAAATGCTCGCCGACGACGACGCCGAGCTGCGCGCGCTGGCCGAGGAAGAGATTGCCGTCACCGAGGCCGAGATCGAACGACTCGAGACCGAATTGCAGAAGCTGCTGCTGCCGAAAGATCCGCACGACAACGCCAACGTGTTTCTCGAGATCCGCGCCGGCACCGGCGGCGACGAGGCGGCGATCTTCGCCGGCGACCTGTTCCGCATGTACAGCCGCTACGCCGAATCGCAGGGCTGGCAGCTCGAGGTGCTGAACGCGAGCGAGGGCGAGCATGGCGGATACAAGGAGATCATCGCCCGCATCGTCGGCCGGGGCGCCTATTCGAAGCTCAAGTTCGAATCCGGCGCGCACCGCGTGCAGCGCGTTCCCGAGACCGAATCGCAGGGTCGCGTGCATACTTCGGCGGCGACCGTCGCGATCCTGCCGGAGGGCGAGGAAGTCGAGATGATCGAGATCAATCCGGCCGATCTGCGCATCGACACCTTCCGCGCGTCGGGCGCCGGCGGGCAACACGTCAACAAGACCGACTCGGCAATTCGCCTGACCCACCTGCCGACCGGCACCGTGGTCGAATGTCAGGACGAGCGCTCGCAGCACAAGAACAAGGCCCGCGCGATGTCGTTGCTGCAGGCCCGGCTCTACGACGCCGAGAAGCAGAAGCAGATCGACGAACAGGCCGCCGAGCGCAAGTCGCTGGTCGGTGGTGGCGATCGCTCGGAGCGGATTCGCACCTACAATTTTCCACAGGGACGGCTGACCGACCACCGCATCAACCTGACCCTGTACAAGCTCGATGAAATCATCCAGGGCAGCCTGGGCCAGGTCGTCGATCCGCTGATGCACGAGTACCAGGCCGAGCAGCTCGCCGCGCTCGGCGAGACCGACGCCGGGTTGAGCTGAGCTCCGGGCGATAGCCGATATGTCGACCGTCAGCGACGTCATCATCATCGGCGCCGGCGCGGCCGCTCTCGCGGCGGCGAAGCGCCTGGCGGAACTCGGGCGCAGCGCGACGGTGATCGAGGCTTCGCACCGCATCGGTGGGCGCGCGTACAGCGAGGAAATCGCCCCGGGCGTCTGGTTCGACCTGGGTTGCAGCTACCTGCACAACGGCGATACCAACCCGTACGTCGAAATCGCCGACCATCTGGGATTCGAGATTGGACGCGATTACGGCGACCTGTTCGACCTGCAGCGAGCCCGCGTCCATCGCAAAGGCACACCGCTCGACGCGGCGGCGCGGCAGGATTACGCCGCGTATCTCGAGTATTGCGACGAACGGGTCTATACCCCCCGCACGCCGCAGCAAGATGTCGCGATCGCCGACCTCGTCGACCTCGACAACGACTACGCGATGACCTACGCAAATCTCATGGCTGCAATGCTCGCGCGCGACATCGACGAGATCTCGGCTGCCGACGCCGCGGCATTCAAGCCCGGGCCCGATTTTCCGATACGCGACGGATACGGCAACCTCGTCGCCAGCTGGGCCCGTGACGTTCGGGTAGAACTCAATTGCCGGGCACAGCGAATCGACTGGTCGGGTGCGGGTGTCAAGGTGACCACTCCGCGCGGAAAGCTGGGCGCGACGACCGCGCTGTGTACCGTATCGACCGGTATTCTGGCCGCCGGCGAGATCGAATTCGTGCCGGCGCTGCCGCCATTTAAGCAGGAGGCGATACAGGGCTTGCCGATGGGGGTTCTCAACAAGACCTGCCTGTATTTCGAACGCGACGTGTTCGGGCCAGAAGGGCGGGGATTCCACTACGTTTGCCGCGACGAGCCTGGCGCGGTGGGATTCGAGGCCAGCGTGATGGGCCTCGGTACCGCGGTCGTCTTCTATGGCGGCCGATTTTCGACCTGGCTGGAGAAACAGGGCCCACAGGCGGCGCAGGATTATGCCCTCGACCACGTCGCCGAGGCATTCGGCAGCGATATTCGAAACCATCTGACCCGTTCGATTTCGACCGCCTGGCACTCCGAGCCGACGACCCTGGGTTCTTACTCCTGCGCCTTACCGGGTCAGGCGGAACAACGCAAGCTGCTCGGGCAATCGCTGGCGGATCGGGTCTTCTTCGCCGGCGAGGCGACGCGTATCGAGGATCACGCCTGCTGTCACGGCGCCTACTGGTCGGGTATTCACGCGGCCGAACAAATCGACCGGGTATTGCAATAACCAGGTAAAGTCTGGCTGCGCGCCGCCGCAATCAGCCGAGGTGCGGCGCGACGTAGCGGTCGTAGTAGTCCTGCGCGAGCCAGCGGCCGCGGCGTATTTCCTCGGTGTCCATGTGCGCCTCGATCTGGCGCAGCTTGCGCCTGGCGGGCTTCGAGTCCTGGAAGGCGGCAACCCGGCACCAGGCGTAGGCGCGCGCCAGGTCGCGGGTGACGCCGAGGCCGCGCGCGTAGAGGCTGCCGAGGCGATGCTGCGCGCGGCGAAAACCCTTCTGTGCGGCAATCCGGTACCATTTGAATGCTTTGTCGTAGTCGCGTTCGCCCTTTTCCGCTTTTTCGTACATCTCACCCAGTTCGAACTGGGTAATGCAACCACGCTCTTCTGCGAATATCACCATCGCCCTGTCCTCTGATTCTTATTCCGACGGCAAGTGCCGACGATACTAACGAAACCTTCCGACCGAGGTTGTGATCAGGTTGGCAGATCCGAATCAGCGCGCAAGGGTTTCAGTCGCGCACGACGCGCAGCCGGTCTTCGCCTTTGAGCGATGCCTTGTCGTAGGTTTCGGCCTCGATCAGGATGCGGTACTCGCCCTCTTCGACGCGAAATCCGGTAGTACGCATCTCGCAGACGAGATCCAGCAGGCCGTCGCCGTTGATGTCCTGCTGGCGACACAGGCTCTTGTCCGACTTGCCGACCAGCAGCACGTCGGCGCCCTTGAGCCGCAGCGTGCGCGGGTTGATGTCGCCGACGTCGAGCCGCTTCGAGCCGAGTACGGCAACTATGATGCTGCGGCCCTGGCTCGGGTTGACCGTGTTGTCGGCGCTACCGGGCACCAGGTCAACCTGCATCGATGCTTCCGGCTCACCGCCGAACAGGCGGCTCGACTGCGCCAGCAATAGCGCTGCGCGCGAATCGTTCGATGACTCGGGTGAATCCCCGGTCACCGGCCCGACCGCCAGCACGGCGGCCAGCAGGCTGGCAATTCGAAATGTCGTCTGACGGGTCATGTCGTTGCTTACGTGGTCCTGTCCGGCCCGGATTAGGCTCGCCGCCGGTGACCGGGGCGGCCTGCAAAACGTCAGGCATCAGAGTATAGTCCCGGCACCGTGTTAGCAATATCCGAAGCGCTCGCGATCCCCGATGCGGAAATCGAAATCCAGGCGATCCGTGCCCAGGGTTCGGGCGGGCAAAACGTCAACAAGGTCTCGAGTGCCGTGCACCTGCGTTTCGATATCGGCGCATCGTCGCTGCCCGAGGACGTCCGCCAGCGCCTGCTCGCACTCGGCGATCGACGCATCTCGAAGGATGGGGTCGTCGTGATCAAGGCGCAGCGCTTCCGCAGCCAGGAACAGAACCGCGAGGAGGCGCTCGAGCGGCTGCGCGCGCTGATTTTGCGTGCGCTCGAGCGGCGCAAGCCGCGCAAAGCCACCCGCCCGGGTCGCGCGGCGCGCCAGCGGCGCATCGACGCCAAGACTCGCCGCGGTCAGCTCAAGGACCTGCGCCGCAAGCCCGCCGACGACCAGTAGATGGCCAGCGTCATTGCGAGCGCCAGCGAAGCAATCACCCCGTATCAAGCAAGCCCTCGGAGATTGCTTCGTCACGCGCGGCCTGCGACCGCGCGCTCCTCGCAATGACCTGCTGGCCCAATGCGAGCGCCATGCAATTAGCTATATTCGAGTCAGATTCTGAGCGTCACGAGCGCTGCGAATGCAAGGCGGTTCAAATTACCGAGGACGTGATATTTCTGACGCCGCGAGGGGCGTGAGAGCAAGGCGAAATTTTTCCGGGCCGCGCAGGTGCAATGACGCGAACAATACAGACAGTACGTGAGCGTCTTGTGCCTAGTTATATTCGAGTCAGGTTCTGAGCGTCACGAGCGCCGCGAATGCAAGGCGGAATTTCGCTCAATGGCGCGAGTAGTACGTAAGAGTACACGAGCGTCTTGCGCGAAATTCCAACGCGGCAGTCGCGGTGCGCAGTAGCTCAGAAAAGAGAGGCCGTCCCTGGCCACGTGATATCATCAATAGTTCGGGGGAGGAGTGTATTGATGCACACGTAGTATATATAGGTCACCCCGAGATATTCCCTAGTGAAAAATTTCATAGTCGATGAGTGAACAAATAGACACGGCTCTGAAATGGGCTGCGAGCCTGATCGAGGAACACAGTGACAGCGCCCGCCTGGATGCCGAAATACTGCTCGCGCACTGCCTCGGCAAATCCCGCAGCTATCTCTACGGACGCCCCGAAGAATCGCTGAGCCCGGATTGCTGGCGGCAATTTCAGCAACTCGTTCACGCGCGTCTGCAGCCAACCCCGGTCGCCTATCTCGTCGGTACCCGCGAGTTCTACTCGCTCGATTTCGCCGCCTCGCCGGCGGCCCTGGTGCCGCGCCCCGAGACCGAGCTTCTGGTCGAGCGTGCGCTCGCGCTGCTGCCGCCCGGCGGATCACCGCGCATCATCGACCTCGGCACCGGCAGCGGCATCATTGCAATCACGCTGAAGCTTCATCGCCCGGAAGCGCTGGTGACCGCGACCGACGTCGACACCGCCTGCCTCGAACTCGCACGCGCCAACGCCGCACGCCACGGCGCCGAGATCGAGTGGATCGAGTCGAACTGGTACGACGCACTGGAGATCGGCCGCCGCTTCGACTTGATCGTCGCCAATCCGCCGTATGTCGCCGCCGGTCACCCGTTCCTCGCCGAAGGCGATTTACCGGCCGAGCCCGACCTGGCGCTAACCCCCGGACCGACCGGACTCGAGGCACTAGAAACCATCGTGGCCGGGGCGCCGCGCCATCTCGAGGCGGGCGGGTGGCTCGCCATCGAACACGGCTACGATCAGCAGGCACCGGTCGCGGCACGGCTCGCGGCAGCCGGATTCGGCGCGCTCGAATGCCACGAGGACCACAACGGGCTGCCGCGCGTCAGCGCCGCGAAATTCGTTGAAAATGCCCAGCCGTCAGCGTAGGCTCGTGCCATGGAGGAAGCGGATCGGTATCGATGTCGCCGCATATTCTTGAAGTCCGACGGCGATCCCGCGCGCCAGGCCCAGGCGGCCTGCGAGGCGCTGGCCAATCTCGATGGCATCCTCCTCGCCGCCCCGCATAGCGACCTCAGCCTCCACATTATCTACTCCCTGGACAAGCTGACTTTCGAAATCATCACCGACCTGCTGAACGAACTCGAGTTCGAAACCGAGAACACACTGCTGATCAAGCTCAGGGACACGATTTACTGCTACCTCGAGGACAACGCGCGCGACCACGGCCAGTTCGACATAACCGAGTTCGAGGTCGAGACGGACGAAGAAGACGACGCCCCGGCGATGCCCCAAGACGACCAAAAAAAATACTGGGAAGATTATCATTAGCCTGAATAACGCCTCAGCCGGTCTCAGATCAGCCTCGAGATATCGGATACAATGATTTTGTTGTACGCCTCAAGGTTCGACGAAATGGAAAGTACTCGCGGGGACATCAGCCCTGTTCGCATAGCGCCGCGATATTCAGACTAAATGTACGCGATCACCCTGCCCGACATCGCGATTGCGTTCATACCCGTCATCATCACGCTGATCGTCATCTTTCGCTGGACCAATAGCGTACGCAAGTCGACGATCGCGCTCGCGCGCATGCTGCTGCAGCTGATGGTCATCGGCTACGCGCTCGAATTCATCTTCACCGCCGATAATTCGTGGATCATCCTCGCGGTACTGTGCTTCATGCTCGCCGCGGCGAGCTGGATTTCGCTCGAGCCGCTGCCGGTCAAGAACATCGAGCTGCTGCGCTACAGCCTGATCGCGATCGCCGGCGGTGGGTTGTTCAATCTCGCGCTGGTCAGCCAGGGCGTGCTGCACGCCGATCCGTGGTACAAGCCGGCGGTGCTGATTCCGCTCGCCGGAATGATCTTCGCCAACTCGATGAACAGCGTCAGTCTCGCCGGCGAGCGGCTCTACAGCGAACTCGGACATCACAATGATTACACCCGCGCGCGCAACACCGCCTTCCAGGCCGCGCTGATCCCGATCACCAACTCGCTGCTCGCGGTCGGCCTCGTGTCGCTGCCGGGTATGATGACCGGCCAGATCCTGGCCGGAACTTCGCCGCTGATCGCGGCGCGCTACCAGATCATGGTCATGTGCATGATCTTTGCGTCCGCGGGGATGTCGACCGCATTGTTCCTGTGGCTGATTCGGCATCGCTCGCTACAGCAATCCACCGACACCGAGACCGAGGCATGTGGATAGCGCTCGCAATCGTTGCCGCCGTGGTCATCGGCGGTTTGGTTTACCTCGCCACTCTCGACGGCAGCTTCCGCGTGCGCCGCAGCCTCGAGATCGACGCATCGCCCGAAAACACGTTCGCCGCGATCGTCGATTTCAAGTCCTGGCCCGAGTGGAGCCCCTGGCTGATGCACGAGCCCGACACGCGCATCGAGTACAGCGCTGACTACCAGGCCGAGGGCGGCTACTACAGCTGGGACGGCAAGGTCGTCGGCGCGGGCAAGCTGACCCACGTCGCGGTCCGGCCGCAGGTTCGTATCGAGCAACAGATCGAGTTCATCCGCCCCTTCAAATCGGTCAACCGGGTCAACTGGGATTTCGAGCCATCCGACGCGCGTACGCTCGTGAGTTGGGAAATGGAGGGCGAGATGCCGTTCCTGTTTCGCTTCATGACGAAGCGCATGGAGCCGATGATCGGTCGTGACTACGAACTCGGTCTGGCGATGCTGAACGGTTACCTGAATGCCGCCGCGCCGCACCCGCGTTTTACATTCGCCGGCAGCGAAGAGCTCGAGAATTTCAGCTACTGGGCGATTCCCTTCAGCGGCAATCTGCGCCGCCTCGAGGCCGCGCGCAAGCACGATATCGAGACCCTGCAGGACGCCGCCGACGGGCCCACCGGGCTGCCGCTGACCCTTTATCGCAAGCTCGATCCGCTGGGGGCGAACTTCGAAGCCGAACTCGCGATCCCGATCGGCGAGCCGTCGGCGCAATCGAACTATGCCCGGCGGGAGTTTCACGGCGGGCGATATTTCAAGATGACGATGCGCGGCGACCACCGCTTTTTGCCGCTCGCCTGGCACGCGCTTTCGAGCCATTGCCAGATGCACCGGATCAAGCGCGACAAGTCTCGGCCCGATCTCGAAATATATCACGACGATCCGGCCGAGGTCGCCGACAGCAACGAAATCCTCACGGCGCTCTACATGGCCGTTCGGTGACGCGGTCTCGTCGCTAGTTCAGCACGATGCGGCCCGCGACCTTGCGGTCCTTGAGCTGTTGCAGCGCCTTCGGTAGTTCATTGAATGGCAGCGTGCGTGCAACGCGCGGTTTGATCGCGCCCTGCGCCAGTAGTTCGGTCAACTTCGGCCAATGCCGGGCGACGCTCGCGGGATCGCGCGCGCAGGCGAGACCGAAGGACGAACCGATGATGCTCTGATGCTTG
The DNA here is from genome assembly GCA_041569645.1 of Gammaproteobacteria bacterium. Lineage (GTDB taxonomy): Bacteria > Pseudomonadota > Gammaproteobacteria. The sequence continues at coordinate 14,129 of JBFFXR010000062.1, forward strand.
ACGACCAGGTGGTTGAGACGCAGCGACGGGATCTTGCCGGAGGCGAAACCGAACAGGATCACGCGCCCGGCAAAGTTAAGCAGCGGTAACGAATCGTCGAAAAAGTTTCCCCCGACCGGATCGATCAGCACGTCGATACCGTCGGGCGCAACCGCGCGCAGGTCGTCTCCGAGCCGCCGGGAATGCGATGATACGACTTCGTCGGCGCCACAGGCGCGCGCGATGTCCTGCTTGGCGCCGTCGCCGGCGCAGGCGATGACCCGCGCGCCGCGCTGCTTGGCGAGCTCGATGCAGGCGGTGCCGATCGCGCCGCTGGCGCCGCCCACCAGGACGATTTCGTCGCGCGCGAGCGCGGCGCGTTCGAGCGCGAGTTCGGCCGAGCCGTAGGACAATGGGAAGGCCGCGGCGATGGTCATCGGAACCGCGTCGGGAATCGCCGCGACCTGGCTGGGCGGCACGACCACACGATCGGCGTAGCCGCCGTAGGTCGCATAGGCGGCGACCTTGTCGCCGACATCGAAGCCGTCGACATCTTCTCCGACCGCGTTGACCACGCCGGCGACTTCCATGCCCGGCACGAACGGCAGCGCGGGCCGCACCTGGTAGCGGCCCGCAATCAGCAACAGGTCGGCGAAGTTGACACCACAGGCCTTGACCATGATTTCGACCTGGCCGGGTCCGCACTCGGGGTCGGGCATGCGCCCGTGCTCAAGCAGCCTGGGCCCGCCCCAGGTAACACATTTCCAGGCGTACATCCCTCGGCCCCCGATTATCGTTGCGGCGCGGGATTGCGCGAGCTCCCATATTCGCAAATACCCGCCGACCGTCAAGCGATCCCGTCAAGCTTTGACCAGATCGAAAACTACCGCGAAACTTCATTGCGAGCGCAGCGAAGCAATCCCTGCGACCCCGCGTCATTGCGAGCGCAGCGAAGCAATCCCTGCGACCCCGCGTCATTGCGAGCGCAGCGAAGCAATCTCTCGATACCGGGCAA
>JBFFXR010000063.1:0-14928 GCA_041569645.1 Gammaproteobacteria bacterium
GGTGACGAGTTCGGCGAGAAAGCCGCCGCCGGCATCCGCGACGTCATTGCGCGAAAACGGCCCGAATACCGGCTCGAATATCCGTGCCACAGTCCCGACGAATGGCGCTGGTTCAGTATGCGCGCGGCGCCTTTTTCACTGGCCGGGAAACGTTTTCTGGTCATCTCCCATCACGACATCACCGAACGCAAGAAGGCCGAGGAGGCCGTGCTCGAGCTATCGCGCATCGACGGACTGACCCAGGTCGCCAACCGGCGTCACTTCGAAGAATTCCTGCGCGCCGAGTGGCAACGCTGTCTGCGGCTCGAAATGCCGCTGTCGCTGGCATTGATCGATCTCGACCACTTCAAGCGGCTCAACGACACTTACGGTCATCCGGCGGGCGACGCCTGCCTCACTCGCGTCGCTGCGACGCTCGGCGGATTCGCCCAGCGCCCGGGTGACCTGTGCGCGCGCTACGGCGGCGAGGAATTTGCCCTGATCTTCGGTAACACCGCCGCGCTGCCGGCCCGCGGCATTGTCGACGGCGTGCTCGATGCGCTGCGTGCCCTCGGGATCGCCAACGAAAAATCGAGTTGCGGGCCAATGCTGACCGCGAGCGTCGGTCTCGGCACGATCACACCGCGCGCCGACGGTTCGCTCGAAGACTTCATCGAGGCCGTCGATCAATCGCTCTACGGGGCCAAATCGGCCGGCCGCGATTGCGTGAAGGTACGCAATTTCGACAACTAGTCCGGTTGCCGGCAATCGCACCCCCTCCGCCCGCATCGCCGGGAACCCGCCACGGGTCGCAGCGGCCCGGGACAAGTCTCATCGCCGCTCCGGCTTTTCGTCGGAAACCCGACCCGATTGGGCCGTCAGCCCGGAGTTTACCGCCGCCCGGAAATTAGCGGTGTTCTTGATCAACCGTTCGGGTTCTAATTGCCGCAGCGCGTGCGGGCCCGCCGCGAACCGGAGCAATCCAGCATGAACGACAAATCCGAAATCGACGAGAACGAAGCGCTCGATGCCGCCAGCGAAGCACTCGATGCGGCGGTCGAGGCCGGCGACGCGAGACAGGTCAACGAGATCGTCGCCGGGTTGCCGGATCACGAAGTACTGCGTCTGGCGTCGCTGATGGAAGCCGAGGAACACGAGGCATTCATCGGCTTGCTCGATGCGCAACAGGCGGCCGAACTGGTGGAAGAGGCGCCGTCGTCGCTCGCGGCGAGTCTGATCGACGAACTCGACGTCGACGTCGCCGCGCGGGTCATGGAGTTGCTGCCGACCGGCGTCAGGGCCGACATCCTGCAGGAAATGGACGAGCCCGAGGCCGAGGAAATCCTGTCGGCGATGACCGACGAGGAAGCCGACGAACTGCGTGAGCTGAGCCAGTACGAGCCCGACACGGCCGGCGGCCTGATGGAGCCTCGAACCTTCGTCTTCCGCAGCGACGACTCGGTCGGCACGCTGCTGCGCGCGTTGATGCAGGAAGACGACGAGTTCGAGGGATTCCGCGGCAAGCACCCGTACATCGTCGACGACGACGGCAAGCTGGTCGGCGTCGTGTCGCTGCGCAACCTGCTGCGCCATCCGCGGCGCACGCCACTCGCCGAAATCATGACCGACGCGCTGTCGGTGCCACCCGAGACCGAACAGGAAGATCTCGCCGACCTGTTCGAGGAACACCCGTTTCTCGCAATCCCGGTGGTCGATGCCGCCGGCGAGCTACTCGGCGCGGTATCGCGCGACCAGGTCGCGCAGGCCGAGCTCGAGCGTGCCGAGCAGGAAGCATTGTCCGTACAAAAGGTCAGCGACGAGCTGCGATCGATGCCGACGCTGTTTCGCTCGCGCCGGCGGCTCGCGTGGTTGTCGTCGAACATTGTGCTCAATATCATCGCCGCGAGCGTGATCTCGGCTTACGAGGAGACGCTCGCCGCGGTCATCGCGATTGCCGTATTCCTGCCGATGGTGTCCGACATGAGCGGCTGTTCGGGCAATCAGGCGGTCGCGGTCAGCATGCGCGAGCTATCGCTCGGGCTGGTGCGCCCCATCGACGTGTTCCACGTACTCAAAAAGGAATTGAGCGTCGGCATCATCAACGGCATCGTACTCGGCATCCTGATTGGCATCGTCGCCTGGGTCTGGAAAGACAACGCCTTCCTCGGTCTCGTCATCGGCCTGGCGCTATCGCTGAACACGCTGCTTGCGGTCTCGATCGGCGGCAGCGTACCGCTGTTGCTCAAGCGCTTCGGCGTCGACCCGGCGGTCGCGTCGGGGCCACTGCTGACGACGGTGACCGACATGGCCGGATTCTTTCTCGTGCTGTCGCTGGCGTCGCTGTTCATGGCGCAACTAATCACCTGACCGGATGCGCAACGTCGACGCCAGGTTCGGGGTTGAGTTCCGGGTCATGTTTACGGCAGACTTGGAATGCCATGAGGACCGCAGTTAACTCCGCCCATCGACCGATGCGCGTTCGTTTCAGGATTCTGGTTGCGCTCGGTGCATTCCTGTGGCACGCCGGCGCAGCGGCGCGTGTCGACTGCGCACTCGGCAGCGCCGTCGCGGCAGATCTCGGTGATGGCGTCGTGATGCATACCTGCCTGTGGCAAAAATCCGCAGGCGATTTCGTCCGCGTCGGTCCACTGTTGCTGGTCAAGAACGGTATTCCGATCCTGCGCGCGCAAACCAATCGTGACGGCCAGCTGCACGGAAGCTACGCGAGCTGGCACGACGACGGCAGCATTCTCGAGAGCGGCGCCTACGAAAACGGCCGCAAGCACGGCGTCTGGCTGGTAGTCGACGAGCGCGGCCTGCGCACGACCCTGCAATACGTCGACGGCCTCCTGATCGGGCGCTAAAGAGACTTCGATACAACGGTCCGCTTCGCCGCCCGGCGCAGGCGATTCAACTCAGCTGCGCGTTTCCGGGAAAATTTCGTGCAGCACGGCGTAGAACATATCGAGTTCGGCGCGCTCGACGCCATGCAGGTCGATCAGCCGAAGCAGGCACTGCAGGAAACGCAGGCGCAGTTGCGGGTTGGTCTTGAGAAAAAAGTCGATGGTATGCAAATCCTCGCGCAGGTCGGCGGTCGAGGCTTGCGCCGCGGCATAGAGATGCTCGACCTGCGCCGCGTCGAGATCGAATTCCTGCATCAGGATGCGGTCGAATTCCCGCCGCTCGCGCGCGCCGGCAGCCGTGCTCGCCGAGATCAGGTGATACAGCACCGACGCGAGCGCGACGTGCAGCAATTCGTTGTCCGGGTGATCGAACAGCTTGCTCTCGTCGGCGAGCGACTCGAACCAGTGTTTGAGTGATTCGAACATGGCGTATCCAACGGCCGGTAACCCGCCCATGTTACGACCGGACAGCCGTCGCGCCTGTTGATTCAGATCAATTCGATCAGAACTGGCCGCTGCGCTTGAGCGCCATGTATTCGTTGATCAGCGTCGCGTGCATGTAGGCCGGCGGCGTGTCGGCGACGATCACGTGGTTGCTGCGCAATTCGGCGAACATCGCCGCCTGGTTTTGCAGGTGCGCGGTTACGCCGCACAGCATGAGCGCGTCGTCGATCGACGCGACCTCGGCGGCGAGCGTGTCGGACAGCGCCTGCTGGCGCATCGACGCAATCATGACGAGGTGGCGGCGCGACAGCAGGCGCGCGGCATTGGCGAGGTCTTCGCGGTCCTGCGGCTCGAGCGACGAAATGAAGACGATCAGCGAGCGCCGCGTCTGGCGCGTCATCAACTGCTCGGCGACGTCGAGGTAGTCACTGGTTACCGGCGACGAATCGAGATCGTAGATCTGGTCGAGCAGGTGGCTGATCTGGAATCGGCCCTTCATTGGCGCGACCCAGCGCGCTTGCCCGGCGAAGCTCAGCAAACCGACGCTGTCGCCCTGGCGCAGCGCGACGAAGGCCGAGATCAACAACGCGTTGAGCGCGTGATCGAAATGGCTGATCTCGCCGTCCTGGGCGCGCATCCGGCGACCACAGTCAAGCACGAAGATGACCTGCTGGTCGCGTTCTTCCTGGTATTCACGCGAAATTGGCTTGCGGAATCGCGCGGTCGCGCGCCAGTCGATCTGCCGCAGCGAGTCGCCGACGCGAAAATCGCGCAGCTGGTGGAAGTCGGTGCCTTCGCCGCGACGCTGGCGCAGCTGCAGGCCAAGATCCTGGTAGAGCTGATCGCTGCCGACGAACGACGAACGGAACAGCGGCTTGTAGTTGGGATAAATCTTGCTTTGCTGTGGCTCGCCGTAATAGAAATTCTTTTCCCACAGCTTCCAGCTGGAGGCAACCCGGCAACAGATCCGGCCGAACTCGGCGAGCCCGCGCGCAACCGGCGTGACCGCGTAGCGCACATCGGCGAACTCGCCGGGTGCGAGCTCGAGACGCAGCGGCAATCCCTCGAGCTGCAGCCGCGGCGGCGGAAAGTCGGTCAGCCAGAAATCGAGCCGGCGGTCGTCGTCGTTGGCGATCCGGATGCCGACCCGCTGGCGCACGCCGAGCGCGAGATGCTCGTCGAGACTGCGCCCGGCGTCCAGCCGCGGCGGCCTCAAAGCCAGGGCATCGAGCAGCGCGATCAGCGCGAGCGCGACGACGTAAGCCCAGAACAGCACGCGCAGCTCGAAGGCGCGCGGCCAGTCGAAACCGCTGGCGAATCCCGCCGCCAGCGCCGGCACGACGGCCAGCGCAGACAGCAACAACAGGCGGCGCGATGGCCTCATGAACGTGGCGCGTCGACCTTGTCGAGCAGGCTGCGCAGCACTTCGTCGACGCCGAGGCCGTCGATTTCGACTTCCGGCGCGAGAATCACGCGATGCCGCAGCACCGGCAATGCCATTTGCTTGACGTCGTCCGGCGTCACGAAGTCGATGCCGTTGATCAGCGCCAGGGCCTTGGCGCAGCGCAGCAGCGCGATGCTCGCGCGCGGACCCGCGCCGTGGCGCAGCAGCGTCGTGCCGCGCGTCGCGCGCACCAGTTCGATCGCGTACTCGGCGACCTTGTCGTCGACGACGACCGCCGCGCACTGCTGCTGCGCGGCCTTGACATCGAGCAGGATTTCGCCGGAATCGGGCCTGCCGCTGAAATTCTCGACCGCGTAGCGGGTCGCGATCAGCACCTCGTCGGCGGCCTCCGGGTAATCGATGTTGATCTTGATCAGGAAGCGGTCGAGTTCGGCCTCGGGCAGCGCGTAGGTACCCTCTTGCTCGATCGGGTTTTGCGTTGCCAGCACCATGAACGGCTCGCCGACCGCCATCGACTGACCATCGAGCGTCACCTGCCGCTCCTGCATGACCTCGAGCAACGCGGCCTGGGTCTTGGCCGGCGCGCGATTGATTTCGTCGGCCAGCAGCAGATTGGTGAACACCGGGCCCTGCTTGAGCACGAACTGGCTTTTCGACATGTCGAACATCACGTGGCCGGTGACGTCGCCGGGCATCAGGTCGGGGGTGAACTGGATGCGCTTGAACTCGCCGCCGATGCCGGCCGCCAGCGTCTGCACCAGCAACGTCTTGCCGAGCCCGGGCACGCCCTCGATCAGGACGTGACCGCCGGCGAGCAGCGCGACCAGTACCTGGTCGACGACGCGGGCCTGGCCGACCAGGCGGCCGTTGATGTGCGCGCGCAGCGCGTCGAGCGCCGCCGGAATCGTCGGTGAAGTCGGGGTATTTTCGTTCATAGTGATTGCTCGATGCGTTTTAACAGTCGGACCTTCTGCACGAAGGTGGCTTCGGTGAAATCGTCGTTGTTCATCGCGCTGCTCACGGCCTCGGCTTGCACGCCGGCACGCTCGGCGAGCAGCTCCATCTGGCGCGCCTCGTCGGCGCGCGCAAATTCGCCGAGCCTGAGGCTCGCCTGGCGCAGCACGCGCTGGCGCAGCGGCGCGATCAGATAGGCGCCCTGGCGCCGGTGCCACAGGTAGTGCGACAGCGACGAAAAATGCTCGGCCAGCGCGCGCGTGCGACTCTCGTCGCGCGGCACAATGCGACCGAAGCGATGCGCCTGGTGCCAGATCCATAGCAGCACCAGCAGCGCAGCGGCGAGCAGCAGCTCGGCGGCGTGGCGCGCCAGCAGCGACCACAGCGAATCCTGCAGCACCGGGCGCAGGAACGCGAAGTCGCCGCGGTCGTCGGCGAGAGCCCACAACAGGTAGGCGTGATCGTGTTGATCGATGCGATATGAAGTCCAGATCGACGGATCGGAGATGATCGTCAGCAGGCCGTTGCCGACCTCGAACTGCATCAGGTGAACGCCGTGATTCGAATAAGACCAGCTCACCGGCAGCGGCGCGTCGTCAGCGTAGTCGCCGCCGTCGATATACGGATGCACCAGAATGCGTCGATCGCGAAAATGGATCGTCAGGATGCCGATGTCGCCACCGAATTCGACGCGGGTCAGATTCAGCTCCTTGTCGGAACCATCGAAGGCGGGGTCGTGCAGAATTTCTTCGCGCGTCCTGCCCTCTTCCAGCTGGCGGTTATACTCGCGGATGGTCTCGCTGAGACTGCGTTCGTCACCGGCATCGTCTTCGTCGTACCACTCGACCGAGACGCCGAAGGCCGCGAGCAACCTGTCGTCCTCGTGCTCGACCGAATCGGCGGTATAGATGACGCTGCCGCCGGCCTCGAGCCAGTTTCTGAGCTGGCTGAACTGGCGCGGTGTGATTACCTGGTTGGCCTCGCTGACGAACAGCGTGCCGACGCCGTCGAGGCTTTCGAGTTCGAGCAGGCTGTCGGCGTCGACGACGTCGATTTCGCTGCGCGCCATGAACTGCTGCGCCGCGAGGTAGGGATTGCGCAGCGCCTCCCGCGACCAGCGCGTTTCGATGGTCTCCTCGTAAAACTCGATACTGAGGTAGAGGCCGTAACCGGCCAGTGCCAGCGCGATGCCGACCAGTATCAACTTGACCGGCGCTTCAGGCCGTTTCATCCGCCAGCTCCGTTGACCAGGCGTTGCACAGCCGGTCGATGACGTCGTCGGCCGGCACCTGGTGACCGTAGGCCAGCCGCCGCCACACCTGGGTCAAATCGCCGAAAAACGCGCTCAGGCTGTCGATGCCGCGCGCCCGCACCAGCTCGGCGCATTCGGCCTCGGTGTGGCTGGCGCGAAACTCGAGCGCGTGGCGGTCGATCAGGCGCGACAGGGATGCGCGGTACAGCAGCCCGATCGCATCGCGGAACTGTCCTTTCCGCCACAGCTCGCGCACCTCGGCGGGAACGTCCCGCGGCAGGCTTTCCGGCGTCACGTCGAGTCCGAACAACACCTCGGGCGGCGCGGCATCGCGCTCGCGCCGTACCAGGTTGCCGAGCGGCCCGCGGTAGCGGCGCAACAGGTAGACCACCAGCAGTATGAAGCCGGCGATCAGGAACAGCTTGAGCCACCAGGCGAAGTGGCTGATGCCGTCGCGAAAATCGGCGAAGTTTTCGAGCCACTCGAGAAACTCGAGGATCCACTCGGGAACGCTCTCGTCCTCTTCCTCGTCGTCGCCCTTGAAGCGCCAGCGGCGGACGGTTTTTTCTTCGCCGTAGTCGGGCCCGGCGAGCACTTCGTCGATCATCCGCGCCGCACTTTCGCGGTCGTGACTGACCGCGGCCGCGACGTCTTGCGGCGAAAGGCTTGCGAGCAGGCCGGCGAGCAGCGCCGCGGCGGCGGCGCCGGCGGCACGCGACAGCTCACGCTGCTTGCGACTGGCGAGGTTACGAAAGCTGATCTCGATGTCCCAGGCCTCGAGTTCGATGCGCCGATTGAGGTAGAGCGAAAAGCCTGCCATTGCGTGGAATGGCATGATCAACACCATCGCCAGCAGTCCGGCGATGGCGTAAAGCCATTCGCCGACCAGCGTCAGTTCGTCGTACCGGTCATAGATTTCGACGTTCCAGCGCTCCGGCGTAAAGAACTCGAAAGCGATCACGAGACCGACGCAGAACACGACCTCGAAACAAAAACAGACAAACTGGTTGCCCAGCGCAACGTCGCTGTACTTGCCGTGCAGCACGCGCAACCGCTCGCGCCGGCGCTTGCCCTTGAGTTCCTCGAGCACCGTGACCGGGGCGTCGAAGGCGCGTTGTACCGAGAGCCGCCGCCACAACAGGTTCGGCAGGCAATCGAAGCTGTACAGGCGCCACGCGCGCGCGCGGATTTCGGGATAGGAGGAATGTTCGTCGAACAGCTTGCGACTGGCGAGGTAGAGCGGCAGCCGTTCCCAGAAAGGTTTGAGCCACCAGAGAATGAAGCCGACCCAGAAGGGATGCGCCGGCAACAGGATTGCGAGCGGCACGGCGAGCAGGAAGATCGGCAGCGCGCAGGCGATCAACAGCGACCGGTACCAGGCGCGCGCCATCAAAAATCCGAGATCAACCGCCTGCCAGCCGGAGCGCAGCGCCGGATTCACCTGGATCTTATCGAGATCCATGACGTCGTCCGGAAAATGCGTAAACCAGGACCAGCGCCCACAGCACGGCGCCGACCGAGTACTTGACCGCAACCGGCAGCGTTGCGCTCGACGACCAGAAAGCCTCGAGAAAAGCTGCGATGATCAACATCAGCACGATGCCGTAGATCATCGGCACGACTTCGCGACCGGCCTGGCGCAGCGCATCGAGTCGCGACAGCGCGCCCGGATTCAGAATCGCGTAGCCGAGACGCAGGCCGGCGGCGCCGCTGAACACGATCGCGGTCAGTTCGAACGAACCGTGGCCGATGACGAATGGATAGAAAGTCTCGACATAATCGAGCCGCGTCAGGTGACCGGCGACACTGCCGATGAACATGCCGTTGAAGAACAGCACCAGCAGCGTGCCGATGCCGAGCAGCATGCCGCCGGCAAAGCAGCGAAACGCGACGCTGATATTGTTCTTGATGTAGAAGCCGAACATGAACAAGTCAGTCTCGGCTTCGCGCTCGCGCCCGAACTTGCTCGACTCGGGATCGTACATGCGCTCGACGCTGCGCACCTGCGACGCTTCGAGCAGGCTGTAGACGGCCTCGTCATCGAAGTAAGTCCAGGCGCCGGCGACGAGTCCCGGCAGCACGAAAACGATAAAAGCGATCGCGACGAATACCCGGTGGCGGTAAATAGCGAGCGGAAAATCACGTCGGAAGAAGGCGTACAGATTGAGCCGGGTCTCGGCGCGGTAGCGGTAGAGCTCGCGGTAGACGGCGAGCACCAGCCGGTTAAGGCGTTCGATCAGCGCCGTGTCATAGAGGCGCTCCTGGGCGACCGCCAGGTGCTGGCACAGCAGCATGTAGTGTTCCGCCAGCACGCGGGTATTGTCGGCCTGCGCCGGTTTTTGCAGCGCCGCCTCGATTTCGGCCCAGGTGGCGGAATGCGCCTGTTCGAAGGATTGCTGTTTCATCGCACGCCGAGAAAATAGGCACCGATGCGGCGCAGACGATCGACGCCGTCGTCGCCCGACTCGTGGGTCACACCGGCGAGTATCGCCGCCAGCTCGCGCTGGCGCGGCTCCGACAACTGGCCGCTGCGATGCATAAAATCGATGATCGCGCTTTGCTCGTGGCGCGCCAGCGGTGTACCCGGCGCGAGCGGCTCGATGTCACCGAGCATCGCCGGCCGCGACGATTCGCGTACGCTGATGACCAGCGTGCCGGCGGCGATGTCGCCGAGGCGCTGAAACCGACGGTTGCACAGCATTGTAATGAGACCGGCAAGGTAGAACAGCGGCAGGAAATCGACCGTACGCAGCAGGTTGCGCACCATCGACGATCCCAGCGTAACCGGCGTCAGGTCGTCATTGATGACCGAAATACCCAGCGTTCGCTTGCCCGGCGTCTGTCCGCGCCAGTAAACCTCGAACAGCACCGGGTAAAACCATTCGACGACGAACAACAGGATCAGGTAAAAGCCGCCGCCGATGCCGCCGAGGCCGAGTGGCAGCATCGCCAGTGACAGCACGAATACGAGCACCGCGCGGATACTCAGGTCGATCGCGAAGGCGAGCACCGACCACGGAATCGTCCAGATCCACGCGATACCGAGCGTCAGCAAACCCGCCATGTTGACCAGCGATACCAGCCAGACCATTCCGAAGAAGCGGAACCAGCAGCGAGTCATCGCCCGGCGGGACGTTTCCAGCGCGTGCCAGGCGCCCATCTTCTTTTCGACGATCAGCGGCATCGCGTACATGTACGCGAACATCAGGTAAATGCCGGGCAAGACCAGCAATATCAGGCCGATCGTGATCATGATCATCTGCAGGATATAGGCCAGCAGCAGCGACGGGATGCTGCCGAAAAAACCGAATATCGAACCGGCGGTGACCGGCTTGCCGACCGCGTGGCGCATGCCCATTATCAGCACGCCGAAGGCCAGCGGCATCGTGCAGATCACCGCGAGCATCTGTACCAGCGAGCCGAGCAGCGCCGCAGTCTGCGGGTTGGCGCCTATCGTCGACAGGCCGATGACGACCGGGATGCTGATCAAAACCGCAACCAGGTAAACGACGAAATAGATCACCAGCGCGATGTGGCATTTGAGCTTGAAGCCTTTCATTCCGCGCCAGGCCTCGCCAAGAGTTTCGAGCATGCGGACTTCGATATTGCCGGCCGCGGCATCGTCGATGTTGCCACCCTGACGCTCGGCGTAACGGCCCGCGGAAAGATCGGCTTCGGGGGTTGCATAGATATCGCCCATTTTCGACTCCTTCGTGTCGAGAACACGCCTTTGAGATGTACGGGAAGGTCAGTCGTAACGACTCGTTGCCAGTGGAGTATAGCAGGGCGTTCGAATTTCGTGCCGTCGTGCACCAGGTCGCCGGCCCGACTGCCGCTAGCGGTTGTAAGATCCCCGGCCGAAACCCGACGGCGTACTGCGGCCGACGATGGCCTCGAGCAGCTTGAGTTCGGCGTTGCTGTGGTTGATGATCGGCGCCGGGCTGATGCGACTGCCGTTGCGCGGCGCCGCCGAGATGTAGCGCGGCATGTCGTGGTTTTTGGTTTCGATATCCTCGGCGTCGCCGGGATCGGCCGCCGCGGCGAGGCGCACCTGGCCGTAGCAGGTGCAGACATAGGTCAGCTCGGGCTCGACCTCGAGGTAAACGCCGGTGCCGCGGACGCCGATGGTCGCGGTCGTCGCGCGCATCGTGACCTGATTCGAACGATCGCGGCTGGCGAAAACCGACAGCAACGCCCCCGACAAGGCGCGCAGTCCGCGCACGGCGAAGCCGGCGCCTTCGATTTCGATCGAACTGTTGTTACGCAACAGGAAGGAATCGCCGCCGACGACGAATACGATCTCGCTTCGCAGGCCCGTACGCACGCGGTCGCCGGCGCGAATCCGCGTCGCCAGGTCGGCCCGCCGGTCGTTGACGAAGACCTCGCCCTCCAGCGAGTAGATCGACCGGTCGTCGGCGAGCTTGTCGGGCTTGCTGAAGAACCAGAATGCCTGCACCAGTTCGGCCGGCGCGAGCGCCAGCGAACCGCCGGCCAGGAGTCTCGCCAGGGCCTCGCGCCGGAGGCGATCGTATTTTTGCATTGGCTTACCCCGGTTGGCTGCGTTACCCGGATGCTAGAAGCCGGCGGCGCCGATTTCCAGTAAAACCGTTCACTCGGTCGCCGTCACGATCAGCGCATCGACGATGCGACAGCCCCGTGACCCGACGATGACCGGATTCAGGTCGATTTCGACGATCCGCTCGTCGAGCGCGGCAACCAGTTGCGAAAACGCGACGATGGTCGCAACCAGCGCCGCGCGGTCGCGCGGCGGCGCGCCGCGATAGCCGGCCAGCAGGCGCGCGAGCCGCAACTCGTCGATCATCGCCTCGGCCTCGACAGAATTTACCGGCGCGAGCCGGCAGGCGCGTTCGGCGAGCAGTTCGATCAACACGCCGCCACAGGCGACGATCACCAGCGGGCCGAATTGCGGGTCGCGCTTCATGCCGAGCGCGACCTCGATCCCGTCGCCCGCCATCGGCATGACCAGCACGTGCGGCCCGAGGCGCTCGGCGAGATCCGCGTAGGCTACGTCGATGGCGTCGCCGTCGACGAGATCGAGTCGCACGCCGCCGACCTCCGACTTGTGCGCGATGCCCGGCATCGCGGTCTTGAGCACGACCGGATAGCCTAGCGCGTTGGCCGCTGTGCGCGCCGCCACGGGATCCTCGACACGCCGCCGAGCGACGACCGGCAGGCCGAAGTCGGCCAGCAGGTCGAGTGCGTCGACTTCGTCGAATGCGGCGCACGCGGCCAGGCGGTCGCGCCAACTGGCGAGCCGCTCGACGTCGAGGCCGATCGGCGTCGCGCCCTCGGCGGTCCGGCGCGGGCGGTAAGCCAGCAGGTTGCGCAATGCGCGCAGGGCGACGTCGATGCCGTTGATCACCGGGATGCCTTCGGCGCCGAGTTCGGCGGCGGTTTCGGCGAGACTCGCGAAGGCGCAGCTGTTGATCAATATCAACGGCTTGTCGTTGTAGGCGGCAAGTTCGCGCGCGACCTCGAACAGCTCCGGGTAGTGCGAAAATCCGTCGCGAAACTCGAATTCCAGCGTCAGCGCGCCGCTCGCGGGGTCGTCGAGCAAGGCCTTGCCGCATTCGAGGTAGATCTGCCGCGTGTTGCGTCCGAGCGCGCCCATGCCGTCCATCGGGTTGACCGCGTCGAGCCCGGGCTCGAGTCGTTGCGCGAGCGCACTGGCGGTGCGTGGCGATATCGCCGCGAACGCCACGCCGTAGTCCTCGGCGAGGTCGATCATTTGCTCGCGCATGCCGCCGGAATCGAGCATGCTCGCGAGCGCCCCGCCACGCGCGCGCAGGCCGGCCGCGAACAGCATCGCGGTGACGATCATCTCGTCGGCATCGCGGCACAGGATCGCGCGATGACGGCGACACAGCGCGGCGAAGGCCGCGTAGTCGCCGACGATCGCGCCCGAGTGGCTGACCGCCATCCTGGCGCCCTGCTCGCTGCGCCCGAGACGAGTGATGACTACCGGCACATCGAGACGGTCGGCCTTGTCGAGCGCGGCACCGAAAGCCGCCGGATCGCGCACGCTTTCGAGCAGCAGCGCGATCACTCGCGTCGACGGCTGCTCCAGCAGATAGTCGATGTAGTCGGCGACCGTCGCGTGGGTTTCCTGCGCGCTGGCGATGACGTAGTTGAAGCAAAAGCGGGAATCGTTGTTGGCGAGATAGGTCATGCCGGAACCGGAATGCGCGATCAGCGCGATGTGGCCGGCGGGCCGCGCACGCGGCGGCGCGTCGAAGCTGACGAATACGCCGTCGTCGTAGTTGTAGAATCCCATCGAGTTACCGCCACAGACCGGGATATCGGAGGCGCGCGCCTTCGCCCGCAATCGCTCGCCAAGCGGTGGATCGGCGTCGTTTTCGAGGCGGTTGGCGGCGTAGATCAGGACACCACCGACGCCGAGCTCCAGCGCGTCGTCGAAGCTGCGCTCGAGCGCCAGCCCGCTGATCGCGTAGACGACGAGGTCGGGCACCGCCGGCAATTCGCGCAGGCCGGTGTAGCAGGTTTCGCCGTGGAGGCGGGCGTATTTCGGATTTACCGAGTAGACCGGCCCGTCGAATCCGAACTCGCGCAACTGCCGGTGGGTGCTCGCGGCCAGGCTGCCGGTACGCTCGGAGGCACCGACGATCGCAATCGAGCGGGGCGACAATAGCGGGGTCAACCAGTGGGCCATGGCGCTTTGCGAATCGGTGAACGCGGCGCGATTTTGACATATATTGCGACCAATGCCAGCGATTTGTGGAGAGCCGAAATGAGCGACGAAATCCGGATCACGCGCGACGCGCCCGTCATCGAGATCACGATCGACCGGCCGCCGGCCAACGCGATCAACCCGGGCGTATCGAATGACATCTACGCCGCGTTGTCCACACTGCAAGCCGACGCCGAACTGCAGGTCGGCATTCTCACCGGCGGCGGCGAGCGATTCTTCAGCGCGGGTTGGGACCTGAAGGAAATCGCCGCCTTCGACGATACGGCAGCGGCGGTCGAGAGCGCATTTGCCAGCCCGGGCGGATTCGCCGGCATCAGCGAGTACTGGGGTCTGAAAAAACCGGTAATCGCCGCGGTCAACGGTATCGCCGCCGGTGGCGGCTTCGAAATCGCGCTGGCGGCGGATTTCATCGTCGCCGCCGAAGGCGCCGAGTTTTTCGTGCCCGACGTGCAGCGGGGTTTCCTGCCCGATGTCGGCGCGGTGCAAATCCTGCCGCGCAAGCTGCCGTACAACGTCGCGATGGACCTGCTCTACACCGGCCGGCGGATGGGCGCCGACGAGGCTCACCGCTGGGGCCTGGTGCACAGCGTATGGCCGGCCGGCGAGCTGCTCGAGCGCGCGCGGGCACTCGCGCGCGAGATCGCGCGCGGCGCACCGCTCGCGCTGCAAGCGCTCAAGGAAGTCGTGCCGGCAATACACAATTTACCGCTGCCGGCGGCCTTCGCCGCCACCAAGCCGGGCAACGACGACTTGCCGATCTACCAGAAGATGCTGAATTCCGAGGATTTTCTCGAGGGCCCGCGCGCCTTCGCGGAAAAGCGCGAACCCGTCTGGAAAGGCAGGTAGGCGACTACCGGGCGACCTCGAACAGGCCGGCCGCGCCCATACCGCCGCCGACGCACATCGATACGACGACATAATGTGCACCGCGACGCCGGCCCTCGAGCAGGATGTGGCCGGTCAGGCGCGCGCCGGTCATGCCGTAAGGATGACCGATCGAGATCGACCCGCCGTTGACGTTGAAGCGCGCGTTGTCGATGCCCAGCCGATCGCGGCAATACAGCGCCTGGCAGGCGAACGCCTCGTTCAACTCCCACAGGTCGATATCGTCGATTTCGAGGCCGTGCTGCGCGAGCAGATTCGGAATTGCGTACACCGGCCCGATACCCATTTCCTCGGGTTCGTTGCCGGCGACCGCGAGCCCGCGGTAATAGCCGAGCGGCTCCAGTCCGCGCCGTTCCGCGAGTGCCGCGTCCATGAC
>JBFFXR010000064.1:0-14911 GCA_041569645.1 Gammaproteobacteria bacterium
GGCTATTTCATGTCGCCGGCGATATTCGCCGGTACGCAAAACGACTGGCAGATCAACCGCGAGGAACTGTTCGCGCCGATCGCCTGCGTAATCAAGGTCGACTCGTACGACGAGGCGCTCGCGACCGTCAACGACACGCGCTTCGGCCTGACCTCCGGCATCATGACGACCAGCCTCGCGCGCGCGGCGCATTTTCGCCGCAATGCAAAAACCGGCTGCGTGATGGTCAACCTGCCGACCGCTGGCACCGACTACCACGTGCCGTTCGGGGGCCGCGGCGAATCGTCCTACGGCCCGCGCGAGCAGGGGCAGTACGCGCAGGAGTTCTACACCACGGTCAAGACGGCTTACATCGCCAGCGGTGAGCCGGCATGAGCGAGGCCGCCTATAGAATCGATTCGCTGCAGTACTGCAACTGGTCGGAGAAAATCTTCACGCAGATGCGCGCGGGCGGCGTCGACGCGGTCCACGTGACCATCGCCTATCACGAGAATTTTCGTGAAACCGTCGCCCGCATGGAGCAGTGGAACGCGCGCTTCGAGCGCTACCCGCACCTGGTCTTCCAGGGTTTTACCGGCGACGACGTGCGCCTCGCGCGCGACACCAAACGCACCGCGATCTTCTATGGCTTCCAGAACCCGTCGCCGATCGAGGACGACATTCGCTTAGTCGAGATCCTGCACACGCTCGGCGCGCGCTTCATGCAGCTGTCGTACAACAACCAGTCGCTGCTCGCGACCGGCTGCTACGAGGCCGAGGACCCGGGCATCACGCGCATGGGCCGCGAAGTCATCGCCGAGATGAACCGCGTCGGCCTGGTCGTCGACATGAGCCACTCGGCCGAGCGCTCGACGCTGGAAGCGATGGAAATCAGCGCGCGGCCGATCGTGATCACGCATGCGAATCCTGCTTTCTGGCACCCGGCGCTGCGCAACAAGTCGGACGCGGTGTTGAAGGGCCTCGCCGAGACCGGCGGCATGCTCGGCTTCAGTCTCTATCCGCATCACCTCAAACACGGCACCGATTGCACGCTCGAAAGCTTTTGCGAAATGGTCGCGCGCGCCGCCGAGCTGATGGGCGCCGAGCACCTTGGTATCGGCTCGGACCTGTGTCAGGACCAGCCCGACAGCGTCGTCGAATGGATGCGCAGTGGACGCTGGACCAAGCAGGTCGATTACGGCGAGGGCTCGAAAGACAACGCCGGTTTCCCGCCGCAGCCGGACTGGTTTCGCGACAACCGCGACTTCGGCAATCTCGAGCAGGGCTTGCGCGCAGCAGGATTCGCGGCGGCCGAGGTCGCCGGCATCATGGGAAATAACTGGCTGCGTTTCTTCGACGAAAACTTCGGCCCGGATTATTGATGGATTGCGCCACCCAAAACCCGATGCCGGAGGCCGCGGCCTACCGCCGCCCGCCCGAGGTCGTCATGCGGCTCGCGCGTATGGGCAGCTTTCACCAGACGCGGTTGTCGTTCATGCGCGCGCTGCTGCGTCGGCTGAAGCGCGAGGCCTGGCGCTTCGAGCGCCGCCTGTGGGAGCTCGACGAAAACGGCTTCGGTCGCGCGGTTTATACCGTCCACGGTCCTGAGCGCGCCTATTCGCTGGTCGCGTTCTCGCATTACCTCGATGACGATGAGCGATCCGACCGCGTTATCGCGACCGCGTGGGACATGACCTTCACGTTGTTCGACGGCATCCCGACCGAAGCCGATCTCGAGCGACTCGCGCAAAACGTGCCGAAGCAGGAGGCCGGCCGCGTTTCCGACTCGGAGTTGTCGCTGTCGCGCGCCAACAAGTCGCTGCGGCTTTGGCAGCACGTCGTCGATTCGCTCGCCGCGGGTCGCCAGCCGGATCGCGAACAGCTCGAGGCGGTTGGCTACTTGGTGCGTACGACCGCGGTCTACGGCTCGGGCAAGTTCGGCGCGGCCGACCGGTTGACGATTTGCGATCGACCCGAACTCGCCGGCCCGTTTCGCGCCGAGCTGCTGTCGGTGTGGCTGATCCGCGCGTTCTCGATCGATCTCGCCGAGCACGTCGCGCATGCCCGTGGCGGCGACGAGGCGGTCGCGATCGAGCTCGGGCTGCGTCGTCGCCTCGGCGTCGGCAATGCGACCGGGCTCGGCATGGCGCCGTTTTTGGTCAACCATCCGGCGCTGATCAACAACTGGATGATGGCGCGCGAGGAAGCGCTCGCGCGGGTGCGCGCGCTGCCGTCCGCCGAGCCCGATGCGATCGCCGATTTCCGCGCGCATTTCGAGCAGGCCTGTTTCAACGTGTCGCAATGGCGCACGGTGCACCCGATACAGCAGCGCAAGCTCGCCGAGTTGCGTGCCGATCTCGAGCGCATGCGAGAGTACATCGGGCGCGAATCGCTCGCCGACGATCACCCGTGGGACCGGTTTTATCGCTGGGCCGAGGCGGAACTGAGTCTCGAGGGACAGGAGCAGCTCGTGTCGCTGCTGCTCGAACCTTACGGCGCACTGGTCGACGACCTGGCGCAATGCATGGATGCCGACGAGCACCTGAGCTTTTTCATCGACGGCGCAATGCCGCTCGCGCGAGTGCGCGAAATAATCGAGGGCCAGTGTGCATGGGCGCTCGCGGTCGATTACGACGAACCGTCGAATCGCGCGCGTTTCTGGTACACGTCGGCGGAAAAACTCGAGCCGCGCGTCGGCGAACGTTATGACGAACCCGGTGCCGAGTACGAATTGCCGCTCGCGATCGGGCTCAACATCAAGCGACTGCATGCCGACCTTTCGGATCATCAGCCCGGCGACACGGTCGCGGAATTCGTGCTCGCGCATCCCGAGCATCGCCACACGCTGCGGCGGGTCCAGAATCTCGCCTCGCATCCCTACGCCGAAATACAGGACAATCTGATCGCGGCCGACATGCTGCCAATCGACATCCTGCGCTGCAAACTGTCGTTTTTCGGCGCGACCAAATTCGACCCGCGCTCGGACCGCTGGGTGCGGATTTGCATGTACCAGGACGCGCCGTTCCCGCACGAGCTGCTCGCGCCCGGGCCGTGAGCCGCAAGATCACGCTGGCCGAGGCCGAGTCTCACCTGCGCAAGGCCGCGCGCGCCTGCGGGCTCGACTGGGGTATCGCCGAGGAAGCCGGCAAGGCGGCGCGTTGGCTCGCGGCGTTCGGTCTGGCGGGCCCGGAGCTGATGTTGGCGCATCTAGAGGGCTTACGCGGCAAGGATTATCAAGCCTGGATTCCCGATTGTGCCGCCGATCCGTGGCTGGCACCCGGTGGCGTGATCTGCCCCGTCATCGGCGGCGCTGCGCTCGCCGACCGCAGCGCGCAGATGCTCGATGGCCGTGCGTTCCGTCTTGGTCCGACCGCGTACCCGTTACTGCTCGCCGCAACCGTCGGCCAGGCGGCGCGCTGTCACCGCACGGTATACACGACCGCGTGGGCCGGCGTGCGCGTGAGCTGCCACGAAGTAGGCCTGACGATCGCCGGCAACCGCGATGACCTGCTGCGCGCCGGGGTCGATGCGGTGAGCTGCCGCCAGGACGATCTCGCCGCACCGCGACAATTACCGTCGACGCTGGCCTACTCGATCGCCGACGCGATCTTCGCCCGTATCGACGCGCTCGCGTTCGAAACCTATGCTCCAGCCACCGAGGAATCCCGCGCCGGTGCCGGTGCCGGCCTGATCGACAACGACTGAGCGCAGCGGGTTAGCGCCGGCCGGTCCGAAAGAGTGAAATCCGTGGCGCATCCGCTCAGCGCCGCTTGACGCGTACCCCGTCCTCGACCGCATCGCTGGGGTGCATGATGATCGTTTCGCTCAGGGTCACGCCGTCCTCGATTTGCGCGACCAGACCGGTGCGCTGGCCGACCCTGACCTCGCGTCGACGGGCGCGATCGTCGTCGATAACGAACACGGCCCAGCCGTCGCGGTAGCGAAACAGGCTGCTCGCCGGCACCTGCAACACGTCGTCTTGCTGCCACAGAACGAACTGCGCCTCGACCCGGTAGCCATCGCCGAGGCGGGCCCATTCCTCCGGCGGCGAGGTAAAGTTCGAAATTACCAGCACGCGCTGCTCCTCGACGCCGAGCGCCGAAATCTTGGTAAAGCCGACCGGCTCGACCGTGCGTACCTTGCCGTGCAGCGGCCCTTCGCCGCCCCAGCGATCGAAGCGCACCGTCATGCCTGGCTTGATTCTGACGGCATCGGCCGAAAGGACGTCGACCTCGACCTCCAGCGCGCGCGGATCGCCGACCTCGAACAGCGGTTGACCGGTGCGCACCGGGCCCTCGCATTCGTGTTCGATCCGCAGTATGCGCCCGTCGATCGGCGCGCGTACCGGTACCCGTTCGGCAGGAGCCTCGCTCGGTGTCGCCGCCGAGTATTCGAGCGCGGTGCGCGCGGCTTCGAGGTCGTAGGCGGCGACTTCGACGTTGAAGTCGGCCGAGCGCTTCGCCGCCGCGCTGGTGCGCGCGGTGGTTTCCGCCCTGTCGAAAGCCTCGCGCGAGATCAATCCCTCGTTCATCAGCGGCCGCAGGCGCTCGAGTTCGGTCGCGGCGTACTGCTGGTCCGCAGCGGCCGCGAGGGCCTGCTCGCGCGCCGCGCGCAGTGCCGATTCGGCAGCCGCGACGCGCGCCGCGGCTTGCGCGCGGCTACGCGGGTCCAGCACCTGCGATTGCAGCGGCGTGATCGACAGCAATACCTGCCCCTGCTCGACCGCGTCGCCGACGTCGAGTTGCACGCGGCAGGCGACGCCGTCCACCGGTGCCGATACGATATAGCGGTCGATGACCCGGGTCCGGCCTTCTTCCTCGATGGTGACGGCCATCGGGGCGCGTATCGCCCTGGCGGCCTCGACCGGCACCGGTTGCGGCCAGAAGCCCCAGACCAGCAGCGCGACGACAGCGACCGGGATGACGGCGGTGGCGGGATGTTGTCGCAGCAGCGTGAACATCGATCTACTCCTTGGTCTTTAGTACCGCCACCATATCGAGCCGGGCCAGGTTACGCCAGATCATCAAGGCGGATACGAGTGACGAGACAATCACCACCAGCGTGGCGAAGGCATATACCTTGATGCCGAGCACCAGCGGCACGCGGTACAAATCGGTATCGAATTCGTACGCCATATAGGCGCACAGGCCGTAACCGAACAACAGGCCCAGCGGAATTGCCGCGAGCGTCAGCAGGCCAATTTCGCCGAGCAGGATATAGGCGACCTCGCTGCGCTCGAATCCGAGCACGCGCAGACTCGCCAGTTCGCGGCCGCGTTCGGACAGGGCGATGCGCATGCTGTTGTAGACCACTCCGAAGGCGATGCTGGAGCCGAGCAGGGTCGAGATAAAGGTATAAAACAGGATCGTTCGAGCGACGTTTTCGTAAAACGAGTCGACCGCGGATCGCTGTTCGACCACGCCGGCGATGCGCGGTATGTCCTTCAGCTCGCGGTAGACGTCGCGTTGCAAGCGCCGGTCGACCTTCAGCAACGCGCCGGATATCGCATTGCCCTCGCGCAGCAACCCGTTGAGGGTTTCGCGCTGCAAATAGGCGTTCATGCCGAGGTCCTGCCTGGCGGTTCCGGCCACCGGAACCTGTAGCGTCGGCCGGCTGCCTTCGAGAACTTCGATCGTCAGCAGTTCGCCTGGCCCGATGTGCAACAATTCGGCGAGATAATCGGTCAGCACGACGCCGTGCGACGGCAGGTCGATGAAATTCAAATCGCTGTCCAGCAAGCGCAAAAGGTCGCCGTCGGCGTCGATTCCCTGCACCGAGCTGCGGTAAAAGCGATGTTCGAATTGCAGTTTCGCCGGAACCCTGCGGAACGATTCGACGTGCTCGACCCCCTCGATGCTGCGCAGCGAATACAGCGAGCGGGCCGAAGTCGGTTCGGTGTAGTTGACGAGGATGTCGTCGCGCTGGCTCATGCCGTATTGCAGGTAGATCATGTGATCGATGGCGCCCTCCTGGAAGCCGCTCACGACCATTATGCCGCAGGCCATTGCGATGCCGAGCGTAGTCAGCAGGGCTTTGAACGGCTGGCGCTCGATATGGCGCAGGATCATGCGCGAGGGTTGCGAAAACCAGCGCTGCAGGCCGAAGCGTTCAATCAGGGTGGCACGGTAGACGGCAGGCGGTTCGGGTCGCATCGCCTGTGCCGGCGGCAGCTTGACGGCATTCTTGACCGCGTGCAGCGTGCCCAGGATCGCGACCAGCATGCTGATCAGGATGGCGCCGACGACGACTCCCGGTTCGAGCACGTAGATCATGAACGGCAAGCTGAAAAATGCCATGTAGACGTCGCTGAGTGCCTTGCCCATCCAGACGCCGGCGACGATACCGCCGGCGACCCCGATGCCGACGATCAGCAACACCAGCTTGATGTAATGCAGGCCTACCGCGAATTCGCTGTAGCCGAAAGCCTTGAGCGCGGCGATTTGTTCGCGCTGCAGGCCGATCAGGCGGCTGATGACGACATTGAGCAGGAACGCGGCGACACCGAAAAAGATCACCGGAAACACTGTCGCCGTAGTTTGCTGCTGTTTCAGTTCCTCGGTCAGGAAGCGGCTCGACAGCTGATCTTCGCGCGCGTAGGCGCCGATTCCGCCATAGGGTTTCAACAGTTCGTCGAGGCGATCGATGATGTCCTGTTCGTTGGTTCCCGGTTGCAGCGTCAACGCGACGTCGTTGAAGGCGCCCTCCATGTCGTAGGCGGCGGCCAGCGGTTTGCGCGCGGTCCACAGGATTCCGTAGCGCGCGTAGTCGGGGAACAGCGCACCCGGTGCGATCTGGTAAACATATTCGGGCGACATCGCCAGCGCGACGACATTGAGTGTTTTGCGCCGTCCGTTGATCGTGGCATGCAGGCGGTCGCCGGGTCTAAGCCCGTGCGCTTCGGCGAATTTGACGCTGAGCATGACTTCGTCATCGCGCCCCGACTCGAGCAGTCGACCCTCGCGCAGGTAGACCTGGTTCAGCAGGCCGCGGCTTTTATCGGGTAGCGAGACCAGGTGGCCGCTGACCGGATCGTCGAAGCCGGAGACGTCGATGCTGACGTAGGCGACCACGCGGGTTTCGACCTTGTCGACGCCGGGAATCGCCGCAATGCGATTCGCCAGCGACAGCGGCGCGCGTTTCAGCGATGCGAAAACCTGCGCGAAGTGATGCTCGCGGTAGTAACTCGCACGCGTTTCGTACAACGAATCGAGCGTGCTCAGCGACATGATGAAAATACTGACGCCGCCGACGATGACCAGCGCGATCGCGAGCACCTGCATGCGCAGGTTCCACAGTTCGCGCCAGAGCTTGATGTCGATCGCCTTCATCGCTGATCGCTTACCAGGAAAGCTCGCGCGGCGCGAGTTTGGTCTGGTTGACGACCACCTCGCCGATGCGCCCGTCGGCCAGCGTGATTACGCGGTCCGCCATCTGGGCGATGCCGGCATTGTGCGTAATCACCGCGGTGCTGGTGCCGAGTTCCTGGTTGACCCGCAGCAGCGCCTCGAGCACGACGATTCCGGTCTTGAAGTCGAGCGCGCCGGTGGGCTCGTCACACAGCAGCACGTCGGGATTCTTCGCGATCGCGCGCGCGATGGCGACGCGTTGCTGCTCGCCGCCGGAAAGTTGCGCCGGGAAATGATCGAGGCGCTCGCCGAGTCCGACCAACTCGAGTGCGTCGTCCGGTTGCATCGGCGCGCGCGCGATTTCGGTCACGACGGCGACGTTTTCGCGCGCGGTCAGGCTCGGAATCAGGTTGTAAAACTGAAACACGAAACCGACGTGGTAGCGCCGGTAGCGGGTCAATTCGCGCTCGCCGGCGCGGGTCAGATCGCGGTCGCCGTAAATCACGTGACCGTCGGTCGGCGTGTCGAGGCCGCCGAGGATGTTGAGCAGGGTCGACTTGCCGCTGCCCGACGCGCCGAGCAAAACGGTGAATTCGCCATGATAGAGGTCGAGGTCCACGCCGCGCAGCGCGTGTACCTCGACTTCACCCATCTGGTATACCTTGGTGACGCCGTGCACGTGAAAGACGATCTCGTCGCCCAGTGCCTCGTGCTCCGTTTGCTGCGATCTGGCCATTGGCTCCACCAGGCCATCTATCGAGGCACCACACGATAATTGTCGGGGCGACTCGCGCCTTGACTGGTATCAAGAGACGTGCCAATAGGACCTTGCTCCGGAACGGCTCCGCGGCCCGAATTCGACCGCAACCCGTGGCGCGACGACTTCCGTCCGCAACCGGGAGGCGAGGATTATCGGCCGCGGATGATGGTAGAATCGGCGATCGGTACGACGTATATATATAGTGGCATGAAGACATACCGTTCGCCGAAAATCGAGGTGCGCGACGATACGCTTGCGGGGCGCGGGGTGGTTGCGAAGGCCGATATCTTCCGCGACGAAGTCGTTGCGATCAAGGCCGGTCACGTCGTCGGCCGTGACGAGATCGAGCAGGTCACCGCGACCGCTGGCGACTACGCGCTGCAAATCGACGACGATTTTTACATCGCGCCGCGCGTTCCCGACGAGGTTCTCGATATGTCGGTCATGATCAATCATTCCTGCGATCCCAACGTCGGATTTCGCGGTAACGTCGTCTACGTTGCGCTGCGCAATATCGCCGCCGGCGAAGAGCTTTTCCACGATTACGCGATGGAGCGCTCCGACAACTACACGCTAGACTGCCGTTGCGGTAGTAAGCTTTGTCGCGGTAAGGTGACGGGCGACGACTGGAAACTGCCCGAACTGCAACGCCGCTACGGCGATTATTTTTCCGCCTACCTGCGGCGAAAAATTCAGGAGATCGAACCATGAGTGCCCCCGCCGATCGAGTTACCGACGAACCCATCCTGCTGCGCGAAGACGCCGACGGTGGAATCGCGACGCTCACGCTGAACCGGCCTTCACAGTACAACGCGCTGTCGCAGGCGATGCTGACCGAGCTGCAACAAGCGCTCGACGCAATTGCCGCCGACGAAACCGTCCGCGTCGTCATCCTCGCCGCCAACGGCAAGGCGTTCTGCGCCGGCCACGATCTGAAGGAAATGCGCCAGCGCGAGGATCGCGGTTTCCATCAGGCGCTGTTCGATCAATGTGGCCAGATGATGCTGACCATCAATCGCCTGCCCCAGCCCGTGATCGCGCGGGTCAACGGCATCGCCACCGCGGCCGGCTGCCAGCTGGTCGCCAACTGCGATCTCGCGGTCGCCGCCAGCGAGGCCCGTTTTGCCGTCTCCGGCGTCAATCTCGGGCTCTTTTGCTCGACGCCGGCGGTGCCGCTATCGCGTAACTTGCCGCGCAAACGCGCGCTCGAAATGTTGCTGACCGGCGATTTCATCGACGCCGACCTGGCGAGCGAGTGGGGCCTCGTCAACCGGGTCGTGGCGGCCGCCGAACTCGAAACCGCGACCCGCGAACTCGCGCAGAAGATCGCCGCAAAATCCGCCCACGCGATTCGCCTCGGCAAGGAGATGTTTTACCGACAACTGCCGCTCGATCTTTCCGAAGCCTACGCCTACGCCAGCGAGCGCATGGCCTGTAACATGGATTCGCATGACGCGCGCGAGGGAATCGACGCCTTCATCGAAAAACGCCAGCCGACCTGGAAAGACGCGTGACCGCATGACGACTTCGCAGTACTCGACCGACCTCGACAAGAATCCCGCCAATTTCACGCCGCTGTCGCCATTGACGTTCATCGAGCGCGCAGCGGCGGTCTACCCGCGGCAGCCGGCGGTCATCTACGGCGATATCGCGCGCGACTGGGCCGAGACCTACGGCCGCTGCCGGCGTTTCGCGTCGTCGCTGCAAAAGCTCGGCGTCGGCGACGACGACACCGTCGCACTGATGCTGCCGAACGTACCGGCGATGGTCGAGGCGCACTTCGCGATCCCGATGGCCGGCGCGGTGATTCACGGACTCAATATTCGGCTTGACGCCGACGCGATCGCATTCCAGTTGCGTCATGGCGGGGCGAAGGTGCTGCTGGTTGATCGCGAGTTTGGCGCCACGGTCGAGGCGGCGCTCGCCCAGCTCGACGACCCGCCGCGCGTAATCGACGTCGACGACCCGGCCTTCGACGGCGGCCAGTCGGTCGGCGAGAGCGATTACGAGGCCTTGCTCGAGCAGGGCGACCCCGAATTCGAATGGCGGCCGCCGGATGACGAGTGGCGCGCGATCGCGCTCGGTTACACCTCGGGCACGACCGGCGATCCGAAGGGCGTCGTCACGCATCATCGCGGCGCCTACCTCAACGCGGTCTCGAACGTGCTGGCGTGGAACATGACCGCGCACCCGGTGTACCTGTGGACGCTGCCGCTGTTTCACTGTAACGGCTGGTGTTTCCCGTGGACGCTGGCGGCCTTGAACGGCACCAGCGTGTGCCTGCGCGCGGTGCGCGACGACGCGATCTACGCCGCGATCAAGCGCCACCGGGTCACGCATCTGTGCGGCGCGCCGATCGTGCTCGGGTTGATGGCCAACGCCAGCGACGAGCTCAAGACCGGCATCGACCACGAGGTCAACATCATGACCGCGGCGTCGGCACCGCCGCCGGCAATCCTCGAGGCGATGGCGCGACTCAATTTCAGGGTCACGCACTCCTACGGTCTGACCGAAGTCTATGGCCCCGCCGTGGTCTGCTCCTGGCACGACGAGTGGGACGCGTTGCCGATCGCCGAGCAGGCCGAAATCAAGGCGCGCCAGGGCGTGCGCTACCCGATGCTCGAGGAGCTCGTCGTGATGGATCCAGAGACCATGACACCGGTGCCGCGTGACGGCGAAACCATCGGTGAAATCATGTTCCGCGGCAATATCGTCATGAAGGGCTATCTCAAGAATCCGGCGGCAAGTAAAAAAGCCTTCGACGGCGGTTATTTCCATTCCGGTGATCTCGCCGTTTGCCATCCCGATGGCTACATCGAGATCAAGGACCGCTCCAAGGACATCATCATTTCCGGTGGCGAAAACATCTCGAGCATCGAAATCGAAAAAGTGCTTTATCGCCACCCGGCCGTGCTCGAAGCCGCAGTCGCGGCGATGCCGGACGAGAAATGGGGCGAGACGCCGTGCGCGTTCGTTACCCTGCGCGACGATGCCGGCGACGTCGCCGAGCAGGACATCATCGACCATTGCCGCGCAAACCTGGCGCGTTTCAAGGCGCCGCGCAAGGTCGTGTTCGGCGCGTTGCCGAAAACCTCGACCGGCAAGATCCAGAAATTCGAACTGCGCGAACGCGCCAAACAGCTATGAGCGACGACAACGACATCAAGGCGCTGCGGCGCATCCTCAGCGAGTACAAGCGCATCGCGATGGTCGGCCTGTCCGCCGACTGGTCGCGGCCGAGCAACTTCGCCGCCAAGTACCTGCTCGAGCACGGTTTCGAAGTCACCCCGGTGAATCCGAAATACGACGAAATCCTGGGCCAGAAATGCTACCCGGACCTGAAGTCGATTCCGCATCCGATCGACGTCGTCGACCTGTTCCAGCGAGCCGAGCGGGTGATGCCGTTCGTCGACGCCGCGATCGAGATCGGCGCGAAAGTCGTCTGGATGCAGCTCGGTATCGTCAACGAGGAGGCCGCGGCGAAGGCGCGCGCGGCCGGCCTCGAGGTCGTCATGGACCGCTGCATGAAGATCGAGTACGCGCGCCTGTTCGGCGGCCTCAACTGGGTCGGCGTCAACACCGGCGTGATCTCGGCACAGCGCCCACTGGTTTACAACCGCTAGGAGGACCGCATGGCGGATCGCAAATTCGGCATCGAAACCCTGTGCCTGCACGCGGGCCAGATCCCCGACCCGGTGACCGGCGCGCGCGCGGTGCCGATCTACCAGACGACATCCTACGTGTTCGACGACGCCGACCACGCCGCCAGCCTGTTCAACCTGCAGACCTTCGGCAACACTTACGTGCGCCTGACCAACCCGACGACGGCGGTGTTCGAGGAGCGCATGGCGGCGCTCGAGAACGGCCGCGCCGCGCTCGGCGTTTCGTCCGGCATGGCCGCGCAGATGACCGCGATCCTGACATTGCTCGAGCAGGGCGATCACCTGGTGTCGGCGAAGACGCTCTACGGCGGCACCTACTCGCAGTTCGATGTGACCTTCCGCAAAATGGGAATCGAGACCACCTTCGTCGATTCCGACGAGCCGGAGAATTTCACCCGCGTGATCACGCCCAAAACGAAGGCGCTCTACGCCGAGACGATCGGCAATCCAACCAATAACGTCATCGACCTCGAGGCGGTCGCGGCGATTGCGCACGACCACGACATTCCGCTGATCATCGACAATACGTTCGCGACACCTTATTTATGCAAGCCGTTCGATCATGGCGCCGACATCGTCGTGCACTCGGCGACCAAGTTCATCGGCGGCCACGGCACCAGCATGGGCGGCGTGATGGTCGAGTCGGGCAAGTTCCCGTGGGACAACGGCAAGTTTCCGGGCATGGTCGAGCCGTCGCAGGGCTACCACGGCATCCGCTTTTTCGAGACCTTTGGCGATTTCGGTCTCACGATGAAGGCGCGCTGCGAGACCTTGCGCACGCTCGGCCACGCGATGAGCCCGTTCAACGCGTTCATGCTGCTGCAGGGTCTCGAGACGCTGCCGGTGCGGATGGACCGCCACTGCGCAAATGCGATGGGCGTGGCGAAGTTCCTCGTCGAACACCCGGCGGTGACCTGGGTCAGCTACGCGGGCCTCGACGACAATCCGTATCGCGAGCAGGTGCAGAAATACCTGCCCAAGGGCGCCGGTTCGATCATGAGCTTCGGCGTCAAGGGCGGCGCCGCGGCCGGCGAAAAGTTCATCAACAGCGCGCAATTCATGAGCCACCTCGCCAACGTAGGCGACGCGCGCACGCTTATCATTCACCCGGCGTCGACGACCCACCGCCAGCTGTCCGAGGAACAGCAGCTGTCGGCCGGCGTGACCCCCGACATGGTGCGCATCTCGGTCGGTCTCGAGACCCTCGACGATATTCTCTGGGACCTCGACCAGGCCCTCGCCGCGTCGCAGCCCTGAACCAACCGAAATCCGCCCTCAGGTTTGTTTCAGAATAAATGCTCGGAGTTTTTACTCTGAGTAAAAACTATTTCGCGCTCTGAATTCCGGCGCGACGGGTTTTTCAGTTAAGATGCGCGAAACTTCGGAGAATCCGTCATGCCCTGGTGGGGATGGATAATCGTCGGCGCGATCCTGCTCGGCGCCGAATTGCTCGGCGTCGAAGCGGCCTTTTACCTGGTCTTCATCGGCATCGCCGCGATGATAACCGGCCTGATCGAACTCGCCGGCGCCGGTCTCGAGGCCTGGGTCCAGTGGCTAGTCTTCGCGGTCATCGCGATCGTGCTGATGGTATTGTTCCGCCGGAAGCTCTACGCCAAGCTGCGCGGCGGCGGCGTCGGTTACGAAACCGGCCCGGCCGGCGAGATCGTCACGCTCGAGCAGGCACTGAAACCCGGGCAGACCGGCCGCCTGAACTATCGCGGCACCGACTGGACCATCGTCAATAACAGCAGCGAAGCCTTCGAAGCCGGGCAGCGCGTGCGCATCAGCCGGGTCGACGGCCTCAAACTCAACCTCGACGCTATCAGGGAGTAGCACGCGATGTTCGACATGTATGCCAATTTCTCATTCTGGGTCGCGCTCGCGATCGCGATCGTCGTGATCCTGATCATCGTCAAAACCGCGGTTATCGTGCCGCAGCAACAGGCTTTCGTAGTCGAAAGCCTCGGCAAGTACAGCCGCACGCTGCGCGCCGGGTTTCACATTCTGATCCCGTTCATCGAGTCGGCCGCCTACAAGCACAGCCTCAAGGAACTGGCGATCGATATCCCCGAACAGGTCTGCATTACCAAGGACAACGTGCAGGTCGGCGTCGACGGCGTGCTCTACCTGCAGGTCATGGACCCGGAGCGCGCGTCCTACGGCATCACCGACTTCGTATTCGCGATTTCGCAACTCGCGCAAACCACGCTGCGTAGCGAAATCGGCAAGATCGATCTCGACCGCACCTTCGAGGAACGCGGCGCGATCAACGCCAATGTCGTCTCCGAGCTCGACAAGGCGTCGGATCCCTGGGGCGTCAAGGTGCTGCGCTACGAGATCAAGAACATCAATCCGCCGCACGACGTGCTGTCGGCGATGGAAAAGCAGATGCGCGCCGAGCGGGAGAAGCGCGCGGTGATCCTGACTTCGGAAGGCGAGCGCGACGCCAAGATCAACGAGGCCGAGGGCGAGAAGCAGCGCGTGATCAAGGAGTCGGAGGCCGCCAAGCAGCAGCAGATCAACGAGGCCGAAGGCGAGGCCCAGGCGATCCTCGCGGTCGCCACCGCGACCGCCGAGGGCCTGCGGCGGGTCGCCGAATCGCTGACCGTGCCGGGCGGCGACGCGGCGATGCAGTTGCGCGTCGCCGAAGCCTACGTGCAGCAGTTCGGCAACCTGGCGAAAGAAGGCAACACGCTGGTCGTGCCGTCGAACCTGACCGATCTCGCGTCGATGATCGCGCTCGCCACCAATATCGCCAAGAAGGACCCAGCCGGCCCGACCGTTTGAACGCGGCACTGCAACTGGTCATCTTCGATTGCGACGGCGTGCTGGTCGACAGCGAACGCATCGCCAACGAGGTTTTCGCGCGCGCGTTGCGCGAGGTTTGCGGCCTCGAATTCACGCTCGAGCAAATGTTCGATACCTTCGTCGGCCACTCAAAGGATCAGTGCCTGGCGAAGATAGAAGCGCTACTCGGCGCGCCGCCACCGGTCGAGCTCGAGCGCCGCTATCGCGACGAAATCGACGCCGCGCTGGCGGCGGCGGTCGAGCCGGTCGACGGCATCGAAAAGGCGCTCGGCGAATTGTCGCTGTCGTATTGCGTCGCGTCGAGCGGTTCGCACGACAAGATGCGCCTGACGCTCGGCAAGACCGGTCTCTATGAC
>JBFFXR010000065.1:0-14805 GCA_041569645.1 Gammaproteobacteria bacterium
CGTAATCGCTAATGCGATCGCTATCGGCCCGTGGCTTGAGGTGTTTGATCTGGCGCGCGCGCAGAGCGCCGTTCTCGCCGAACTCCGCGCTGCGCGTGCTGCTACTGGCGTAGCCGCGCATACGCTCGAGCTCCTGCAGATCGGGTTGCGCACCCTTGAGCTCGGCCTCGCTGAGCCCACGAACGCCGATCGTCGCGGTGCTCGAACTCGTGGTCGCACCGCCGGCACCGAAGAATCGGCTGGCCTTGCGCGAAAAGCTCGCGAGTCCGGAGAGAAATCCGCGCGAGTCGCTTTGCGTTTCGATCGCGGCGGGTACGGCGGAGTCGAGTTCGCGGACCTCGTAGATTCGCACCCAGCCGACGAGCGCCTTTTCCTCGGAATAGATTTCGCGCCAGCCGCCCTTGCGGTCGAAGATCGCGACCCGGGTACCGGCATCGATACGGCCGACAACCGCGGCGTCGCGGCCGGCGCCGGCATGGAGCGTCGCGTTGCGCACGACGAGGCCGTCCTGATTCGCGAGCAGCGGCGCGCCCGGCAGGAGCAAGATCAAAAGCAATACGATCGATCGCTTCATAGCGTTCGAGTATAGCAACAGAATCGCTGTTTCGCGGATCCGCCACGGCCGCGCTCGACAGCGCCACCGCAGGGCCACGCGGCGATCAATAAACCAGGCGCGCGGGCAAAAGAAAAGGCGCCCAACGGGCGCCCTTCTCGTCCTACCTGCCATCGTCATTATTGTTGTTCCGGCAGCGCTCTCCTCCAATGTCCTGGCCTCGGGTATCGCCGTGCCGATACTCGTTTTCGGCGACCGCGACCTGGCCTGTTACAGGTTGGACGTAAGTAAACCACAGCCGTCGACAACATACCAGCACCAAATGCGTCGGTCCGGCAACACCGTACGGTCAAACGATCGCCGGCACGCGGTCGCCGTCCTGTCGAACCGGTCACATGCGAGTCGGGCTCCGTTTGCTACAATTCTGGGACTCGACGACCGCAACGCGGGCGCTGTTTTACACAGCCGACGCTGCGATGCGGATCTCAACCGGGCCTTCGACGGCGCGGCCTTTGACATTGATTAAACTTGGGTATAACTAGCGGCCTCTCGACTCAGCCTGGCGATGAATCCGAGCGAAATTTTCCACAAAACGGCCAAGGGACAGGCCGAAATGACGAGCAAAACCGACGCGCTCAGTATGAAGGAACGCCGCGTACTGATCCTCGTCAACGGCGAGAATACCGTTGCCACGCTGGCGCAGATATCGCTGTGCGACGACCTCGATACGATACTCGAACGTTTGCTTTTCGAAGACTTCATCGCGTCGCCAAACGCGTCCGACGTAACCGAAACCGAGATCGAAGTCACCGAGCGCGATATTACCGAGACCTCGCCCGAGATCTCGGCGCGCGAATTGATGTGCAACACGCTGCTCACCTTCGGCAACCAGGTGCGGGTCGGCAGCCTGGTCCAGAAAATCACCGACAGCGCCGACGCGGCTGTCCTGCGCGAAATGGTTGCTCCGTGGTACGAAGCACTGGTCGAAACTCCGGGCGGCATGTACCAGGCCGATGACCTGAAAAAGGAAGTGCTGTCGCTGATCGACTACGAGGATCGCATCGCAAACTAGGAACCGGGGCCGACGTGCCGCGGCTCGTCGAGTTCCGGACCGGTCAAATCGTAGGCCTGGCCGAATCCGCGAATGTAGCGCCCGCGCTCCGGCTCGATCCGGAATAATTGAAAATCGGGTAGCGGTTCGATCAGGTCCATGACCTTGCCGTGGCGCTGGCGAAACAACTCGAGTATCGATGCAAACGATGGCGCACCACGCTCGATGGACTGGGCGCGGCCTTGCAACGCGATGCGCCGACGGGCGAACGGATTCGCCGGCGTCGCGGGATCGAGCAACAACAGTCCGAGCGCCGGGTTTCGCCGCAGGTTGCGGGTATGGCTGGCAAGTTCACTCAAGAAAAGGAAAGCCGCAGCATCGTGCCAGACCAGCGGCGCGTAGCTGGCCTCCGGCAAGCCGTCGTCGCCGAGCGTGGACAGCATCGCAGTATCGATCGCGTCGCGTAGCGTGCGATACTCCTGACCAATTTCGCTAGTGTCGTTCAATTCCGGATTTCCGCGGCGCAATCCGGCAATTTTGCCACGTTAGCCGCTCATTCGCATCAGGCGGGAACTGGCGGCGTCGTTTTCGCTGGCAAGCTTCATCAGCTTGACCTGGTGCTCGTAGAAGCGCGCGTAGTCGATCATGCGGACCATCGCGTCGACCGCGTTGACGTTGCTGCCTTCGAGCGCACCGGCGGTCACCGTAACCGCGGCATCGGCCGGCGCGTCGAGCCCGTCACGGTCGCGAAACAGGCCGTCGTTACCGCGATAAAGCGTTTCCGGCGGCGGGTTGACGAGGCGAATACGATCGACCGCCACCAGGGTATTGGCCGCCTGCCCCGAGGCGCGCACGCTGATCGTGCCGTCGCGCCCGATGACCAGCGATTCGAATTGCGGAATCGTGATCGGGCCGCCCTCGCCGAGGACGATCCGATCGGCGCCGTCGACCAGCAAGCCGCTGGGATCGAGCCGCAGGTCGCCGCGGCGTGAATACGCGCTGCCGCCGTCGGCGGCCTGCACGACGAACCAGCCGTCGCCGTCGATTGCCAGGTCGAGATCGCGTCCCGTCGAGGCGATCGGCCCATGGCTGAAATCGACGCCGGCGGCGCGGCCGCCGACGTAGACCCGGTCCGGGAATCCCGGACCGGAAAGCGCCTGCGCCTCGAACGAATCCAGCGTTGCGCGGAAACCGACCGTGCTGACGTTGGCCAGGTTATTGGCATTGTTTTGCTGCGCAAGCATCGCTTGCGCAGCACCGTTCATCGCCAGATAGAGATACTTGTCCACGGGATTATTTCCGACTGACGCTATCGAATCTGGATGATCGTATCGGTAATCGAGTTCGAGGTCTCGATCGATCGCGCGTTGGCCTGGAAGTTGCGCTGCGCGGTGATCAGGTTCACCAGCTGCTGCGTCAGGTCGACGTTCGAGGTTTCCAGCGCGCCGGACTGGATCAGACCGAGGCGCCCGGTACCGGCCGAGCCCATGATCACCTGCCCCGAATCGATCGTCTCGTTCCACGACGACTGGCCAATTGCCTGCAATCCCTGGGCATTGGGAAAGTCGGCCAGCGCGACCTGACCGAGCGGCGTCGCGATGCCATTGCTGAAGGTCGCGCGCATCAAACCCTCTTCGGAGATGTCGAGACCGGTCAGCCGGCCGGTGGCGAAGCCGTCGGGATCGAGAATACTCACCGAAAACGACGCCGCGTACTGGGTCATCGGGTTGTTCGCCAGGTCGTGGGTGATCGTAAGCGGCGAGGCGCCGGAGGTCAGCGGCACGGCAGCATTTTGCAATACCGCCGGAGTGCTGCTGTTGTAGCTGCCGTCGGCATTGAAATTGAGGATACCGACATCCTGGCTGACCGGCAGGCCGCCATTGGTATGCGCCACGGTCGGGCCGCCGGCGATATCGATCTCGGCCCCGTCGAGGTAGGTGAAGACCACCCACTGGTTCGGATCGTTGGCCGCGTTGGTGGCCGAGCCAGGCAGGTCGTGGACGAAGTAATACGACAGGACGTGCGACGTGCCGAGCGAATCGAAGACCGTCGTCGAGGTCGCGTGGTTATAGGTGTTGCTCGCGGTCGGATCGAACGCGGCCGGATCGAGCGCGGTCGCCGCCGCGTTCACGTTGAGCCCGACCTCGACCTCGGTGGTGGCCTGCGGCGCACCGGTCGATGCCGGCAGCTGGATCGGCACCGTCGTGTTCAGCGCGGTCGACGTGACGTTGCCGCTGGCGTCGACCGGAAAAGCCTGCACGTATTGACCGGAACTGTTGGTCAGATAGCCATTATTGTCGATGCGGAACTGGCCGGCGCGGGTGTAGCTGATATCGCTGCCGGTCAGCGCGCTGTTCATAACGAAGAAACCCTGACCGCTGATCGCCATGTCGAGGCTGGCGTCGGTGAACTTGAGGTTACCCTGGTCGAATTGCTGGCTGACGCTGGTCAACTTGACCCCGCTACCAATCGACGTCGGCGTGTTGCCGAACGGCGAGATTTCGAACAGGTCGCCGAACTCGGTGCGTGAATTCTTGAATCCCGTCGTGCCGACGTTAGCGATATTGTTGCTGGTCACGCTGAGGTCGACCGAGGCGGCTTGCAAGCCGCTGAGTGCCGTATTGAATGCCATTGTTCTGCTCCTGGTTTACTACATTATCTTGCGTACCTGACCCATGCCGATATCGCCGAGTCCGGTTACGCTCAAGGTTAAGTCCTGGCCGCCGGCGCCGAGCGTTACACTCTCGACGTCGACGACCGCAAGGGTGGCGCCGGAAGTGACCTCACCGCCGCGATGCACCTCGGCGGCAATGCGGTATTCACCGGCCGGCAAGCGATTGCCGCCGGCATCGGTTCCGTCCCAGCTGAAATCGACCAGGCCGGCCGCCTGCACGCCGAGTTCGCTGCGGTGTACCAGTTGGCCGGCAGCGTTCTGGATCGTAATCACGACGCGGTTGGCGGGCTGCTCGAGTTCGACCGCGCCTTGCAGCGATTCGCCGTCAGCGAGCATGCCGGCCTGCGCCGGGACGAGAACCCGGCGGCCGACCAGCGTCGACGCCTGCAGCGCCTGGTTGGACTGGAAAGACGCGCTCATCGTGTTGATCGACGCGTTCAGATCGTTGATCCCGCTGACCGTGCCGAACTGCGCCATCTGGCCGAGGAAATCGCCGTTTTCCATCGGTTTGAGCGGATCCTGGTATTTCAGCTGCGCGGTCATCAGTTCGAGAAACTCGGCCTGGCCGAGTTCGTCGTTGGCCTTGTTACCGGCCTCGGGCGTCGCCGTCAGCCCGAGCTGTGCGTAGACGTTTTTGGTATCGATATCGGACATCGTCGACCTCCCGCTAGGTACCGAGTGACAGGACCCGCAACAGCAGGTCGCGCGAGGTGTTCAGCACCTCGACGTTGTTCTGGTAGGCGCGCGAGGCCGACAGCATGTTGGCCATCTCCTCGACCGGGTTGACGTTGCTCGCGTAAACGAAGCCATCGGCGTCGGCGAAGGCGTGGCCCGGGTCGTAGCGCCGCTGCACCGCCTTGGCGCTCTCGATGACGCCAAGCGTCCTGACGCCGACCTCGCCCGGCCGCGCCGCGTCGTTCAGCAATGCCTGGAAGACGACCTGGCGCGAACGGTAGGCGTCGGCCTCCGACGCGGCCAGGGTTTCGACGTTGGCCAGGTTGCTCGCGACCGTGTTAAGGCGCAGCGTCTGCGCGCTGATCGCGGTACCGGAAATATCGAAGTTAGCCAGCAGGCTCATGTCTTATTCTCCCTTTAATGCCTTCACCAGGCCTGAAATCTTGCCGTTCAGGAAGGTAAAGCTGGTCTGCATCAGCAGCGCGTTCTCGGCGAACTGCGCCTGCTCGACGTGCGCGTCGACGCTGTTGCCGTCGAGCGACGGATGCAGCGGGAAGCGGTACTTCAAATCGATCGCGCCGCCGCGCTGCGGCGCGGCGATATGTTCGCGATGGGTGCCAGCCAGGCGCAGCGGGCCGCGGGCTTGCTGCGCAGCGGCCGCGAGCGTCGCGCCGAAATCGATGTCGCGCGCCTTGTAGCCCGGGGTATCGGCGTTGGCGATATTGGACGCCAGGATCGCGGCGCGGCGACCGCGCAACAGCAGCGCGTCGTCGTGAAGGCTGAAAGCTCGTTCGAAACTGATCGGCATGATCGTCACCCGTGGTTGCATTGCGGAAATCGATGCATCGACGATGCCACCAAAATAAAAATCAGTTTTTTCAGCGACTTAGCCGATGAACGCCCGCCGCCGCCGGGCAAAAGCGGCAATCAGGGCGGCAAGCTTGCCGCCCGGGATTCGATCTGTTGGCGAATGACTTCGGTGATCTCCCGCGCCAGCACGTCGGGCTCGAACTTGGCGATGAACTTGTTGGCGCCGACCTGGTCGACCATGCTCTGGTTGAACACGCCGCTCATCGACGTGTGCAGGATCACGACCAGGTGAGCGAGTCGCGGGTCGGCGCGCACCTCGGTGGTAAAGCTGTAGCCATCCATTTCCGGCATCTCGATATCGGAAATCACCAGCGCGAGGCGTTCGAGATCCGGGTCTTGTTCGTCGGCCCAGCGCCTGAGCCGCTCGAGCGCTAGCCTGCCGTTCTTTTCGGTCACGGTATCGAGCCCCATGTCTTCCTCGAGCACGCGGCAAATCTGCTTGCGCGCAACCACCGAATCGTCGGCGACGAGCACCAGTTTTCTGTCATCGGGCGGCGCTTCGAGCAGCGACTTCAACTCGGTCGAGACGTGCGTCTGCAGGCCGACCACTTCGGCGAGCACGCGCTCGACGTCGATGACTCCGACCATTTGTTCGTCGACCTGGGTGATCGCGGTCAGGTAGCCGGCGCCTGCTGCGCCGCTCGGCGGAATGTGGATGTCTTCCCAGTTCAGGTTGACGATGCGATCGACTTCATGGACCAGAAATCCCTGTACGCTCTGGTTGTACTCGGCGATGATCAGCAAGGCGGAATCGAGGTCTTCGATGCGCGACACGCCGATCGCCCGGCCGAGGTCGATGATGCTGATCGTGCGGCCACGGATATTGGCGATGCCGAGCACGAACTCGTGCGACTGCGGAATATTCGACAGTTTCGGGCACGGCAATACTTCGCGCACCTTGAACACATTGATGCCGTAGAGTTGTGCGCCGCCGAGGCGGAACATCAGCAGTTCGAGCCGGTTGCGGCCCGCCAGCTGAGTGCGCTGGTCGACGCTCGCCATGACCCCGGACATGGATTTCTCCCGATTGTGTCGATCGACACCCGGGATGTCGGCTGGCGACAGGGCAACTTGAGCGCGCGGCGCGGATCGTTTGGCCTGATAATTGCAGGTACTTGCGCATGGACGTACGAATTCGATTCAGACCCGCAAAGCTGCTCGCTGCCGGTGGGCTGGCGGTCGCGATCACCGGCAGCGCACAAGCCGGCGCGTTGCAGAGCCTCGCGTCGATTCGCATGCAGGCCGAGGCGTTCGTAATGCAGCAGGACTATCGCAGTCCCTACCCGGCCGAGGTCGCGCTCGGCCGCCTGGATTCGAGGCTGCGCCTCAAGCTTTGCCCGGTGCAGCTCGACGTCGCCTTCGCGCACCCCGCACAGGATCGCGGTAATGCCTCGCTGCGCATTCGCTGCCCGGTTTCGCCCGGCTGGAAGCTGCATTTACCCGCGCGGATCGCGGTTTTCGACGACGTCGCGATCGCCGCGCGGCCGCTGGTCAGGGGTCAAATTATTGACGTTGGCGCGGTGGTTCTGCAAAAAACCGACGTAAGTCGCCTGAATCAAGGCTATTTTGCTAAACTCGAAGACTTGCGGAACCTCGAAGCGCGGCGCAACCTGCCGCGCGGTGCCGTGTTGACGCCGAAGTCGCTGATCCCGCGCCGGCTGGTAACCGCCGGACAAAAGGTGACGCTGGTGCTCGACTACGGCGGCTTGCGGGTCCGTTCCAGCGGCGAGGCGCTGCACGCGGCAAGCAAAGGCCAGGTGGTCAGGGTCCGCAACAGCCAGTCGCGGAAAATCGTCGAAGGCGTCGTGACCGGCGCCGGCGTCGTCCGGGTGGCGCTATGAGGCGTCGATTCGGCTTAACTTTTACCGGCGTCGGCCGATTACTTTAACCGAGCATTATCCAGGGAGCGCAGTATGACTGATCCGATCAACACGCAAAATCGCTTGCGGAACAACCCGGTTTCGGGTGACGCCCGCAGCGGCGCAGCCGCCAAGACCGGCAAATCGGCACCGGACAGTCACGCGTCTGCCAAACCGGGCGAGGACGGCGCGATCGTCGAGCTCAGTAACGCGACCTTGCTCGAAGAACTCTCCGAGCAGGTCAAGAATCTGCCCGAGGTCAACGAGGCTCGCGTCGAATCGGTCAAACAGGCCCTCGGCCGTGGCGAGTACCAGCCCGACGCCGAAGTGATCGCGCGCAAGTACGCCGAAATCGAGAAGCTTCTGCCGTGAGTGCCAGCGCCTGCCGCGAAGCCCTGGGTGCGCTGCTGGCGCGCCACGTCACGCAAATCGATGCGGCCAACGGTTATCTGCAGGCGGTCAAGCGGGCAATCGCCGACAGCGATATCGATACCCTGCAGCGCTCGCTCGAATCTCCCGAATTCGACGTCGGCGCGATCGAAGAGCTCGAGGCAGAGCGCCACCGCCTGCTCGAGTCGCATGGATTCACGGCCGATTTCGCCGGCTTCGAAAGATGCATCGAATGGTGCGACGATACGACCGGCGGCCTCGCCGAACTCTACCGCCAGCTGGTCGAGGGTCTCGTCGCCTTACAGCACTCGATCCAGTTGAACCAGCTGCTGATCAATCGCGGCAAGGACCGCGTGCGCCGCTCGCTGTGCCTGCTCGGCGGTCTCGGCGGCGCCGGCCAGTGCAAGACCTACGACAGCGACGGCAAGGCCGAATTGCCGGCCGGCCGGCGCAACATCGCAATCGCCTGATTCCCGCGGCCCGCGAGCCGGGCCAAAAAAAACCCCGACGCGAGGCGCGGGGTCAATTCACAAACACATATCAGGAGGTTCTTCCCAGGGACCATTGTACGCCGCCGCGCGACGCAATCCGGGATCTGGGTCTCAGATCGATCGGCGCCCCGCCGCCGGTTTATTTACTGGCCGCGGCGAATTCAGTATCGTGTAGCTGATTTTCTCTGGCCACCGATGAACCCGAATCTGGACCAGCTCCAAGCCTACCCGTTCGAGAAGCTGTCGCAGCTGTTGCACGAGCGGCAGCCGCCCCGGCAACTCGAGGCGATCCTTTTGTCGATCGGCGAGCCGCAGCATCCGCCGCCGCACTTCGTGATCGAATCGCTGATCGCGCATTTGCACCTGCTGTCGAATTATCCGACGACGCGCGGGCGCGTCGAGTTGCGCGCGGCGATCGCCGACTGGCTCGGCCTGCGATTCGGGCTCGCTGCGGGGATTATCGATCCGGAGCGGCACCTGTTGCCAGTCTGTGGCACGCGCGAAGCGCTGTTCGCGATAGCACAATGTGTCGTCGACCGGGGCGCCGGCGATGCGCTGGTGCTGATGCCGAACCCGTTCTACCAGATCTACGAGGGCGCGGCGATTCTCGCCGGCGCCGAACCGGGTTACCTGGATTGCAATGCGGCCAACGGTTTCCTGCCCGATCTCGACGCGATCGACGTACGCCGCTGGCGGCGCTGCCAACTGCTCTATGTCTGCAATCCGGGCAATCCGACCGGTGCCGTCATGCCGCGCGAATACCTGGCGCGGCTGATCGAACTCGCCGAGCGCCACGATTTCGTCATCGCGAGCGACGAATGCTACTCGGAAATATATCTCGACGAAGGCTCGCCGCCGCCCGGTCTGCTCGAAGCCGCGGTCGCGATCGGCAACGATTCGCTGCGCCGCTGCCTGGTTTTTCACAGCCTGTCGAAGCGCTCGAATCTGCCCGGGCTGCGCTCCGGCT
Organism: Gammaproteobacteria bacterium; assembly: GCA_041569645.1. GTDB lineage: Bacteria > Pseudomonadota > Gammaproteobacteria. The sequence continues at coordinate 9,531 of JBFFXR010000065.1, forward strand.
TCGTCGCCGGGGACGCCGCGATCATCCAAGCGTTCCTGCGCTATCGCACCTATCACGGCTGCGCGCTGCCGTCGGCAACGCAATCGGCGAGTATCGCCGCGTGGCGCGACGAGGCGCACGTGGTCGAAAATCGCGCCCGCTACCGGGAAAAATTCGCCCGGGTCGGCGAGCTGCTTTCTGCTACACTCGCGCCGCCGACGCCGGCCGCGGGATTTTACCTGTGGGCGCAAACGCCGATCGACGATACCGATTTCGCCGCGCGTCTGTATGCGGAACAGAATGTCACCGCGCTGCCCGGCCGTTTTCTCGCGCGCGACGCCGGCCAGGGCAACCCCGGCGAGGGCCGGGTGCGGATGGCGCTGGTCGCGCCGCTCGACGAGTGCGTCGACGCGGCGCAAAGAATAAACAACCTGTGGCAAACCCTGTAGGAGTCCGCCCATGAGCGAATTACAGTCGGTGATCGAAGCCGCTTTCGAGCAGCGCGCCGATATCAGCCCCGACAATGTCGACCCCGAGGTCAAGCGCGCGGTACTCGCGGCGATCGAATTGCTGGATTCGGGCGAAGCCCGCGTCGCCGAGCCCGCCAACGGCGGCTGGCGAGTCAACGAATGGCTCAAGAAAGCCGTGCTGCTGTCATTTCGGATTCGCGACAACCAGATCATGCCCGGCGGCTTCACCCAGTACTACGACAAGGTCGACTCCAGGTTCGCCGGTCTCGACGCCGAGGCGCACCGTGCCAGCGGCGTGCGGGTCGTGCCGCCAGCGGTCGCGCGCAAGGGCGCCTACGTCGCGCCGGGCGTCGTGCTGATGCCGAGCTACGTCAACATCGGCGCCTACGTCGACGGCGGCACGATGGTCGACACCTGGGCGACGGTCGGCTCCTGTGCGCAAATCGGCAAGAACGTGCACCTGTCGGGTGGCGTCGGCATCGGCGGCGTGCTCGAACCACTGCAGGCCGCGCCGACGATCATCGAAGACAATTGCTTCATCGGCGCGCGCTCCGAAGTCGTCGAGGGGGTCATCGTCGGCCGCAACTCGGTTATTTCGATGGGCGTCTACATCGGCCAGAGCACCAAGATCTACGACCGCGCAAGCGGCGAGATCAGCTACGGCCGCATTCCCGAGGGCTCGGTGGTCGTGGCCGGCAACCTGCCGTCGGACGACGGCAAGTACAGCCTGTATTGCGCCGTGATCGTCAAGCAGGTCGACGAGAAAACCCGCGCCAAGGTCGGCATCAACGAACTGCTGCGCAAGATCTGATTGTCGTGGCAGCGGCAAGACTCTACGGCATCGCCAACTGCGACACGATCCGCAAGGCCCGGCGCTGGCTCGAACGCGCCGGCGTCGAATACGCATTTCACGATTACCGCAAGCACGGCCTCGACGCCGCCCTGCTCGCGCAATTCGACGCCGCGCTCGGCTGGGAAAACCTGTTGAACCGGCGCGGCACGACCTGGCGACGACTACCGGCGGCGGCGCGCGACAATCTCGATGCCGGCGCCGCACTAGTGCTGATGCGCGAATACCCGGCGCTGATCAGGCGTCCGATTCTCGTCCATGGCGAGCGTCATCTGGCCGGTTTCGACGAGTCCGAATACGAGGAGGTATTTCGCCGCCATGCATAGCGACACCGTCCGACTGGCGATGGACCTGATCGCGCGGCCGTCGGTTACGCCCGACGATGCCGGTTGCCAGGCGATGCTGATCGAGCGCCTCGAGGCGATCGGCTTTCGTTGCGAAACGATGGTCTTCGACGACGTAACCAACCTGTGGGCTCGCCGCGGCGACGCGGCGCCGCTGCTCGCCTTCGCCGGCCATACCGACGTCGTGCCGACCGGTCCGCTCGAGCGCTGGAGCAGCGATCCGTTCACGCCGGAAATCCGCGACGGCATGCTCTACGGCCGCGGCGCTGCCGACATGAAATCGAGCATCGCGGCTATGGTCATCGCCTGCGAACGCTTCGTCGCCGCCAAGCCCGATCACCGCGGCTCGATCGCGCTGCTGATCACCAGCGACGAGGAAGGCATCGCGGTCAACGGTACGGTCAAGGTCGTCGAGGCGCTCGCCGCGCGCGGCGAGATTATCGACTGGGCGCTGGTCGGCGAACCGTCGAGCCAGTACCGCGTCGGCGATACGGTCAAGAACGGCCGCCGCGGCTCGCTTGGCGCGCGGCTCCTGATCCACGGCGTGCAGGGGCACGTCGCCTACCCGCACAAGGTCGACAACCCGATTCACCGCGCGATGCCGGCGCTGCATGAACTGGTGCGTCACGAATGGGATCGGGGCAATGCGCATTTCCCGCCTACCAGTCTGCAGATCTCCAACCTCAATGCCGGCACCGGTGCGCACAACGTCGTGCCCGGACACGCCGAAGTGCATTTCAACCTGCGCTACTCGACTGAAATCGATCCCGAACGCATCGAGCAGACGACGCGCGCGATTCTCGACAAGCACGAGCTCGACTACGACATCGAGTGGTCGCAATCGGGCCAGCCGTTTTTGACCGCCGCGGGCGAGCTGGTCGAGGCGGTACGCGCGGCGATCGCCGCCGAGGCCGGCATCGAAACCGAGCTCGCGACCACCGGCGGCACCTCCGACGGGCGCTTCATCGCGCCGACCGGCGCGCAGGTCGTCGAGCTCGGTCCGGTCAACGACTCGATCCACAAGATCGACGAGCACGTCGACGTCGGCGAGCTCGACTTGCTGTCGCAAATTTACCCGCGGGTGCTCGAGCGCCTGCTCGCCTGATCCTTGAGCGGTCGATTCGCGCCCACGCCGTCGGGACCGCTGCATTTCGGTTCGCTGGTCGCGGCGCTCGGTTCCTACTGCCAGGCACGCCATCGCCGGCAGCCGTGGCTGTTGCGCATCGAGGACGTCGACACGCCGCGAGTCGTCGACGGCGCGGCCGACGCGATCCTGCGCGACCTCGAGGCCTTCGGCTTCGCCTGGGACGGACCGGTCACCTATCAGAGCCAGCGCTTGGATTGCTACCGCGAACATCTCGATCGGTTGATCGCCGACGGCGCGGTTTACGCCTGCGCCTGCAGCCGCCGACAGCTGCGCGAGCAAGGCGTCGCGAGCGGCCCGCTCGGGCAGATCTACCCGGGTAACTGCCGCCGGCGCGCACTGCCGCTCGATACCGGCGCGATCCGTCTAGACGTTGGCGCTGCCGGCAGGGTCGGCTTCGTCGACGGTGTCTACGGCGAGTTCGATCTCGATTTGCCCGCAAGCGTCGGCGACTTCGTGCTGCGCCGCGCCGACGGGATATTTGCCTACCACCTCGCGGTAGTCGTCGACGACGCGCTGCAAGGCATCGACGAGGTCGTCCGCGGCGCAGACCTGCTCGAGAACACCTGTTTGCACCTGTATCTGCAACGCTGCCTGGGCCTGCCTGCACCGGCCTACCTGCACTTACCGCTCGTCAATACCGCCGACGGGCAAAAACTCAGCAAACAAACCGGCGCCGAAGCGCTGCGCGTCGAGCAGGCACCCGACCTGCTGGTCGCGGCGCTGCGGCATCTCGGCCAGCAACCGCCCGCCGATCTCGCCGGCGCGCCGGTTCGCGAAATTCTCGACCGGGCCGTGGCGGCCTGGGATACGCGCGCGATCCCGGCGATCCGCGCGTCGCAGGCGGAAAGCTTCGACGCCTGATCAGGCGCGCAGGTATTCGACGACCGCGGCAATCACGCTGGCATCTTTGAGAATCCGGTTATGGCCGAGGCCGCGGGTCCGGTGCACACTGCTGCCGCGCCACAGTTCGGCAAACCGCTCGAAGGACTCGGTTGGAATTTCCGGATCCTCGTCGTCGTATACCAGCAGGCCGGGTGTTGCCAGGCCGCCGAGCAGGCGCAAGACTTCGAATTCGCTCCACGGATCATCGATACCCAGACGGCGTATGCGCTCACCCGTCCGCGCGCGAAATCGATCGGCGAGTTCGGGGCGCATATGGAGCAGTTCGGTGTAGGTTTCGAATATGCCGTTGATGTCGAGCTGCGGGGCGATCAGTACCAGTCGCCGCGCATCCAGTCCCTGTCGGATCGCGTAGCAGGCCGCCATCGCGCCGAAAGAATGCGCGAGCACGCAGTCGATCGAGCCGAAGGCTTGTCGAATCGCCTCCAGGCTACCGCTGAATCGCAGCAGGTGACTTTGTCGGCCGGGATTGGCGCCGTGCCCGGGCGCATCGAAGCAGATCACCCGGAACCCGGCGACGACGAGCGGCTCGATGAAATGCCGAAACTGGGTGCCGCTGCCGCTCCAGCCGTGCATGAATACGACCGCCGGGCCGTCGCCCCAACGATAGACCGGGATGTGTGTATCGTCCACGGCCAAATCCCTGTGTTCGTCCGCGCTTTGCCAGAACCCGGCGACCCAGGGTCTCGGTTCGGTCTTGAAGACGGTAAAAAACAGCCGCTGCAGCACCGCCGCCGACCAGTCGACCCTGATCAATGACAGCAGGTTGAGCAAGACTCCGAAAACCTGGAAACTCAGCGGTATTACGCGATCGCGGCGGCCGGAGGAGCCGAGCTCGTCGGTGGAACACAGAATTCGAGGCCGGCGCGGAAGTTGTGGGTCCTTGTCCATTTGCGGTTAAACTAACCGATCCGAACAGCGATTCAAACCGGTGAACGACATGCTCAAGACTGCAGGCGACCTGATCAGGGAGGCGCAGCAACACATAGAGTGCGTCGACGTGGCGACGGCCAAGCGACTGTTCGACGAGAATCCCGACGCGGTGATCGTCGACGTGCGCGAAGCCGACAGCGTCGCTGAGTCGAAACTCGAGGATTCGATTCATATTTCGCGCGGCCTGATCGAAATGAAGATGCCCAAGGCGTGCCCGCATCCGGACGTGCTGATCCTGACCCATTGCGGCGGCGGCGGCCGCGCCTCACTGTCGGCGCACACCCTCAAGCAGATGGGCTATCGCAACGTCTATGCGATCACTGCGCCGTTCGACGAGATCAAGAAAGTATTCGGCTGATGTCTACCTGACCCGGTCGATCACGAGCGTGATCTCGGGCGGCGGATCGGCGCTGCTGATACCGTCGCGCTCGGCGTAAAAGTCTCCGGCCTGCGCGACCGGGTTGCCGCTCGGCGACACGCGCGCGCCGACGACTACCTGGTCGAAGGACGACAGTTTCAATGCCGGCATCATCGCGTCGTCGTCCGACAGCGTCAGCGTGACCGGCAGGTCGGCAACCCGCAGGCGACGCACCGCGAGCGGCATCGGCGGCCCCTGCATCGCCTTGGCATAGACGAACACGGCATCACCGGC
>JBFFXR010000066.1:0-14631 GCA_041569645.1 Gammaproteobacteria bacterium
AACTACGGCCGCGCCGACGAGGTTCTCGCGCTGCTCGACGAGGCCGCCGCGGGGCAGTCAGTGGCTTTCGACGTCTACCCGTACTGCGCGAGTTCGACCTCGCTGTTGGCGCGATTCGTGCGCGATGCCGAAACCGTGCTGGTTGCCGAGTCGACGCCCCACCCCGAGTGCAACGGCAAGCTGCTCAATCGAATCGCCGCCGACTGGCATTGCTCGCCGGAAGAGGCCTGCGAGCGGCTTTATCCGGCCACGGCGATCTACTTCCAGATCGACGAGCGCGATCTCGAGCGTTTCATGCGCCACCCGGCGGCAATGATCGGTTCCGACGGTATTCCGTCGATGCAAACGCCGCACCCGCGCCTGTGGGGAACCTTCCCGCGCGTGCTCGGCCGCTACGCCCGCGAACGCCGCTGGCTCGATCTCGAGACCGCGGTGCACAAGATGACCGCGTTGACCGCGGCGCGTTTCGGCCTCGCCGACCGCGGCGCGCTAGCCGTCGGCCAGTTTGCCGACCTCGTGTTGTTCGACGCCGACAAGGTCATCGACCGCGCCAGTTTCGCGCAGCCCACCGAAGTGAGTTCCGGCATTCATTCAGTGTGGGTCAACGGCGAACTCGCCTGGCGTGACGGCGCGCCGACCGGCGCGCGTAGCGGCCGCTTTCTGACGCACTGACCCGCGTGTCGCAGGCGGTGCTCGATCTACTGCTTGCCGAGGTGCGCGCCTGCCGCCACTGCGCGGCCGAGTTGCCGCTCGGACCGAACCCGGTGCTGCAATGCGCGCCGGGCGCGCGCATCCTGATCGCCGGGCAGGCGCCCGGGCGCAAGGTCCATGCCTCCGGCTTGCCCTTCGACGATCCCAGCGGTGAGCGGCTGCGCGCCTGGCTCGGCATCGATCGGGAAATTTTTTACGACGCCAAGCGAATCGCGATCCTGCCGCTCGGATTTTGCTACCCGGGCAGCGGCGCCGGCGGCGACCTGCCGCCGCGGCCCGAGTGCGCGGCGCTGTGGCGCCGACGGCTGCTCGACGCGCTGCCGGCGATCCGGCTCGTGCTCGCGCTCGGCCGCTACGCGCAGGGTTACCATCTCGGCGCCTGCCCCGGCAGCTTGACCGAGCGCGTGCGTGCCTGGCGCGACTACTGGCCGGGCGTGATACCCTTGCCGCACCCGAGCCCGCGCAACAATCGCTGGTTCAAACAAAACCCGTGGTTCGCGGCCGAGCTGCTGCCGGTTCTGCGCGACCGGGTCGAGCGGCTGTTACAGGACCGAGACCATGACTGACGATCTCCGCGCGCGGCTGTTCCGCGATCTGCAATCCGAAGATTTATTCGCCGCGGCGCACGACGCGGCGCTGCGCTATGCCGGCGGCATCGACGCACGGCCGGTGTTCCCCGACGCGGCAACGCTCGCCAAGCTCGCCGACTTCGACGAGCCCCTGCCCGATGGCCCCGGCGACGCACTCGCGGTGCTGCGCCAGCTCGACGAACTCGGCGGGCCGGCGACGGTCGCGCAGATCGGCGGTCGCTACTTCGGTTTCGTCAACGGCGGCGTGATCCCGGCGGCGCTCGCGGTTCGCTGGCTTACCGATTTCTGGGACCAGAACACGCCGCTCTACGTTACCTCGCCGATCGCGTCCAAGCTCGAGGAAGTCACCGAGGGCTGGTTGCGCCAACTGTTCGGCCTGCCCGGCGAATGCGTCGCCGGCTACGTCAGCGGATCGTCGCTGTCGATTTTCTGCGGTCTCGCCGCGGCGCGCTACCGCCTGCTCGAGCGCCAGGGCTGGGACGTCAACCGCGCCGGTCTCGACGGCGCGCCGCGGCTGCGCATCATCGCGAGCCGTGAAGCGCACGGTACGGTGACCAAGGCGATCGCGCTGCTCGGCCTCGGCAGCGACAACGTCGACTGGGTCGACGCCGATGCCGAGGGACGAATCGACGCGGCGCGAGTGCCGTCGCTTGATTCGTCGAGCCTGCTGATCCTGCAGGCGGGCAACGTCAATTCGGGAGCCTTCGACGACTTTGCAAAACTCGGCGCGGACGCACGCGAGGCCGGCGCCTGGGTCCACGTCGACGGCGCCTTCGGTCTGTGGGCGGCAGCCGCGCCGCGGCTCGCGCACCTGACCCGCGGCATCGAGCTCGCCGACTCGTGGTCATTCGACGGTCACAAGACCCTCAATACCCCATACGACAGCGGCGTGATCCTGTGCCGCGACCGCGACGCGCTAATCGGCGCGTTGCACGCGAGCGGATCCTACATCGCGTACAGCGACCGGCGCGACGGCATGCTGCATACGCCCGAGATGTCGCGCCGCGGGCGGATTTTCGAGCTCTGGGCGGCGCTTAAATATCTCGGCCGCAGTGGCGTCGATGAGCTCGTCTATGGCCTGCACGAACGCGCGCGGCAGTTCGCCGGCGAGCTCGACGCGGCCGGTTTCGAAATATGCAACGAGGTCGTATTCAACCAGGTACTGGTCGGCTGCGGCGACGACGCGGTGACCGACGCGACGCTTGCCGCGGTGCAGTCTTCCGGCGAATGCTGGGTTGGCGGCACGCGCTGGCGCGACCGCAGCGCGATTCGCGTCAGCGTCTGCTCGTGGGCGACGACCGCGGCGGACGTCAGCCGCGCGGTCGCGGCCTTCGCCGCCGCACGCGACGCCGCGTCGACGTGAATCTCGAATTGTTGCTGCTGCTCGTCGCCGCCTGCCTCGCGGTCAACCTGGCGCCGGGCCCGTCGATCCTGCTGGTGTCCTCAATCGGCGCCGCGCGCGGATTTCGCGCGGCGGCTTTCGCGGTCGCCGGTATGGCGCTCGGTGCCTTCGTCCATGTGTTGCTGGCCGCAAGCGGCCTCGCGGCGCTATTCGCGGCCTCGCCGCTGGCCTTCGGCATCGTCCAGTATCTCGGCGCCGCGTATCTGATATACCTCGGTCTGGACCTGCTCAGACCGCGGCCCGAACCGGTTACCGAACCGCTTGCGCAGCGCCTGGCGTCCAACTTGCAATACCTGCGGCGAGGCTTTCTGGTCGATGTTCTGAATCCGAAAATCGCGCTGTTCTTCCTCGCCTTTATACCGCCGTTTCTGAGCCTCGCGGACAACCCCGGCTTTGGCTTGTCGATAGCTCTGGGTTCGATCTTTCTCGTCACCGGCGCGGTCGTCAATCTGACCCTGGCGGCAATCGTCGCTACCGGCAGTCGCCACCTGCGAGGTACCGCAGCCAGCGTTTTTCAGCGCTGGTTACCGGGCGGCCTGTTGATCCTGCTCGGCGCGCGCCTGTTGTGGCAGGGTCGTTAGCGGGGAATATCGACGACGACTTCGCGCGGGCTGAAACCGTGCTTGGAGTCGCGCGCGCGAATCCTGACCTGCGTGACGCCGGCCGGAATCGATACGCCCGACAGCGAGCGCGTGAACGGCTGTTCGTCGACATGCGGATGATAGAGCACGCGCGATTTCAATAACTGGCCGTTGGGCGAAACGACGTCCCAACGATCCGCGTAGTGATTCCAGCCCTCGTCGGCGTGCTCGAGCGTGACGCTGAAGGTACAGCTGCCAGCGCATTCGACCCGCACGTCGACGATGCTGACCTCGCCGGCACCGGCGAGCGCCGGCACCAGGATCAACAACCAGGCTTGAGGTTTCATCGGTTTTCTCCTTGATCGGTCGGGCGGCCGCATTTCCAGCAGACATCGAACGCCGCCGGGTTCGATTCGCCGCAGGCGCGACACCACCAGTCGTCGCCCTCGCCGGCACCCAGCACCTGCTCGAGGATCGCCTCGGCTTCGGCGAGCCGCGCGTCGTCCTCGATCCACAGTTCGGGCCAGGTCTCGAACGGCGCGAGATCGCCGACGCCGCCGCCGGCGAATTCGTTGCGCACCTGGGTTGCGATTCCCGCATCGACGAGCAGGTTGCGCAGGTTGTAGACGATCATCCGGTTTTCGTGGCTGAAGACTTTTTTCACGAGCCGCGCGATTTTTTGATCAGTTCGTAAGCCGCCTTGATTTGCCGCGTTTTCTCGTTCGCATCCTCGATCATTTCATCGGGCAAACCCTTGGCGACCAGCTTGTCCGGATGATGCTGCGACATCAGCCGGCGGTAAGCCCGCTTGAGCCCGGCATCGTCGACCGAAGGCTCGACGCCGAGCAGCTTGTAGGCGTCGTCGAGCGAATCGGGCGCGGCGGCGCCGCCGCGGCCGAAGCCGGCCCGCAGCATTTCCTCGAGCCGCTCGAGCTGCGCCGGCGGGATACCGAGATGGCGGCAAATTTCGACCAGCGCGTCGTGCTCGGCCGGGTGCAGCACGCCATCGGCCCAGGCTGCCTGCAGCTGGATCTCGAGAAACATCTGGATCAGCGTCGTGCGGCGATGCACTTCGCGGCGGAACTGGGCGAGTACGTCGGCGAGCGGAAAGTCGGCCGCCTTGCCCTCGTTGAACAGTTTCTTCGCCGCCTCGCGCATCTCGGCGTCGAGGCCGAGCCGGCGCATGACGTCTTCGGCATGGCGTATTTCGTCGCGGGTAACGCGGCCGTCGGACTTGGCGATATGTCCCATGACCGAGAAAGTCGCGGTGAAAAACGCCGCCTGGATGCGCTCCTGGTCGGCCGGCGTCGAGTCGTCGTCGAGCTTGCCGAGACCGCGATCGAAGCCGTGGCCGAAGGCGATACCCATCAACGCGCCCAGCGGTCCGCCGAGCAGAAATCCGAACGCGCCGCCGAGCGCTTTGCCCCACCAGGACACGGCTACTCCGGCAGCCGCAGCAGCAGCAGGCGGTAGTTCTTGTGGCGGGCGAAGTTTGCGCCGTTGCGCTCGCCGCTCAGGTATTTGCGCTCGATCTTGGCGAGTTTCTTGCGATACTTCCAGCGCAGCAGGCGCGCGAGCCACGGATGATTGCGGTCGAGAAAATAGCCGATCAGGCGGCCGGTCGGCAGCAACAGCTCGCGCCCCATTTGCTCGACGATGTCGAGATTCGGCGCCGTCTCGCGGGTGATGTCGATGTCTTCGATCACCTCGAAGGGTGACGCGTCGAGCACCGCGCGAAAACGGTCGAGCCGATGGCCGCCGCCGATGATCGACTTGCCGGGCGCGTCGGTCTTGAAAAAGTCGCAAATCAGGACGTAACCGCCGGGCGCGAGCCGCGCGCGCGCGTCGTCGAGTACCCGGTCGAGGGTGATGTACTGGAAGCTTTCGCTGAACAGTACGAGATCGAAGCTGTCGCCGGCGGCGAAGGCGACGTCTTCGAAACGACCCTCGTGAATCCGGAAATCGTCGCCGGCGTTTTGCCGCGCGGCCTCGGTCAGCAGCGGGCTCGGCGAGACGCCCTCGACGCGGTAGCCGCGCTTGCGCAACGCGACGGCGACGCCGCCGGCGCCGCAGCCGACGTCGAGAATGCGCGAGACGCCGTCCGGAATGTGGCCGACCAGAAAATCGGTATAGCGCGCCTGCGCCTGCGGCAGGTTGCGAATGTTGACTTCGAGATCGTCGCTCCACAGCCCGTAATGCAGGTCACGCGTGCCGAGAAAGAAATGAAACAGGTTGAGGCCGGCAACCAGGCCGACTTCCTTCGAGTCTACTTTGCCGGTCATAAGCGGACTAGCCGGCGAGGCGCAGGATTTCGTCGCGGCACCGCTGCAAATCCGCACCACGAATGCAACACACGCCGATACCGCCGTGGTCGAAATCGATCCAGGTCAACGGCAGAAAATCGTATCTGGCCTCGAGCGCGGCCATCGAATTGCCGACCTCGAGGAACAGCAGGCCGTCGGCGGCGAGATAATCGCCGGCATCGGCGAGAATCCGCTCGGCCAGCGCCAGCCCGTCGGCGCCGGCGGCGAGGCCGAGCTCCGGCTCGTGGCGAAACTCGGCCGGCAGCGACGCCATTTCGGCCGCGTCGACGTAGGGCGGATTGCAAACGATCACGTCGAATTCCTGACGCGGTATCGAGTCGAACAGGTCGGATTCGTGCAGCGCGATGTGACCGTCGAGGTCGTGGCGTCCGAGGTTGATCGCGGCAACGTCGAGCGCATCGCGCGACAGATCGGCGGCTACGATCTCGGCGTCGCGAAAGGCGTACTGTGCGGCGATTGCGAGGCAGGCGCTGCCGCAGCACAAATCGAGAATCCGGCCGACCCGTTGGCTGTCGATCCAGGGTTCGAAATGATTCGCAATCAGTTCGGCGAACGGCGAACGCGGTACCAGCACGCGCTCGTCGACGTAGAACGCGAGGCCGCAGAACCAGGCCTCGTTGGTCAGGTACGCCGCCGGCTTGCGTGTCGCGACGCGTTTGCCGAGCAGTTCGACGACCGTCGCGCGCTCGGCGTCGGTCAGCGCCGCATCGAGATAATCGAGCGGCAAATCCGGCGGCAGCGCGAGGGCGTGCAGCACCAGATAACGCGCCTCGTCGACCGCGCCGCCGAATCCGTGGCCAAATACCAGGCCATGACGGTTGAATTCGCTCGCGCCATAGCGAACGAAGTCGCGGATCGTGGCGAGGCGCTCGGGCGCGGCGGGGGAGGTCACGTTGAGTTTGACGCTGCTTGAAATATAATGCCGCGGATTTTACACGATAACGCGCATGAATAAATCGAGTCTCACCATCATCGCGCTAGCGGCGCTCGCGGTCGGCTTCGCCGCTTCCTGGTACCTTGCCGAGCAACGCCCGGTCGAACTCGAGGCCGGGCACTACTTCGGCGAACAGGCGCGCGCGCTGCCAGCCTTCGAACTCGTAGCCCACGACCAGCGGCCATTCGCCCGCGAGGATTTCAATGGCCACTGGAGCCTGCTGTTCTTCGGCTACACGCACTGCCCTGATATCTGCCCGATCACGCTGCAAGCGCTCGCCGACGCGGTCGGGCAAATCGGCGATGCCGACGTGCGCGACGCGTTACGTGTCTATTTCGTATCGATCGATCCCGAGCGCGATAGCCCCGCGCAGCTGGCCGAGTACGTCGCCTATTTCAATCCCGGGTTCACCGGCCTGACGGCGCCGCTCGAGAACCTGCGGCCGCTGACCCGCGCGCTCGGCATCGCGCATGATTTTCGCAACAAGACCGACGACGCAACCGCCTATGACGTCGATCACAGCTCGGCCATCGTGCTGATCAATCCGAATGCCGAGTTCGCCGGCATCTTCGGCGCGCCGCATGACCCGGCGGTACTCGCGCGCGACCTGACGCGCATCGTCGAACACGGCTGATCAGCGACGCGATGCTGCGCCTGCTGTTGCTGCTCGCAATCCTGCTGCCCGCCAGCGCGGGCGCCGAACTCGATGCCGACGAAGCCTGGATCCGGCATTTACCGCCGGCGGTGCCGGTGCGCGCCGGCTACGTCGTGATTACCAACCCCTCGTCGAAACCGGTCACCATCGTCGCCGCCGCGAGCCCGGCTTTCGCGCGCGTCGAGTTTCACCGAAGCGTCGAGCGCGACGGCCAGATGCAGATGCAGCGTGTCGAATCGGTGACCATCGAACCCGGCGCGCGGCTCGCCTTCGAACCGGGTGGACTGCACCTGATGCTGATCGAGCCGCGCTCGAAGCTGAAACCCGGCGATCTCGTCGAACTCGAACTGCGCCTCGACGATGGTCAGATACTGCGGCTCGAAATGGCGGTGCACAAGTAATGGCGGAACTCACGCGCAAGCAAAAGGTTTTGCTGTTCCTGTTCAGGATTGCGCCACACCATGCCGTGTCGCGCGTGGTCTACTTCGTCACCCGGTTGCGCGGCCCGCACGTCAAGCCGCTAATCCGCTGGTTTGTCGACAGGTACGGCGTCGACATGCGCGAGGCCGCCGAATCCGAGATCGGCTACTACCAGACTTTCAACGAATTTTTCATCCGGCCGCTGAAGTACGGCAGCCGGCCGATCGCGCCGGGTGACGATACGCTCGCCTGCCCCTGCGACGGCACCGTGTCGCAGGCCGGCGCGGTGCGCGGCGGTGCAATCCTGCAGGCCAAGGGTCGCGGCTACAGCGCGCTCGAGCTACTCGGCGGCGACCAGCCGATGGCCGCCGAGTTCGCCGACGGCCGCTTCGCGACGCTCTACCTCGCCCCGCACAACTATCATCGCCTGCACATGCCGCTAGCCGCCAAGCTCGTGCGCATGCTGCACGTGCCCGGCCGCCTGTTCAGCGTCGCCGACTGGACGGTCGCCGAGATACCGCGACTGTTCGCGCGCAACGAGCGACTGGTTTGTTACTTCGAATCCGCGGCCGGGCCCTTCGTCATGGTGCTGGTCGGCGCGATCAACGTATCGGCGATCGAGACCGTCTGGACCGGCCTCGTCGTGCCGCCGCGAGCCAGAAAAATCAGCGAATTCGATTTCAGCCATACCCACAAGGAAATCGACAAGGGCGACGAAATGGGCCGCTTCAACATGGGTTCGACGGTCATCCTGCTGACCCGCGACAACGTCGAGTGGTTGCCGCAGATCAAGGCCGGCGCGCCGGTCAGGGTCGGCCAGCCGATCGGGCATTTTCCTGCCTAGTTCGGAAGTCGGCCTAGTCGTCGGCGGCGAAGGTCAGCACCGCGTCGATCGAATCGATGTCGAGCAATACCATTAGCAGGCGGTCGAGCCCAAGCGCGGCGCCGGCGCAATCCGGCAGCCCGGCTTCGAGCGCGGCGAGCAAATCTTCGTCGAGCGGATACTCGGCCAGTCCGGCGAGCACGCGGGCGCGGTTGTCGCGTTCGAAGCGCGTGCGCTGCTCGGCCGCATCCGTCAGTTCGGAAAAGCCGTTGGCGAGTTCGATGCCGTCGTGGAACAACTCGAAGCGCTCGGCGACGCGCGCGTCTCCGGCGCGCGGGCGCGCCAGCGCGGCTTGCGCGATCGGGTAATCGTAGACGAACTGATAACCCTGCATTTGCGGCGCGATCACCATGCCGAGCAGCAGGTCCAGGCAGGCGTCGTGGCCGAGCCGGCTGGTGTCGGCGTCGACTCGCACGGCGCACAGGCGGCGCAGTTCGCCCAGTTCGATCGCGTCGATATCGATGCCGAGGTGCTGGCTGAAAAGTTCGTGGTAACTGATGCGGCCGAACTCACAGCGCTTGAGGCTCAGCGTCGTAATCAACAATTCGATCTCGAGCATCAACTGGCGATAATCGTAGCCGACGCGATACCACTCGAGCAGACTGAATTCGAGCGCGTGCAGGCGGCCGACTTCGCCACTGCGAAACGAATGGCAAATCTGGAAAATCGACTCGCCGACGGCGGCGAGCAAGCGTTTCATCGCAAATTCCGGCGAAGTTTGCAGGTAGTGCGTGCGACCACCGACCGGCACGCCCACCGAGCCGACCTGCAGGTCGGGGTTGGTCGTCGGCATCAACAACGGCGTATCGACCTCGAGGCAGCCGCGCGCGTCGAAGAACTCGCGTATCTGGCGATAGATTCGCGCGCGCTCGTGCAGTACCCGCGGGCTTGCGCTCGGCTGCCAGGTCATGAATGCTACTTCTTGACGCGCGACAGGTATTCGCCAGTGCGCGTATCGACCTTGACCACTTCACCCTGTTCGATGAATAGCGGCACCTTGACCACCGCGCCGGTCTCCAGCGTTGCCGGCTTGGTTCCGCCCTGGGCGGTATCGCCCCGCAGACCCGGGTCGGTGTCGGTGATCTCGAGTTCGACGAAGTTCGGCGGCGTTACGCTGATCGGCGAGCCGTTGTAAAGCGTCACCTCGCAGCTATCCTGTGCCTTGAGCCACTGGCGCGCATCGCCCACCGCGTTGGCGTCGGCCGCGGCCTGCTCGTAATTGTCCGGATCCATGAAATGCCAGAATTCGCCGTCGGCGTAGAGGAATTGCATCTGGGTGTCGACGACGTCGGCGGCCTCGACCGAGTCGCCCGACTTGAAGGTCTTGTCGAGTACGCGGCCGGTCTTGAGATTGCGAATCTTGACGCGGTTGAAGGCTTGCCCCTTGCCCGGCTTGACGAACTCGTTTTCGATGATGCTGCAAGGCTCGCCGTCCAGCATGATTTTCAGGCCGCTGCGAAATTCGTTGGTGCTATAACTTGCCATGATGGACCCGTCGAAAAAAACGCAATCATACCGGAATCCATGACCGTTTCGGAAGGATCCGCTATTATTGGTACTGCCAGTTCGGGAAATCATCACAACCACCGTATGGAACAGCAGGACAAGCTGATTCGTCTGCTGATCGTCGACGATGGCTTGCACAAGGCCGAGAAGATCACGAGTTCGCTGCGCGCGGCGGGAATTCACGTGCGCGCCGAATTCGCCGAAGACGACGAAGACATGTGCGAGATGCTCGAGAACAAGACGCTCGACCTGGTGCTGTTCTCGCTCGACCTGCCCGACTTCAAACTGCCGCAGGCGCATCAGCTGATCCAGGACTGCGGCCGCCACGTCGCGCTGATCGCGAGTGGCAAGCAGGTGACCGACGCGGTGCGTATCGCCGCCGTCAACAACGGCGCGGACGACGTCGTCGCGGTCGACAACATCGAGCACCTGATCCATGTCGTGCGCCGCGAGGCGCGCAGCATCGATACCTGGCGACGCGTCAAACGTCTCGAGCGCGACTTTCTGGAAAGCGAAAAACGCTGCCAGAACCTGCTGGCAAACTCGAAGGATGCGGTCGCCTACGTGCACGAGGGCATGCACATCTTCGCCAACCAGGCATACATGGAGCTGTTCGGCAATGCCGACCTCGATGAGCTCGAAGGCACTCCGATCATCGACATGGTCGACTCGTCCCAACAAAACGAGCTCAAGGCCTTCCTGCGACAGCTGTCACGCAACGAGAACGAGAGCAACGAGCTCGAATTGCAACTGATTCACAGCAGCGGCGAAAAACTGTCGGCGATGCTCGAGTTTTCGCGCGCCAGCTACGACGGCGAACCCTGCACGCAGATTTTGATCCGCTCACGCGCCGACACTTCGGAGCTCGAGGAACAGATCAACTACCTGCACCAGCACGATATCGTCACCGGGCTGTTCAACCGGCAGCATTTCATGGACGAACTGAAAACCGTGATCACACGCGCGACCATCGGCGAGTTGCAGGCGGCAATCGTCTACATCGCGATCGACAACTTCCAGTCGATTCGCGAGCGCCTCGGCATCTCCGGTTGCGATACGCTGATCGCCGAAGTCGGCAAGCTGATTGCCGAGCAAGCCGATGACGAGCAACTGATTGCACGCTTCGGCGCGCATTCCTACGCCTGCCTCGGCAAGCTCGGCGAAAAGCAGGAAGTCGAGGCATTCGCCGCAAAGATTCCCGAGCTGGTCGAGCAGCACATCATCGAGGTCGGGCAGCAATCGATTTCGACGACCTGCAGCGCTTCGATCGTTTTCATCGACGAGAATTCACCCGACAATCCGAACGAACTGATTGCACGCGCCGAACGCACCTGCGAGGAAGTGCAGGACCTCGGCGGCAACAATTCGAAGACTTATATCCCCAAGGCCGGCGAGATGACCCAGGAAGAGTCGGACGGCATGACCGCCAACGTGATCAAGGAAGCGCTCAATCGCAACCGCATCAGGGGCCTCTACCAGCCGATCGTCGGTATCAAGGCGCAGGAAGGCGAGCGTTACATGTCGTTCCTGGAAATCGTGTCCGAAGACGGGCAGACAATCCGGCCGGAGGAATACCAGGACGCGGCCGAGCGTACCGGCACGGCGAAGATGCTCGATCGCTGGAAGATCCTGCACGCGATCAAGAAGATTTCCGAAACCGGCGCCCGCGGCCGCAAGATCGATTTCTTCGTGCCGCTGTCGGCCGATTCCCTGCAGGATCCGGGTCTCGCGCAATGGGTCGCCGAAAACCTCGGCAAGGCCAAAGTCGACGGTTCACAGCTGATTTTCATGATCAACGAGTCGCACGCGGTCAACCAGCTGAAGGCGGCGAAGACGCTGTGCAAGGGCTTGCAGCAAATCCATTGCCATTTTGCGCTCGACGAGTTCGGCACCGGCCTGAACCCGTTCCAGCTCGTCAAGCACATCGAGGCCGAGTACGTCCGCATCAATCACGTCTACATGGAAAACCTCGCGCAGAACGAGGAAAACCAGCAAAGCATCCGCGAGCTCGCCTACCAGGCCATGGATCTGAACATCAACACGATTACGCCGGGCGTCACCGACGCGGCCGTGCTGAGTATTCTATGGACGCTGAACGTGGACTTCGTGCAGGGCGATTTCCTGCAAGTGCCGCAAAAGGAACTCGAGTACGATTTCAGCTCGATGTAGCGGGCCGCCATCAGCGCGCGGCCGTTCGATCCAGATATGCTTGCTACTCGCCCCGCTGCAGCGCGGCGATGCGTTTTTCGAGCGGCGGGTGGGTCGACAGCAATTGCTTGAGCGATTTGCCGCCGATGATGCCGAAGGCCGCCATCTCGCCCGGCAAGGTCGATTCGTCGTGCGCGCGGCGCAGGCGCTCGAGCGCGGCGATCATCTTGCCGCGGCCGGCGAGGCGCGCGCCGCCGGAGTCGGCGCGATATTCACGCCGTCGCGAAAACCACGATGCGACGATCGCGGCGAGGATGCCGAGCACGATCTCGGCGACGATCGACCCGATCCAGAAGCCCGGACCGATGCCGCGCTCGATGCGGAAGATCACGCGGTCGACGAGAATGCCGATCAGGCGCGAGAAGAAAATCACGAAAGTGTTGAGCACGCCTTGTAACAGGCCCATTGTCACCATGTCCCCGTTGGCGACGTGCGACACTTCGTGGCCGAGCACCGCCTCGACTTCGTCGCGCGACATCTTGCCGAGCAAACCGGTGCTGACCGCAACCAGCGCGTCGTGCTTGTTCATGCCGGTAGCGAACGCGTTCATCGTCGGCGAATCGAAGATGCCCACCTCGGGCATGCCGATGCCGGCAGCCTCCGCCTGGCGGCGTACGACCGCGACCAGCCAGCGCTCACCCTCGTTGCGCGGGTTTTCGATCAGCCGCACGCCCATCGTGCGTTTGGCCAGAAACTTCGACATCGCCAGCGATATGAACGAGCCCAGGAAACCGATGATCGCGGCCATGATCAGCAGGGCGTTGAGCTGGAAAGCACCGCCCTGGCCGGCAAGCCAGGCATCGACGCCGAGCAGGCGCATTGACACGCTCAGCACGGCGATCACGCCGAAGTTGGCGAGCAGAAACAGAATCAACCGGAGCATCATGATCGCACCCTCCCCGGACGCGCGAGCGCTGGACGATGCGCTCTAATATGCGCACCGGGAGCAAAATATCAAGGAGTAATTCGCCGCCGCGGGCTTAGTCGACGATCTCGATCGCGGTCACGTTCTGGTAGCCCCGCGGCAGCTTGCGCCCGCGCTTGCCGCGCTCGATGCGGTAGTCCTCGAGCTCCTTCAGGTTCATCGTCTTGTACTTCTTGCCGCAGTGGATCGTCAGTTTCTGCTTCGGCCCGAGGCAAGCGATGTACGCGACCTCCTCGTCGCCGGCCTTGAGCCGCTTCGGCGGAATACCCTGGATCTTGTTGCCCTTGCCCTTGGCGAGCCGCGAAACTTCTTTGACGTCGAGCAATGCGATATAGCCCTCGCTGGTAATCGACACCAGCTGGTCCGTGGCGTAATCGCGTACCGCCGCGACCGGCAGCAGCCGGCTGCCGGTCGGCAGCTTGATCTGCGCCTTGCCGTTCTTCTTGCGCGTGACCATGTCGGCGTACTTGCAGACATAACCGTAACCCTGCGACGACGACAGCAGGAACTCGTCATCGTCGCGGCCCATCACGCAGGCGCGAAACTCGGCGCCGCTGGCCGGCTTGAATCGCCCGGTCAGCGGCTCGCCCTGGCCGCGCGCCGATGGCAGCGAGTGCGCCGGCAGCGAGTAGGCGCGGCCGTCCGAGTCGAGGAATACGACGCTCTGGTTACTCTTGCCCTGCGCCGAGTCGAGGAAGGCATCACCGGATTTGTAGTTGAGCGTCGACGGATCGATGTCGTGGCCCTTGGCCGCCCGTACCCAGCCCTTGGTCGATAACACGACGGTCAGCGCTTCCGACGGCACCAGGTCGGTTTCTTCCATCGCCCGCGCGGCGTCGCGCGCGACGATCGGCGAGCGCCGATCGTCTCCGTAGGTCTCGGCGTCGGCCTGGATTTCCTTCTTGATCAGGGTCTTGATGCGCTTGTCCGATCCGAGCAGCTTTTCGAGTTCCTTTTTCTCGTCGGAAAGCTCTTCCTGCTCGGCCTTGATCTTCATCTCCTCGAGCCTGGCGAGGTGCCGCAGCTTGGTCTCGAGTATCGCCTCGGCCTGGATATCGGTGATCTTGAAGGTTTTCATCAAGACCTTTTTCGGCTCGTCCTCGTTGCGCACGATGCGGATGACTTCGTCGAGATTCAGAAACGCAATCAGCAAGCCCTCGAGCACGTGCAGCCGCGCATCGACCTTGTCGAGCCGCCACTTCAGCCGGCGGCGCACCGTGGTGACGCGAAACGCGATCCATTCCTGCAGGATCTGTTTCAGGTTTTTCACCTGCGGCCGGCCGTTGGTGCCGATCATGTTCATGTTGACGCGGTAGGTGCGCTCGAGATCGGTGGTCGCGAACAGGTGGCTCATCAGCGCGCCGACGTCGACCCGGTTCGAGCGCGGCACGATCACGAGCCGGGTCGGATTCTCGTGATCGGACTCGTCGCGCAAATCCTCGACCAGCGGCAGCTTCTTCGCCAGCATCTGGCCCGCGACCTGCTCCATCAC
>JBFFXR010000067.1:0-14308 GCA_041569645.1 Gammaproteobacteria bacterium
GCGCGAGCAGCTTCGGAATTGCGTACACCGGCCCGATACCCATTTCCTCGGGTTCGTTGCCGGCGACCGCGAGCCCGCGGTAATAGCCGAGCGGCTCCAGTCCGCGCCGTTCCGCGAGTGCCGCGTCCATGACGACGCAGGCCGACGCACCGTCGGAAAGCTGACTCGCGTTGCCGGCCGTAATCGTGCCGCCGTCGATGACCGGTTCGAGTCCGGCGAGCGCCTCGAGCGTGGTCTGCGGGCGATTACCTTCGTCGCGTTCGAGCGTGGTTTCGACGTAGCTTAACTCTCCGGTCTGCTTGTCCTTGAGCAGGCGGGTCGTGCTGATCGGCACGATTTCGTCGTCGAAGCTACCGCTCTCCTGCCCGGCCGCGGTTCGCTGTTGCGATTGCAGCGCGTAGACATCCTGGGCTTCGCGGTCGATGGCGTACTTTTCGACGACGAATTCGGCGGTCTGCAGCATCGGCATGTAGGCGTGTTCGGCGTGGCGAACGACGTTTTCGTCGGCGCTCTCGGCAACCCACGGAAAGTACTGGTTCTGTACCGCGGAAATATTGTCCTGGCCGCCCGCAACGACGATTTGCATACCGTCGACGATGATTTGCTTGGCGGCCATCGCGATTGCCATCAGGCCGGAAGAACACTGGCGATCGACGGTCTGACCCGGCACGCTGACCGGCAGTCCGGCGGCGAGCGCCGACAGGCGCCCGATGTTCATGCCCGCGGTGCCCGCGGTCAGCACCGCGCCGATTATCACGTCGTCGATTTCTTCGCCGGCGACGCCGGCGCGCGCGACTGCGTGACGAATCGCATGCCCGGTCAGGGTCGGCGATTTGATGTTGTTGAGGCTACCGCGAAACGCGACGCCGATCGGCGTGCGTGCCGTCGAAACGATGACTGCTTGCTTCATGGTGTTGGTCGCTGGCGACGTTGAAGGAGCCGGCATTATAACCCGGCCGCTCGCGATGCAAGCACAGGAAGAAAAAGGGGACGCATCTATTTTTCGTTATTGTTTTTTTCGCCGAAAAATAGATACGCCCCCGTTTTCCGTCCCTCTCAGTCCCCCTCCCTATCCTGTTCGACGAGCGCCTGCGCCAGTTCGTCGATGATCGCCTGAAAATCCGCGTCGATACCGATGCCGTTCTCGTAGACCGACTCGGCCTGGCGGCGCGAGTGTTCGATGATTTTGAGCAGCGCCGCCTGCCGGCCCTTGGGCAAATCCAGCTCCAGCAGCGACCTTTTGATCTCGTCGCCGAGGGTGGCGAGGATTTCGCGCGTTCGCGCCTTGCGATCCTGGTGGTCGGCACCGACGCGGGCAACGCCCTCGCGAGTCGCCTGCAGCATCTTCGCGAGCATCTCGCGACGCGCGTCGAGTTGCGCATCGGATTCCATTTCGCGCATCCGCGATTCCATGCTTTCGGTCAGAATCGCCAGCAGGGCCCGCGACCGGGCAAAGCCGTCGTCGTCGCGCGGCAGGTTGCGTACCAGCAGCGTCGCGTGATCGGTGTTGAACGCGAGGCGGGTGCCGAAGCTGACGACCCGGTCCTGGCCACGCAGGCTCTCGAGAATCTGGCGCTCCATCGGCCGGTCGATATTGTCGCTGAACCAGACGCGATTTTCGTCGCCGTCGACGACCAGCACGCTGCCGTCGAGTTCCATCTTGCGAAGGCAGTCGAAAACACTGCGCACCAGGTCGGCGATACTGTTCGCGGCGCGGCTCTGGTGCAGGAAGTTGACCACCTCGGCGAGTTGCTCGGTCACCGATAGCGAAACCTCGAGCGCCTGCACGGCATCGTCCGAGATCTGCTTGAGTTCCTGCTTGCGACGCTGACTGGCGAGCACGACGTCGACTTTCTTGACCAGGATATCTTCGGAGAAAGGCTTGGTCACGTAATCGTCGCCGCCGGCCTCGTAGCCGGCCATCAACTCGGCGTGCGACGCCAGCGCCGACACGAAGATGATCGGAATATCGGCGGTGTCCGGGTCCGCCTTGAGACGGCGGCAGGTTTCGAGCCCGTCGAGGTCGGGCATGTTGACGTCGAGCAACACGAGATCCGGCTTGTCCGCCGCGACCTGCTGGAGACACGCTTCGCCCGATTTGGCCGTTGCGAGCGCATAGCTGTCCTGCAACAGCTCTTCCATGATGGTCAAGTTGACCGGCTCGTCATCGACACACAGGATCAAGGCTTTGTCACTTCGCATTTAGTTTTTATCTGCAACGGCGCCGATTGTGGCTCTTTATAATCGATCTCAATGTTAAGCGATAGACAAAAATTCGGAATCTTCGATTGACATTTTCTATCGGAATGACGAATTTGCGAATGAATTTCGCGACCATGGCGGCGTACGCCGAAGCGGCCCGAAGGACGGCTTTGCGGGCCGCTCCCGCCTCAGACCAGGCGATAGTGCGAGCGTCACGCGGCCCGCAGGATCGCGATTCGATAGCAATCGATTATCACCGGCCGGGCTTTACGGCGCTCAGTGGTGCCGGCCTGTTGCGAGTCGCCTGCCAGCATGCGCCGCCAGCTCAGAACACGTATCCGAGGCTGATTGCGGTCGCCTCGAAGGCGTCCTTGTCGAGATAATTCATGTACTCGAGGGTGAAATTTCCGAAGCGTGCGCCGAACCCGTACGAAATATCGGACTCGCTTTCGCTGTCGCTGAAACCGTCGATCGAAACCTTGAGTTCGCCCTGGGTTACGCCGAGCACGCCGTAGAACGTGCCCTGTGCATCCGGGTTGGTGTGCGCCACGAGGTAGACGCCGAAGACCGTTTCGATTTCGACCTCGGCCTCGAAAGTCATGCCGAGAATGTCCACATCGATATCG
The DNA here is from genome assembly GCA_041569645.1 of Gammaproteobacteria bacterium. Classification (GTDB taxonomy): domain Bacteria; phylum Pseudomonadota; class Gammaproteobacteria. Next base: position 2,829 of record JBFFXR010000067.1, read on the forward strand.
TCGTCCTGCAGGCCGATACCGAATCGTCCTTCGATCGAAACGTTGTCATTGATGAACTTCCCGTACTTGAACACCAGCGCGGTCGGTTCGACTTCGTCGAAACCCTCCTCGTCATAGGTGACCAGTGCGTACTGAACGGAACCGTAGGTATCACCCTCGGCGGCGTGCAGCGGCGTGGCGAAAATTGCCAGCAGCGCAAACAATATCGTAAATGATTTCATTGCTCGTCCCTCCTTCGAATTGTTTTGATTACCGGGTCGATCAACTGCGCGACGATTCAGCTTAGGCTTCGGCGTCCGTGGCTGTCAAATCAGTAAATTTTGCGCTCCACGAAGCCGGTTTATGAGACTTTGGCCGGCCCGTTGACCGGACTTGAATGTTCTCGTTTTGTTCTCTATAGTTGTCGGCGTCATGCCGCCGTCGATTCGCCACTACGAAAACCGTGAGGAATTGCTCGAACTGCTCACCGAGCCGGGACGCTATCCGCTCGAGGTGCGCGACGATTCGATGGCCGCGGCCGGCATCTACCGCGGTGATACGCTGGTCGTACAAAGCCAGCAGCATGCCCGCGATGGCGATCTGGTCGTCGCGCTGATCGACAACGAGGAAGTCGCGCTGCAGCAAATCCGCCTGCCCGGCCCCGACCGCATCGAGTTGCTCGCGGCCGAACCCGAGGCCGCGAGCCGTGTGCTCGAGCGATCGCGGGTCGCGATCCAGGGCAAGGTCATCGGTCAGATCAGGCGCTATCGATGAAACCGGCCGGCGACTGGCCGCGGGTCATCCTGCTCGCCGACATGAACGCTTTTTTCGCCTCGGTCGAGCAGGTCGATCACCCCGAGTGGCGCGGCCGCCCGATCGCATTGACCAATGGCGACATCGGCACCTGCATCATCACCTGCTCCTACGAAGCGCGCGCGCACGGCGTGCGCACCGGCATGCATATCCGCGAGGCGCTCGCCCGCTGTCCCGACCTGATCCGCGCGTCGAGCCGGCCGCGGCGTTACGCCGAAGTCTCGAGCGCCATCATGCACGCGCTCGCGCGCTTCACTCCGGATATCGAAATCTTTTCGGTCGACGAGGCATTTCTCGACGTCACTCGCTGCCAGCGGCTATGGGGCGATCCGCGCACCATCGCCCGCCGCGTCAAGCAAACGGTGTTCGAGCATTCCGGTGTGTCCTGCTCGGTCGGCGTCGGCGGCGACAAGACCACCGCCAAGTTCGCCGCCGGGCTCGACAAACCCGACGGCCTGACGCTGATTCCGCCGTGGCAGGCGCGCGATCGCCTCGCCGGCGCGCCGCTGACCGACCTGTGCGGCGTCAACAGCGGTATCGCCGGTATGCTCGCGCGCTACGGCGTAATCACCTGCGGCGATCTGCAACGGCTGCCGATCAGCGTGCTCGGCAAGCGCTTCGGCAACCCGGGGCGGCGGATCTGGTTGATGGCCCAGGGCCTCGATCCCGAACCGGTACGTTCGAGCGTGCCGGCCGCGCGCTCGCTTGGCCACGGCAAGGTATTACCACCCAACACCCGCAACCCGGAAATTCTGCGCACCTATCTGCTGCACATGGCGCACAAGCTAGGCGAACGGCTGCGACAAAACCGGCTCGTCGCGCAGCAGTTCGTATTCGGTTTGCGGCTTTATCGCGGCTGGCTCAGGACCGTCGCCCGCAGCCTGCTGCCGAGCGACGACGAAATGGTAATCTTCCGCCTCGGCGAACGCTGGCTCGAGGAGACCTGGCGCGGCCAGGGCATCTGGCAGATTAGCATCGTCGCCCTCGAGCCACGGGCGCCGTACCAGGCCGACCTGTATCACCGCAAGAGCCCACGGCGCGAGCGCGCGCACGCGGCGATGGATTCGATCAACGCGCGTTTCGGCGGGCTCACGCTGGCGTCGGCGCGGCTGCTCGGGCGCTCGAGCATGCCTGACGTCATTTCGCCCGCCTGGAAACCCGAGGGTCACCGCAAGACCGTCTGACGGCGGGCTGGCCGATTTACTCACCGGGAGCAGACCTGCGGAGAAAACATAAAGATCCGCGGGACATTGCGATGAACGCACGACGGCAAGTGCAGGTCATTGCGAGAAGCCCCTGCGCAAGCCGGGGCGACGAAGCAACCTCCCGACCCTGGCCCGATCCGGAAAGACTTCTTTGCCCGTGATTCGCTACCGCATGCGATATCGTGAAGATGCCGAGCGTGCGGTATTTCACGACACTTGGAACCGTTTTCCGCTAAACTTGGTCGATATCGCAAACTGTTTTTCCCGGTATTGTCCATGCTCGATACGGCCGACACCACGATTGCCGAGATCCAGGCCGACATCGATCGCGCGCTCGACGCGATCGAATCCATCATTCTCGGCAAGGCGCCACAGGTCCGGCTCGCCGTTTGCTGCCTGATTGCGCGCGGCCACTGCCTGATCGAGGACTTGCCCGGGGTCGGTAAAACCACGCTGTCGCAGACGATCGCGCGAGCTTTCGGACTGGCGTTCAACCGCATTCAGTTCACCAGCGACCTGCTGCCGGCCGATATACTCGGCGTTTCGATTTTCGATCCCGATACCCAGGTTTTCAGGTTCCATCCGGGTCCGATCTTCGCGCATTTCCTGCTCGCCGACGAAATCAATCGGGCGACGCCGAAAACCCAGAGTGCGCTGCTCGAGGCGATGGAGGAACTGCAGATCACCGTCGAGGGCGAAACCCACCGGCTCGACGAGCCGTTCTTCGTTATCGGCACGCAGAACCCGCTCGACCAGTCGGGTACGTTTCCGCTGCCCGAATCGCAACTCGATCGCTTCATGATGAAGATTTCGCTCGGCTACCCGGACAGCGACGCCGAACGGGCGCTGCTGTCGGGCGGCAATCCACGCGACCGCATGCATCGCATGGAACCGGTCATGAGCATCGACCGTTTCATTCAGATCCAGGCCGCGACCGAGACCCTGCACTGCGCCGACCCGCTGTCGCGCTACGTGCAGGAGCTGGTGCACGCGACGCGTAACCCGGGTCTGTTCGTCTACGGCCTGTCGCCGCGGGCCGGGCTCGCGATCATTCATGCGAGCAAGGCCTGGGCGCTGATGTGCGGACGCGATCACGTCGAACCCGGCGACGTGCAGGCCGTGTTCGGCTCCATTGCCGAGCATCGGCTGACGCCGTCCGAGCAGCACAGCCGGCCGGCCCGCGAACTGGTCGCCGAACTGCTCGAGCAGGTGGCGATCCCCTAGGGGGCGATCCTGGTTTCGCTAACTCTCCCCGGACCGCTGCGCCGACGAATCGACCGCTGGTTCGAGATCAAGAATCCGCCGAGCCGCGATCGCATTCAGCTGCACAACCGGCGGCTTTACATCCTTCCGACCCGCTTCGGATACCTGTTCGCGATCATGCTGCTGTTCCTGTTTCTCGCGGCGATCAACTACCAGAACAGCATGGCCTTCGTGTTGACCTTCATGCTGACCTCGCTGGCTATAGTCAGCCTCTGGCACACGCACAAGAACCTGCTCGGCGTCAGCATCAAGGCGCAAATACCGCGGCCGGTATTTTGCGGGGAGCAGGTCGAATTGCACTTCGAGGTCGGTCACGCCAACAAGTCGCGGCGCTACGCCATCGGCCTGCAATACGGCGAATCGCCACCGATTTATGTCGGCCTCGAGCCGGCCGGTACTCGTGACGCCGTCCTGCGCCTGCCGGCAACCCGCCGCGGCCAGTTCCGGCCGCGGGGCATCACCATATTCACGCGCTATCCGACCGGTTTGTTTCATGCCTGGGGCTGGCTGCGCTTCGAAATACCGATTCTGATCTATCCGAAACCGCAATCGCGGGTTCGCTTGCAGCAGGCCATGCTCGAGCAGTACGACGGCGCGACCTCGACCAGCACGATCGAGGGCGACGACTTCGCCGGACTGCGCGAACATCGCGAGGGCGAGTCGCTGCGCCATATCTCCTGGAAAGCCTACGCCCGCGGCAAGGGCTTGCTGACCAAGACCTTCCAGGGCCACGCGCGGCCATCGGTCTGGATCGACTGGGAGCAGGCGCGCGAGGGCTCGTTCGAAGACCGACTCGGTTTCCTGACGGCGCTCGTTCTCGAGGCCGAGAACGAAGAGCAAAAATACGGCCTGCGCCTGCCGGGTACGACCATCGAGCATGGTTTCGGCAATGCCCACAAGCATGCCTGCCTGTACGCGCTCGCGGTTTTTCGCCAGCCCGATATCGACGCGGAGTATCGTCTTGAGCGGAACTGAGGCAACGCGACCTTTTCGCCAGATCTCGCAGGAGATTCCGAGTCGCGACAGCGTGTTTGCGGTCTGCTTTTGCTACCTGTTCGCGATCGTTCCGCACTTTGTCAACCTGCCGGTCTGGGTCGTCGCGCTGGTGCTGCTCGCGATCGGCTGGCGCTGCGCGCAAAATCTCGACCGGGTCGGTGAACTGCCCAAGTGGTTGCTGATTCCACTGGTGCTGTTCGGCGGTGTCGGCGTGTTCGCCGAATACTGGACGATCGTCGGCCGCGACGCGGGTCTCGCGCTGTTGACCGTAATGACTTCGTTCAAATTCCTCGAGAGCCGCAGCCATCGCGACATGCTGATCCTCGTGTTTCTCTGTTATTTCCTGATTGCGACACATTTTTTGTTCTCGCAATCGATTTTCACCGCGACCCTGATGCTGGCGACGCTGATCGTTATCACCACGACGCTGATCACGATCAACCAGCGTGACGACACGGTAACGCTGGGCGAGCGTCTGCGCGGCAGCGCGCGGCTGGTCGGCCTGTCGATTCCGCTGATGCTGATTCTGTTCGTCCTCGTGCCGCGCGTGCCCGGACCGCTTTGGGGGCTGACCAACGAACAGCGCGGCGGCATTACCGGCCTGTCCGACCACATGTCGCCGGGACAGATCAGCAACCTGATCCGCAGCAACGAGGTCGCTTTCCGGGTCGAATTCGCCGGCGAGGTCCCGCAGCAGAGCCGGCTGTACTGGCGCGGGCCGGTGATGCCGATGTACAACGGCTACCGCTGGTCGCAGGCGCCACGCAAGGCGCTCGACGTGCTGCGCATCCGTGCCTTCGATACCCCGATCGAGTACACCGTAACGCTCGAACCGAACGGCGAACACTGGCTGCTGGCGCTCGACGTGCCGACCAGGCTGGTCGAGGACAGCTTCATGACGCAGGATTTCCAGCTGACCAGCACGAAAAAGATCAACGACCTCGTGCGTTACACGATGGAGTCGCGGCTCGCCTACCAGGTCGGGCTCGACGAGTCGCCGGACTACCTCGATATGACGCGTTCGTTTCCGCCAGGGCAGAATCCGCGCACCATTGAATTCGGCCGCGAGCTCGCGTCACGCTACGACCGCCCCGATGCAATCGTCCAGCACGTACTGCAAATGTTCAACGAGCAGGAGTACGTTTATACCCTCGAGCCGCCGGCGCTGCGCGGCGACACCGTCGACCAGTTCCTGTTCGAGACCCGGCGTGGCTTTTGCGAGCACTACGCCGGCAGCTTTGCCCTGATCATGCGTGCCGCCGGACTGCCGGCGCGAATCGTTACCGGCTACCAGGGCGGCGAGTTCAATCGTGTCGGCAACTACCTGATCGTGCGCCAGTCCGATGCCCACGCGTGGACCGAAGTCTGGATCGAGGGCCGTGGCTGGGTTCGCGTCGATCCGACTTCGGCGGTATCGCCGAGCCGAATCGAGCAGGGTCTCGATGACGCGCTGGCCGGCGAAGCGTCCGCTTTTCGCATTCAGAATCGCAACCCGCTGTTCGGCAACATTTTATACAGCTGGGACAATCTGCAGCATAGCTGGAACGACTGGGTGCTGAACTACGACCAGCGGCGGCAGATGCAATTCCTGCAAAATCTCGAAATCGGCATCGAAAACTGGTCGGACATGATCTTCGCGCTCGTGATCCTGATCGTCGCGACGACCGGGCTGTACGGGTTCGTCGCCTGGTACCGCGAATTGCCGCCCCGGCCGGCGGCCTACGAGATCCAGTTCCGCCGCCTGCAGCAGAAGCTTGCCAGGCGGGGCCTGCTGCGGCGGCCGGCCGAAGACAGCCGTGCGTTCCTGGCCCGCATCGCCGACGCCGGGGACCCTGATCGAGACCGGCTCGCGCGCATCGTCGATCTGTACAACCGGATCAAATACGGCCGCACCGGCCCGTCGGACGCGGCGCTCGACGATCTCCGCAAACTCGTCGGCACGATCCGGTAAGCCGGATATAAAGCCTCGTTCCCGGAACCTGCAGGTCATTGCGAGGAGCGTACGACCGAAGGTCGTGCGCGACGAAGCAATCTTCCGGATCTGGCCCGCTCCCGGGTAATCAGTTCGCTGCGAGATCGAGCTCGGATTTGGTGAAGTGCTGCTCCTTGAGCGCTGCAATTTCGTCGCGCACCCTCGCCGCGTCCTCGAACTCGAGGTCGCGCGCGTGCTCGAACATCCGGTTTTCGAGCTCCCTGAGGCGCTTGTTCAGCTGCGCTGCGCTGAGCTGGTCGTAAGCCTGGCTTTGATCGGCAACCTTGTCGAAGCGCCGCTTGCGCCGGCCGGAGGCCGCCGTATCGCCGAGATCCATGACGTCGGTTATGCGCTTGACGATGCCCTTCGGCGTGATGCCGTGGCGCTGGTTGTAGGCGATCTGCTTGTCGCGCCGGCGTTCGGTCTCGTCGATCGCGCGCTGCATCGAGCCGGTGACCTGGTCGCCGTAGAGAATCGCCATGCCGTTGATGTTGCGCGCCGCACGCCCGACGGTCTGGATCAGCGAGCGATCGGAGCGCAGAAAACCCTCCTTGTCGGCATCGAGAATCGCGACCAGCGACACCTCGGGCATGTCGAGCCCCTCGCGCAATAAATTGATGCCGACCAGCACGTCGAACTCGCCGAGCCGCAGGTCGCGAATGATTTCCATGCGCTCGACCGTGTCGATGTCGGAATGCAGATAGCGTACCCGCACTCCGTGCTCGGCGAGGTAATCGGTGAGATCCTCGGCCATGCGCTTGGTCAGCGTCGTCACCAGCACCCGCTCGCCCGCCTCGACCCGCTTGTGAATCTCCGACAGTAGGTCGTCGACCTGGGTCGACGCCGGACGCACCTCGACCTGCGGGTCGACCAGCCCGGTCGGGCGCACGACCTGATCGATGATTGCGCCCGACAGCCGTCCCTCGTAATCGCCGGGCGTTGCCGAAACGAAGATCGTCTGCGGCGACATGCGCTCGAATTCGTCGAAGCGCAGCGGCCGGTTGTCGAGCGCCGACGGCAGGCGAAAGCCGTACTCGACCAGCGTTTCCTTGCGCGAGCGGTCGCCGCGGTACATGCCGCCGATCTGCGGCACGGTGACGTGGCTTTCGTCGATGAACAGCAGGCTGTCCTCGGGCAGGTAGTCGAACAGCGTCGGTGGCGGCTCGCCCGGCCGGCGGCCCGACAGGAAGCGCGAGTAATTCTCGATCCCGGCGCAATAGCCGAGTTCGCGCATCATCTCGACATCGTAGTGCACGCGCTGCTCGAGTCGCTGCGCCTCGAGCAGCTTGTCATTTGCGCGCAGCTCGTCCAGCCGCACGCGCAGCTCGTCGATGATTTCGTCGATCGCGCCGAGGATGACTTCGCGTGGCGTGACGTAGTGGGTCTTCGGGTAGATCGTTATGCGCTTGACTTCGCGGTGGATCTCGCCGGTCAGCGGATCGAACAGGCTGATACGCTCGACCTCGGTGTCGAACAGCTCGATGCGCACCGCCTCGCGCTCGGAGTCGGCCGGGTGCACGTCGATGACTTCGCCGCGCACGCGGTAGGTGCCGCGCTTGAGCTCGACGTCGTTGCGCCTGTACTGCAGCTCGGCGAGCCGCCGCAGGATCGCGCGCTGGTCGATCTCGTCGCCGACCACGACGTGCAGCAACATCTTCAGGTAGGACTCGGGATCGCCAAGGCCGTAAATCGCCGACACCGACGCGATGATGATCGTATCGCGCCGCTCGAACAGCGACTTGGTTGCCGACAGCCGCATCTGCTCGATATGTTCGTTGATCGATGCATCCTTCTCGATGAAGGTATCCGACGCCGGCACGTAGGCTTCTGGCTGGTAATAGTCGTAGTAGGAAACGAAGTACTGCACCGAATTGCGCGGAAAGAACTCCTTCATTTCGCCGTAGAGCTGCGCCGCGAGCGTCTTGTTGTGCGCCATGATCAGCGCCGGGCGCTCGAGCTGCTGGATGACATTGGCGACGGTGAAAGTCTTGCCCGAGCCGGTCACGCCGAGCAGGGTCTGATGCATGAGCCCGTCGCGCAGGCCGCCGACCAGCGATTCGATCGCCTGCGGCTGGTCGCCGGTTGGTTCGAAGTCGGTATCGAGCTGAAAATTGCGGGCCATGGGTTGCTGAATGCTCCTGTTTGCGCCGGGCGGCTTTACAGCCGACGGCGGCAACGTATACTGCGGCTGTTTTCCCTCCTATCCGACCACCAGGAAGAGCCCGTGTTCAACGATTTGTCGAAGCGCGTCAACGCGATCAAACCATCCCCCACTTTAGCAGTTTCGAAATTGGCTAGCCAGCTGAAGGCTGCGGGCCGCGACATCGTCGCGCTCGGCGCCGGCGAACCCGATTTCGACACGCCGAAGCACATTTGCGATGCGGCGGTCGAGGCGATTCGCGGCGGCGACACGCACTATACCGCGGTCGACGGCACGCCGGCGCTGAAGCAGGCGATCGTCGACAAGTTCAAGCGCGACAACGGCCTCGAATTCACGGCCGACCAGATCCTCGTGTCATGTGGCGGCAAACAGAGCTTTTTCAACCTTTGCCAGGCCCTGCTCGACGCCGGCGACGAAGTCATCGTGCCGGCACCCTACTGGGTTTCTTACCCGGATATCGTAATCCTCGCCGAGGGCAAGCCGGTGATCGTACCGACCGGCCTCGACGAGGGTTTCAAGTTGACCCCGGAGAGGCTCGAAGCGGCGATCACGCCGCGCACCCGCATGCTGGTGCTCAACAGCCCGTCGAATCCGACCGGCGTCGGCTACCGCCTCGACGAGCTGAAAGCGATCGGCGAGGTCATGGCGCGCCATCCCGACGTGCTGATCATGACCGACGACATGTACGAACACATCGTCTGGGGCGATTACGAATTCTGCAATATTCTCAACGCCTGCCCCGAACTCTACGACCGCACGATGGTATTCAACGGTGTCTCCAAGGCCTACGCGATGACCGGCTGGCGCATCGGCTACGCCGCCGGCGACGCCGGCATCATCAAGGCGATGACCAAAATCCAGTCGCAAAGCACGTCGAACCCGCCGTCGGTGTCGCAGGCCGCGTCGGTCGCGGCGCTGAACGGCGATCACGCGCCGGTGCGGGCGATGGTGAAGGAGTTTCGCAAGCGTCACGACTACCTGGTCGACGCGCTGAACTCGATCCGCCACATCGAGTGCCTGCCGTCGGACGGCACTTTCTACAGCTTTCCGCGCATCCATGCGTTCATCGACGCGCGCGACGACATCGCCAACGACATCGATGTCGCCAGCCTGCTGCTCGAGGAAGCCGGCGTCGCGCTGGTGCCGGGTTCCGCGTTCGGTGCCGACGGCTACATGCGCATTTCGTTCGCGACCGGCATGCAAAATCTCGAAAAGGCGGTCGAACGCATCCGCAAGCTGTTCGAGGCCTGAGATCCGCCATAGCGAGCGCGAAAATCCCGTCATTGCGACGAGGCGCAGCCGACGAAGCAATCTCCCGGAGACCCCGGGATTGTCCTGCCGCAGCCTGCCCCGGCGAAAACCGGGCGGCTCGCAATGATAATCTGTCGCTTTCAATCCGCGTGAACTCGCTTTAGGCTAGCGTGTCGTATAATCAAACGAGCCCACCACCCTTGACCGCCCTGCCGCAACAGTCCGCTGCCTCGCCTTCGCCGCTGTATCGCTACGATCAGCTGCGCATCGTGCATCTCGAGCTGACGCACCGCTGTAACGCCGCCTGCCCGATGTGCTCGCGCAACTGCCACGGCGGCGCGGTCAACCCCGACTTGCCGCTGGTCGAGCTGTCGCTGGCCGACGTGCGCAGGATTTTCGAGCCGGCGTTCGTCGGCCAGCTCAAGCGCATTTACGCCTGCGGCAATTACGGCGATCCGATCGTCGCGCGCGATTGCCTGCCGGTGTTTCGCTATTTCCGCGAGCACGGACCCGACGTCAACCTCGACCTGCACACCAACGGCTCGGCGCGGCGCCCCGACTGGTGGCGCGAACTCGCGGCGATCCTGCGCGACGGGCCGCACTACTTGCGCTACGGCATCGACGGGCTCGAGGATACGAATCACCTCTATCGTCGCGGCACCGACTGGAAAACGATCATGCGCGGCGCCGAGGCGTTCATCGCGGCGGGCGGCCGTGCCGAGTGGGATTTCCTCGTCTTTCGCCACAACGAACACCAGGTCGAGCAGGCGCGCAAGCTTGCCGAGGACATGGGTTTCGCGGCGTTTTTCGTGCGCAAGACCGGGCGCTTCGTGCGCCACGGCGAGCTCGAACCGGTCGCGCGCTTCGACGTGCGCGAGCGCGACGGCAGTTTCGCCTACTGGATCGAGCCGCCGCGCAATCCCGAATATCTCAACCCGGCCTACGAAGACCTGCCGCAGCTGCGCGCGAGCCATGGTGACTACGCGCACTATCTCGACGACGTCGAAGTTCGCTGCAAGGTCGCGGGCACCAAGGGCAAGATCTACCTGTCGGCGCAGGGCTACGCACTGCCGTGCTGCTGGCTCGGCGCGGTCTACAGCGAAACGAGCACCCCGGAGCGACGCCAGTTCGCCGAGCTGGTCGAGGGCTTCGGCGGCACCGTGGCGCTGGATGCGCGCGAGCGCGGCCTGCGCGCGGTCGTCGAGGGGCCATTGTTCCAGCAGGCGATCCCGGCTAGCTGGAATCTCGACTCGGTCGCTGCAGGTAAGCTCGCGATTTGCGCGCGCACCTGCGGACGCGAGTACGACCCACTCGATCGGCAGCGTGACTGAGCCCGTCGGCGGCCGTTGCGACGCCGGTCAATTGACCCCGAATTAAGCCGAAAACGACTCCCGAAGCGGTTGACAAATCGAGTTGCCGTATTATCTATATTGGATTAGTATTCGCTGCCTTCCTTCCCCGGTAGCTCAGTTGGTAGAGCAGATGACTGTTAATCATCGGGTCGCTGGTTCGAGCCCGGCCCGGGGAGCCACACTCCGAAAAGCCGGTTTGAATGCATTCAGCCGGCTTTTCTCATTTTTGGCATCATAAAATTATGTAAGTGAGGAAAATACACCGGGTCCCATAGCCCTCCTCCCGAAACGAACACCGTTATTGGCAGGGGAATTCCCGATAGCGGACGCTCGCTGGCGCCCAGTGGGCGGCAATCTTCGGCCAAGCGGACTCTTGAAGGTACTTAGATTCGCGCAACCAACTATCTTGGTATTTAGATAGGCTGATTGCGCCAATCTAAGGAAAGTTCAGACTCCAAATTGACTCGATCGCGGGCCGCTTCTTTAGC
>JBFFXR010000068.1:0-14185 GCA_041569645.1 Gammaproteobacteria bacterium
CGTTGGAGACGAAGTGCACGCGAATTTCTCGATGGCGGTACGCCTTGAGCGCCTCGCTGACCATAACCGGGCCGAGGTCGGAGCCGCCGATGCCGATGTTGACGACATCGCTGATCGGCTGCCCCCCGGAGCCGCGCCATTCGCCCGAATGCACCGCGGCGACGAACGCGCGCATCTTGTCGAGCACCGCGCGTACCGCCGGCATGACGTTCTGCCCATCGACCTCGACCGGCGTATCGCCACGGTGGCGCAGCGCCGTGTGCAGCACCGCGCGGCCCTCGGTCAGGTTGATCGGCTCGCCGGCAAACATTCGCTCGATCCACTCGCCGAGCTCGCAGGCATGTGCGAGTTCACGCAGCAGTTCGAGCGTGCGCGCATCGATCCTGTTCTTCGAGTAGTCGAGCAACAGGCCTTCGTGGCGCAGCGAGAAACGGGCGAAGCGGTCGGGGTCAGCGGCGAACAGGTCGCGCATATGCCGCGATCCAAGTTCGCGCCGATGCTCGACGAGCGCTTGCCATTCGGTTAACTGGTCTATTTGCATGGTCGCCTCACTTCGCGCCGATTTTCGCGTACAGGTCGACGTAGGCCCGCGCCGCCCGCTCCCAGCCGAAATCCTGACGCATGCCGTTTTGCGCCAGCCGCCGCCATAGCGCCGGGTCGGCGTAGGCCTTCAACGCACGGCCGAGCGTGCGGCGCAACGCGACCGGGGTCGCGGTGCCGAAGACGAAGCCAGTCGCGCTATCACGGTTCTTGCCATTGTAATCGGTCACGGTATCGGCGAGCCCGCCGGTGCGGCGCACGATCGGTAGCGTGCCGTAGCGCAGGCCGTACATCTGGGTCAGACCGCAGGGTTCGAAGCGCGACGGCACCAGGATCGCGTCGGCGCCGCCGAAGATCCGATGCGCCAGCGTTTCGTCATAACCGATTTGCACCGCGCAACGCCCCGGGTAGCGCCGCGCGAGTTTGGTGAACGCGGCCTCGAGCGCGCCGGCGCCGCTGCCGAGCAGCACCAGCTGCAGCGCATCGTCGGCGAGCAGCGACTCGAGCGGTTCGAGCGCGAGGTCGAAACCCTTTTGCACGGTCAGCCGGCTGACCATGCCGACCAGCATACGCCCGGGGACGTGGTCGAGCCCGACGCTCGCCTGCAGCACGGCCTTGTTCTTCGCCTTGCGCTTGAGCGATTTCGCGTCGTAGGTCTGCTCGAGCGCCGCGTCGACACCCGGGTCCCAGACCGAGTAATCGACCCCGTTCAGAATCCCGTGCAGATCCTGGCGCCGGTGGTTCAACAGACCATCTAGGCCGAAACCAAAGTCCGGCGTCAGGATCTCGCGCGCATAGGTCGGACTCACGGTGGTGATCGCGTCGCAGTAAGCGAGCCCGGCCTTGAGGAACGACCAGTCGTCATGAAACTCGAGCCCGTCGAAACGGTAGAACTCGCCGGGCAACCCGACATCGGCATACTCGGTCATGCCGTAGCGGCCCTGGTAGGCGATGTTGTGGATCGTGAAGCAACTCCTGCGGTCGGCGAGCGCCGCGCGCAGGTAGGCCGGCGCGAGGCCCGCGTGCCAGTCGTGCGCATGCAGCACGCCGCCGCGGTTGTCGTACTGGCACAGGCGCGCGCCGACGTAGCCGAGGTGCGCGAAGCGGCGGTGATTATCGCGCCAGCCCTGCCCCTGCGGGTTCGTGTAGGGATTCCCGGGACGGTCGAAGTAATACGGCTGGTCGAGCACCAGCAGCTCGACGCCGCCGGCGAGCTTGCCGCGCAACAGCTGCGCCGGCGGTTCGCCCGGATTGTCGATATCGAACCGGAATTGCAGCGGTCCGGCGGCCTTGACCGCCGGGTAACCCGGCATCAGCACGGCGACGTCGTGACCGAGCGCGGCCTGCGCCGCCGGCAGGCTGCCGATCACGTCGGCGAGCCCGCCAGTCTTGATCAGCGGGTGGACTTCCGCCGCGACGTGCAGGATGCGCATGCCTTCAGGTGATGACGGTCGGCGCGCCGCGCCCGGTGTAGTGTTCGATCCGGGCGACTTCGGCGGCCAGCGCGATCTGCGCGGCCAGCGCCTGCTGGGGATCCTGCGCGTGGCACGCCGGATCCGGCTCGTGCGCCTCGAGGTAGACGCGCAGCGTCGCGCCCTCGGTGCCGGTGCCCGACAGCCGCATGACGACGCGGCCCCCGCCGGCGAGCAGCAAGCGAATGCCCTGGCGTTCGGCGACGCTGCCGTCGACCGGATCGGTATAGGCGAAGTCGTCGGCGGCGACGATCTCGAGATCGCCGACGCGGCGACCGGCCAGCGACGGCAAGGCGTCGCGCAGCGCCGCGATCATCGCATTAGCGGCATCACTGTCGACCGCCTCGTAGTCGTGCCGCGAGTAAAAGGTGCGGCCGAACTCGCGCCAGTGGTCGGTGACCAAATCCGCCACCGAACGGCTGCTAGCGGCGAGCAGGTTCAGCCAGAACAACACCGCCCACAGGCCGTCTTTTTCGCGCACGTGACTCGAGCTGGTGCCGAAACTCTCCTCGCCGCACAGCGTGATCCTGCCGGCATCGAGCAGGTTGCCGAAAAATTTCCAGCCGGTCGGTGTCTCGTAGCAGTCGACGCCGAGCTTTTGCGCGACGCGGTCGGCAGCGCCGCTGGTCGGCATCGAGCGCGCGATACCGGCGATGCCGTCGGCATAACCCGGCACCAGCCGCGCGTTGGCCGCGAGCACCGCGAGGCTGTCGCTCGGCGTCACGAAGAACTCGCGGCCGAGAATCATGTTGCGATCGCCGTCGCCGTCGGTCGCGGCGCCGAAGTCGGGTCCGGCCGGATCGAACAACTGCGCGACGAGTTCGTGGGCGTGCTTCAAGTTCGGGTCCGGGTGGAGGCCGCCGAAATCCGGCCGCGGATCGCAGCGCAGCAGGCTCGCCGCCGGCGCACCGAGCCGCGCGCCGAAGATCTCGGCCGCGTAGGGCCCGTTGACCGCGTGCATCGCGTCGAAGCGCATTGCGAATTCGCCAGCGAGCAGCGCACGAATGCGCTCGAAGTCGAACAGCCGCTCCATCAGCGCCGCGTAGTCGGCCACCGGATCGATGATCTCGACGCGCGTTTCGCCGAGATCGAACGGGCCGGCAGCGTCGAGGTCGACGTCGTCACTCTCGAGGATACGGTAGCCGTCGATCTCGCGACTACGCGCGTAGATTCGCTCGGTAACGTCGGCCGGCGCTGGCCCGCCGTTGGCAATGTTGTACTTGACCCCGAAGTCGGCGTTCGGTCCGCCCGGGTTATGACTGGCCGATAATATTATGCCGCCGAAGGCACCGTGCTCGCGAATCACGCAGGACGCGGCCGGCGTCGACAGTACGCCGCCGCGACCGGCGAGAACGCGGGCGACGCCGTTGGCCGCAGCGATCCGCAGGATGACCTGTATCGCTTCGCGATTGTAGTAGCGGCCGTCGCCGCCGAGCACCAGTGTGCCGTCGGCGACGCCGTCGACCGCGTCGAATATCGATTGCACGAAGTTCTCGAGGTAATTCGGTTCACGGAAGCGGCGCACCTTCTTGCGCAAACCCGAAGTGCCGGGGCGCTGGTCGTCGAACGGCGTCGTGTCGACCTCGATTATGGCCATTCGAGTCAGCGCCAGAAATGCAGCTTTTGCCCGAGCATGGCGGGCGTGACCAGCACGATCCCGCCTTCGCTGACGCGAAAACCGCGCTTGCGGTCGGCTTCGTGATCGACACCAATGACCATGCCTTCCGGAATCTTGCAACCGCGGTCGATGATCGCGCGATGGATGTGCGCGCGGCGCCCGATGTCGACCTCTGGCAACACGACCGACTGCTCGACGCGCGCGAAGGAGTGTGCGCGCACGTTCGAAAACAGCAGCGAGCGATTGAGCCGCGCGCCCGAGATCAGGCAGCCGCCCGAGACCATCGAATCGGTCGCGACGCCGCGACGACCTTCGTCGTTGAACACGAACTTGGCCGGCGGCAGCTGTGCATGATAGGTCAGGATCGGCCAATCCTGGTCGTACAAATTCAACTCCGGCGTCACATCCATCAATTCCATGTTCGCGGTCCAGAACGCGTCGAGGTTGCCGACGTCGCGCCAGTAGGCGCGCTCGTTGGTTTTCGGATCACGAAACGGGTAGGCGTAAACCGCGTGGTCGCCGATGATCGCCGGGATGATGTCCTTGCCGAAATCGTGGCTCGACGACTCGATCTCGGCGTCGCGGATCAGTTGATCGAACAGAAATTCGGTGCTGAACACGTAGTTGCCCATCGACGCGAGACACAGCTCCGGCTCGCCCGGGATCGGTGGCGGCGAGGCAGGCTTTTCCGCGAAGCCGATGATGCGCCGATTCTCGTCGACCTCCATGACGCCGAAGGTATTGGCGGCCTCGGCGAGCGGCACCTCGAGACACGAGATCGTCATGTCGGCGCCACGCTGCAGATGCGCCGCGATCATCGGCCCGTAGTCCATCTTGTAGATGTGGTCGCCCGAAAGGACCAGCACGAAGTCCGGCTTGTGCGTGCTGATGATGTCGAGGTTCTGGTAAATCGCGTCGGCGGTGCCCTGGTACCACTCGCCGTCGATGCGCTGCGACGCCGGCAGGATTTCGAGAAACTCGCCCAGCTCCGACTGCAGATAATTCCATCCCTGGAGAAGATGGCGCACGAGCGAGTGCGCCTTGTATTGCGTCAGTACGCCGATGCGGCGAATACCCGAGTTGACGCAGTTCGACAGCGGAAAATCGATGATGCGAAACTTGCCGCCGAACGCCACCGCGGGCTTGGCGCGCCATTCGGTCAGCTCGCGCAGGCGCGAGCCCTGGCCTCCGGCCAGCACCAGCGCGAGCGTCCTGCGCGTCAGCTGGCTGATATGCCGGTCGGTGAAGAGTTCCTCCATGTGGTTGCCCCGTTGCTCGTTATTCTATTAATCCGTCCGGTGCGCGCGCTGCGCCCGCCAAATCGGTGCCGGTGCAGTATAGCAAATCGCGCCCCGGCCCTCTATCGAGGGTCGCCGGACGACGACTCCGGCGGACACCAGATTTTGTCGCGGTAATCGCGGATCGAGCGATCGCTCGAAAACCGCCCGCTGCTCGCCGTGTTGAGCACCGCCAGGCGCGCCCAGCGCGGCTGATCGGCATAGGTCTCGGCGGCGCGTCGCTGCGCGTCGACGTAGCTGCGGAAATCGGCCGCCGTCACCCATGGATCATTCGGATTCTTGATCGCCGCGACCACGGAATCGAAGATGCCGGTTTCGAAGCGGCTGAAATGGCCGCTCTCCAGCAGCGCCACGACACGGCGCAGGTCGTCGTCGGCGGCGATGATCGCGCCGGGATCGTAGTTGCCGCGCAATGCCGAGACTTCGTCGGCAGTCAGCCCGAAGAGAAAGAAGTTGTCCGCCCCGACCGCGTCGCGAATCTCGATGTTGGCGCCGTCGAGCGTGCCGATCGTAACCGCGCCGTTCATCATGAACTTCATGTTGCCAGTACCCGAGGCTTCCTTGCCGGCGGTCGAGATCTGCTCCGACAGGTCGGTGCCCGGGCAGATGCGCTCCATCGCGCTGACGCCGTAGT
This sequence comes from Gammaproteobacteria bacterium, assembly GCA_041569645.1. Lineage (GTDB taxonomy): Bacteria > Pseudomonadota > Gammaproteobacteria. The sequence continues at coordinate 5,563 of JBFFXR010000068.1, forward strand.
CGGGCAGGAACGCGATCCGCAGCCACGGCCGCATTCGATCGTCGCCGTTGATCACCGCGGCGACGTTGTTGATCAGCTTGATGATGCGCTTGGCCATCTCGTAGCCGGGCGCGGCCTTGCCGCCAATCAACACGCAACGCGGATGCAGGCCATTGCTATCGCCGCGGCAAATGCGGTCGTAGAGATGGATTACGTGCAGCAGGTTGAGCAGCTGGCGCTTGTATTCGTGAATTCGCTTGACCTGCGTGTCGAACAGCATGTCGGGATCGAATCCGACGCCGCATCGCTCGGCGACGAACGCCGCGAGCTGTACCTTGTTGTAGCGTTTGACCGCCATGAATCGCGCGCAAAATTCGGCATCGTCGGCGAGTGGCTCGAGTCGTTCGAGTTGTTCGAGATCGCGCACCCAGCCGTCGCCTAGCGCCTCGTCGAGCAGTTGCCGCAGCGGCGGGTTGCAGTGCGCGAGCCAGCGCCTCGGCGTCACGCCGTTGGTCACGTTGGCGAACTTCTCCGGCCAGAGCTCGTAGAAATCGCGGAAAAGCCCCTGCTCGAGCAGCGAGGTATGCAATTCGGCGACGCCGTTGACCTTGCGGCTGCCGACGATCGCGAGGTAAGCCATGCGCACCACCGGGTGCTCGCCGCCGGTGACGATCGCCATGCGCTCGCGGCGTGCGGCGTCGCCCGGCCAGCGTTGCCCGACCTGGGCGAGAAACCACGCGTCGATTTCGCGGATGATTTCGAGCGGCCGTGGCAGCAACGCACCGAATAGCCCGACCGACCAGTGTTCGAGCGCCTCGGGCAGCAGCGTGTGGTTGGTGTAGGCCATCGTCTGCGTCGTGATCTCCCAGGCGCGATCCCAGCCCTGGCCGTAGTCGTCGATCAACAGGCGCATCAGTTCGGCGATCGCGACGGTCGGGTGGGTATCGTTCAGCTGAAATACGTTTTGCGCAGCAAACTCGGTGAAATCGGCGCCGTTGCGATCGACCCAGCGATGCAGCACGTCCTGCAGGCTCGCCGAGGCGAGAAAATACTGCTGCTTGAGGCGCAGCTCCTTGCCCGATTCGCTCGCATCGTTCGGGTATAGCACCATCGTAATCTGCTCGGCCTGGTTTTTTGCCGCAACCGCGTCGGTATAGCTGCCAGCATTGAACTCGTCGAGATCGAACTCGTCGGTGGCCTCGGCCTTCCACAGCCGCAGTGTGTTGACGGTTTCGTTGTGGTAGCCGGGCACCGGCATGTCGTAGGGCACCGCGAGCACATCGTGGGAATCGATCCAGCGCGAACGCAACTGTCCGTCGTCGCCTCGATCGTGTTCGCAGCGACCGTAAAACTTGACCCGCCAGGTATTCTCCGGGCTTTCGATCTCCCACGGATTGCCGTGGCGCAGCCAGGTATCGGGGCACTCGATCTGGTGGCCGTCGCGAATCTGCTGATGGAACATGCCGTACTGGTAGCGGATGCCATAGCCGGTGACCGGGATTTCGAGCGTCGCGCAACTGTCGAGAAAACATGCGGCGAGGCGGCCGAGGCCACCGTTTCCGAGACCCGCGTCGGGCTCCTCGGCCTCGAGTTCCTCGAGCGTGCAGGCGTATTGCCCGAGCGCGCGACGGACGTCGTCCTCGAGGTCGAGATTGAGCAGCGCGTTGTTGAGACTGCGCCCCATCAGGTACTCGAGCGACAGGTAACTGATGCGGCGCGGCTTCTGCACGCGATAGCGCTCGCGGGTTTCGCGCCAGTGCTCGACCATCTGGTCGCGCAGCGTCAAAGCGAGCGCACGGAACATGTAATGGTGCGATTCGCCGCCCTGGTCCCGGCCGAGCGTCAATTCGAAATGGCGCTTCAGGTCGGTGTCGACCTGCACGCGATTGTTGTTGCCGTTTTTCGTTACTGGCTCGGTACTCATCCAGTCGCTTCCCGTATCAATCAGTCTCCGCCGCGAATACCAGCAGCGAGCGCGGCGCCAGGCCGCGCGTCGTCGCTTCCGCCACGATTTCCCCGCCCGCTCCGGGGTCGAAGCTGTCGAGCAGCAGTCGCCAGCCACCGGCGGCGCCAGGCGGCAGTATAAACGCTTGCGTCGCGCTTGACGCGTTCAATAGCACCAGCAGCGCTTGGCCGCCCCCGTTGGCTTCAAGCACGAAACCGATGCAGCGATTCTCCGACGAATGCCAGTCGGATTCGCGCATCGGCCGGCCGTGTGGGTGAATCCAGCGGAAGCTGTCGTCGTCCGGCCCATCGCCGTCATGCCGATAGACGTCGGCGCGCAATACCGGCCATTCTCGGCGCAGCGCGATCACGCGCCGGGTAAACTCGAGCAGCGCGGCGCCGTCGGCGCCGATGCCGTTCCAGTCGAGCCAGCTGATCGCGTTATCCTGGCAGTAGGCGTTGTTGTTGCCCCGCTGGCTGCGGCCGAACTCGTCGCCGGCCTGCAGCATCGGCACGCCCTGCGACAGCAGCAGCGTGGCGATGAAATTACGCTGCTGGCGCCAGCGCAACCCGTCGAGTTCGGCATTGTCGCTCGGGCCCTCGACGCCGTAGTTGCGGCTCAGGTTTTCGTGGTGGCCGTCGTGGTTTTGCTCGAGGTTGGCCTCGTTGTGGCGTTGTTCGTAGCTGACGAGGTCGCGCAGCGTGAAGCCGTCGTGGCTGGCGACATAGTTGATGCTCGCGTGCGGCGCGCGGCCACCGGCCTCGAACAGGTCGCCGGAACCGTGCAGGCGGCGCGCGAGCTCCGGCTCTTGCCCCGGCTCGCCGCGCCAGAAGCGTCTGAGCGCGTCGCGGTAGCGGTCGTTCCACTCGGCGAAATCCGGCGGGAAGCGGCCGAGGCAGTAGCCGCCCGGGCCGACGTCCCAGGGCTCGGCGATCAGCTTGCAGCGTTCGAGCAACGGATCCCGCGTGATCGCCTCGAGCAGCGGTGCGTGCGGGTCGAAGCCGTGCGCGCGGCGGCCGAGCACCGGCGCGAGATCGAAACGGAAGCCGTCGACGCCGATCGAGCCGGCCCAGTAGCGCAGGCTGTCGACGACCAGCGCGGAAACCTGCGGGTTTTCGGTATCGAGCGTGTTGCCGCAGCCGGTGTCGTTGACGTAGCGGCGCGGTTCGGCGTCCTGCAGGCGATAGTAGCTGCGATTGTCGATGCCACGATAACTCAGGGTCGGACCGAGTTCGCTGCCCTCGGCGGTGTGGTTGTAAACGACGTCGAGGATGACCTCGAGACCGGCGTCGTGCAGCCGCGCGACGCAGTCGCGAAACGCGGCGGCGCTCGCGCAATAGGCCGGCTGCGGGGTGAAGAAGTTGAGCGGGTTGTAGCCCCAGTAATTGCGCAAACCCTTTTCGACGAGAAAGTGCTCGTCGACGTAAAGCTGCACCGGCAGCAGCTCGACGCTGGTGATACCGAGCGCGCGCAGATATTCGAGCGGCCGCGGTTCGACCAGGCCCGCGAGCGTACCGCGCAAGGCTTCCGGTACCTCGGGATGCGTCATCGTGAAACCGCGCACGTGTAATTCGTAGATGATACTGTCGGGCCACGGCGTGCGCCTGGGCACGGTCGGCCCGGGGTCGCGATCCGGCGCGGTTACGACGGCTTTCCAGGTGTGCGCGGCATTGTCGCGCGCATCGTAGCCGAGGTCGCGCGCGGCGTCGCTGCGATCGAAGGCGTAATGCGATTCGTGCCAGCCGAAGCGGCCGGCGACCGCGCGCGCGTACGGGTCGAGCAGCAGCTTGTGCGGGTTGAAGCGCAAGCCGGATTCCGGTTCGAAAAGCCCATGCACCCGATAGCCGTAGGCGGCGCCCGGCGCGACGCCGGGCAGGTAGCCATGCCAGACGTCGCCGCTGCGTTCGGGCAACTCGATGCGCGCGACTTCGTGCGCGCCGGCGGGATCGTAGAGGCATAACTCGACGCGGGTCGCGTCGCGCGAGAACAGCGCGAAGTTGGTGCCGGCGCCGTCGTAATGCGCGCCGAGGGGCGCGGCCGCCCCGGGCTCGACCGGAAGCTTCATCTCAGATCTCGCCGGCGAATTCGAAAATTACCGCGGCCAGCGGCGGCAGCGTGACACGCAACGACGCAGGCCGCCGATCGGCGGCGCTGTCGATCGCGATGACTTCGCCCTGGTTACCCTGCCCGCTGCCACCGTAGTCGCTCGCATCCGAGTTCAGGCGCTCGATGTAGCGTCCCGTGAGCGGCACGCCGAGCGGGTAGTCGTGGTGGGTTAGCGGCGTCAGGTTGACCGCGATCACGGCCAACTCGTCATCGCCCGTACCCTTGCGCAGCCACGCGAACACCGAGTTGTTGTCGCGGTTTATCTGCAGCCACTCGAATCCGTCCGGCGACGCGTCGCGCGCATGCAGCGCCGGCAGATCGCGGTAGAGCTGGTTGAGATCGCGCACCAGGCGCTGTACGCCGGCGTGACGCGGATCGTCGAGCAGCGGCCAGTCGAGGCCGCTATCGTGGTTCCATTCGCGCCGCTGGCCGAACTCGCCACCCATGAACAGCAGCTTCTTGCCCGGGTGGCCCCACATGTAGCCGAGGTAGGCGCGAAGGTTGGCGAACTGGCGCCAGGCATCGCCCGGCATCTTGTTCAACAGCGAGCGTTTGCCGTGCACGACCTCGTCGTGCGACAGCGGCAGCACATATTTCTCGCTCCAGGCGTAGACGATGCTGAAAGTCATCTGGTCGGCGTGGTGATGGCGGTAGATCGGGTCGCGCTGCATGTACTCGAGACTGTCGTTCATCCAGCCCATGTTCCATTTATAGCCGAAACCGAGACCGCCGTTGTATACCGGTTCGGAAACGCCGGGCCAGGCGGTCGACTCCTCGGCGATCATGACGATGCCTGGATGATTGCGATAAAGGCTGCTGTTGACCGTTTGCAGGAACTTGATCGCCTCGAGGTTTTCGCGCCCGCCGCGCTCGTTCGGTATCCACTGGCCCTCGTCGCGGCTGTAGTCGAGGTAGAGCATCGACGCGACCGCGTCGACGCGCAAGCCGTCGACGTGAAACTCGTCGAGCCAGTAGTTGGCGTTGCTGAGCAGGTAGCTTTGCACCTCAGGGCGGCCATAGTTGTAAATCAGCGTGTTCCAGTCCGGATGGTAGCCCTTGCGCGGGTCGGCGTGCTCGTAAAGGCAGGTGCCGTCGAAGCGGCCGATGCCGTGCGTGTCGGTCGGGAAGTGCCCCGGCACCCAGTCGAGCAGAACGCCGAGCCCGGCCTGGTGGCAGCGATCGACGAACTGGCGCAGCTCGTCGGGCGTACCGTGGCGAATCGTCGGCGCGTACAGGCCGATAGGCTGGTAGCCCCACGAGCCGTCGAACGGGAATTCGGACAACGGCATCAGCTGGATATGGGTGAAACCCATGTCGACGACGTAGGGAATCAGCTCGTCGGCCAGCTCGACGTAACTGAGGTAACGATTGCCCTCGCCGCTGCGGCGCCGCCACGAGCCGGCATGCACTTCGTAGATGCTGATTGCTTGCGCCACCGAATTACGCTCGGCGCGGGCCGCCATCCAGTCGCCGTCGCCCCACGCGTAAGGGCTTTCCGGCACGACGTGCGACGCGGTTTCGGGCGGGTGCTGCATCGAGCGCGCGAAGGGATCGGCCTTGAGTGGCAGCAGGCGATTGCGCGCGTCGAGTATCTCGAACTTGTAGAGCGCCCAGTCGGCGATCCCGGGGATGAATATTTCCCACAGGCCCGCCTGCGGATGGCGGCGCATGACGTGGTAACGCCCGTCCCAGTCGTTGAAGCCGCCGACCACCGACACGCGTTTTGCAGCCGGCGCCCAGACGACGAAATGCACGCCGTCGACGCCGTCGACGCGGCGCCGGTGCGCGCCGAGCCAACGGTAATTCTGTTCGTGCGTACCCTCGTTGAAGAGGTAGATGTCGTCGGCGTTGACCAGACTCGGATAGCGGTAAGGATCGTCGAGCAAATACGCACCATCGATGCGAAAGCGGTAGGTGAAGCGATTCTTACGGCGCGGCAAAACCGCCTCGAACAGGCCGGCTTCGTGAATCCGCTCGAGGCTGGCAATCTTGCGGCCCTTTTCGCTGACCGCGTCGACGCTGCCCGCTCGCGGCAGCAGTGCGCGAATGACGAGGCCCTCGCCATTCGGATTCCGCTGCAAGCCGAGCACCGCGAATGCGTCGCCGTGCTCGCCATTGACGATTGCCCGGATCATTGCCGCGTCGAGGGTCGGCAGGGCTGGTTGCACCAATTCGGTCACGCCCGCCTCACGCCGGTACAGAGTGTTGGTAGTCTGATCGCAAAGCGTTCAATCCGACAGCCCTCGCGCCACCGCGACGATGCCAGGCCCAGCCCCCCGGGTATGCGATCGCTGAAGATTGTGGCGAAGATCGTCACGATAACACATCTGCGGAAACTCGGACGAGCGCAGCCTTGCTGGCGCGCAACCGGTCGGCAGCGGCTTCGCCGAGAGCGAGCGACAACGTAACCAGCAGCGCATCGAGCAACACGAGATGCGTCAGGCGCGACGTCATCGGCGTGTAGATACTGGTGTCCTCGACCGGCTCGCAGGCCAGCGTCAGGCTCGCGACACCGGCCAGCGTGCTGTTCGGGCGGGTCATCGCCAACACCGCGGCGCCTGTCGCCCGCGCGCGCGCGGCCGCGTCGATCAGTTCCTTGCGGTCGCCGCGCGCCGACACGAAAAACAGCAGGTCGCCGGCGCCGACAATCGACGCCAGCTGCTGGATCGCGGTCAGGTCGGACAGCGCCGTGCACGGGATGCCAAGGCGGAAAAACTTGTGCCAGGCGTCTTGCGCGACGCAACCGGAGGCGCCAAGCCCGATGAACGCGATCTGGCGCGCGTCGCGCATCAGTTCGGCCGCCGCGTCGACCGGTTGCGTCGACAGTTCGGCACGCGCGTCGACCAGCGCGCGAATCGAGGCATCGAATACCTTCATGACCGCGTCGGCGCTGCTGTCGTCCGCTGCCACATTCTGGTGCAGATAACTGACCGGGCGGCTCAGGGCTTCGGTCAGGCGCCGCGTCAGTTCGCGATAGCCGCTGACGCCGAAGCGACGGCAAAAGCGCACCACGGTTGGCTCGCTGACGCCGGCCTGGCGCGCGACCTTGGCAAGGGTTGACTCCGCGGTCTGGCGCGGATGCGCCAGCACCCAGCGACCGACCCGCTGCTCGGCGTCGCTGAGCAGGTCGAGAGAAGCTTGAATCTTATCTAGCATGTAGTAATACTACACTAAATTTTAATATAAACGCAATAGTATTTGATTATTCTTGGTATTTGTGTAGTATTATTACAAACTTTTATCGAGACGACAGTGGCCAAGCTCCTCCCGGTCGAGGAATTCGACCTGATCATTTTCGGCGCCACCGGCGATCTTGCGATGCGCAAACTGATCCCGGCGCTCTACCATCGTGACCGCGATGCGCAGTTCGAAGGCAAAAGCCGGATCATCGCCGCGAGCCGCGGCGCGCTCGGTCGCGAGGCCTATCTCGACAAGGTTGAAACGAGCCTGCGCGAGTATCTCGACGACGGCGAATACGACGACGCCCAGTGGCAAGCCTTTCGTAAACGTATCCACTATGTACAGGTTGACGCCGAGGACCCGGCCAGCTGGACGCGGCTCGTGAAACTGCTGTCCGGCCACGGGGCGCGAAACCGCATCGTCTACCTCGCGACCGCGCCGTCGCTATTCGGTCCGATCGCACAGGGTTTGCGCAAGAACGACCTGATCACGCCGGCGAGCCGCATCGTGCTCGAAAAGCCGATCGGCCACGATTTCGAATCGGCGAAACAGATCAACGACGCGGTCGGCAAGTGTTTCGGCGAGAGCCAGGTCTTCCGCATCGACCATTACCTCGGCAAGGAAACCGTGCAGAACCTGCTCGCGCTGCGCTTCGGCAATTTCCTGTTCGAGCCGCTGTGGCGGCGCGACGCGATCGAATACGTCGAGATCACGGTCGCCGAGGATCTCGGCGTCGGCAGCCGGATCGACTACTACAACCGCAGCGGCGCGCTGCGCGACATGGTGCAAAACCACCTGCTGCAGCTGCTGTGCCTGGTCGCGATGGAACCGCCCAGCAGCCTGCATCACGACGCCGTCCGCGACGAAAAAATAAAGGTGCTGCGCGCGCTGCGGCCGTTCGACGCCGAGCGCGTGCGCAGCCACACGGTGCGCGCGCAGTACGCCGCCGGCGCGATCGACGGCCAGCCGGTGCCCGGCTACCTCGACGAGCTCGACGGCACCGCCAGCAACACCGAAACCTTCGTCGCGCTCAAGCTCGAAATCGACAACTGGCGCTGGTCGAACGTGCCGTTCTACCTGCGCACCGGCAAGCGCCTGAAGGCCAAGCATTCGGAGATCATCGTCCACTTCAAGGAAGTGCCGCACTCGATCTTCGCCGAGCAGCAATACGACCTGACCGCCAATCGCCTGGCGATCAAGCTGCAGCCCGACGAGGGCGTCAAGCTGACCGTCATGGCCAAGGAACCCGGGCCGGGCGGATTCAATCTGCGACCGGTCTCGCTCGACCTGAGTTTCGAGGAAACCTTCGGCATTCGTTACCCCGACGCCTACGAGCGGCTGCTGATGGAAGCGCTGCGCGGCAACCCGGCGCTGTTCATGCGCCGCGACGAGGTCGAGGCCGCGTGGTATTTC
>JBFFXR010000069.1:0-13950 GCA_041569645.1 Gammaproteobacteria bacterium
GGCCGGCAGTTGCAGCCCGCTGTCGCGGGCGTGCTGCAACAGGCCGAGCGCCTGGTTGCCGCCGGCCGATTCGCCGGCCACCGCCAGCCGCGTAGCACCGTGCTGCGCGAGCAACGGCGGATAAACCGCGCGCAGGTCGGCTTGCGGCGCCGGGTAGGGATGCTCGGGCGACAGGCGGTACTCGGGCATGACGACGCGCGCGCCGGCGGCAGTCGCCAGCGGCGCGGTGATGACCTGGTCCTCGAACGTGCTGCCGGTGACGAAACCGCCGCCGAAGGCGTAGAGCACGCAGGCGTCGCGAGCTTCGCGCCAGCCGGCCGGCGTCAGTACGCGGCATTCGATTCCGTTAATCGTTTCGCTCTCGATGGCGCCGTCGAAGGCCGCGACCGCGGCCTCGACCCACGGCGTGAAGCCGGCGCGCACGGCGGCGCGATGCTCGAGGAGGGTATCGCGTTGCGGCACGACGACGCCGACCCGCTCGAGTTCGCCGAGTATGGCCGCGGCCTCGGCGCTCAGGTCTGCGCCGCGCGCGCTCATCCGAGCACGCGCTCGAGGTCGCGGATCAGGTCGGCGCTGTCCTCGAGCCCGACCGACAGGCGGAACACGCCGTCGCCGGCGACCGCGCGATACTTGTCGAGCTCGTCGCCGTCGAGGCGGTACGACGAACCGAGCAGGTCGTCGGTCTGCATCAGGTAGACGAGGCTGCGATGGTGGCCGAGCGAGACCGCGTAGTGGATGATTTCGAGCTCGCGCATCATGCGCGCGGCGACCGCTTTGGGATCGGGCGTACGAAAACAGATCATGCCGGAGAAATTGTCCATCTGCGCGCGCGCGAGCGCGTGTTGCGGATGCGATTCGAGGCCGGGATAGCGCACCAGCTCAACGCCGGCATGGTTTTCGAGGTAGAGCGCGACGGCCAGCGCGTTCTGTTCGTGGCAGCGCATGCGCAACGGCAGCGTCGCCATGCCGCGCAGGATCAGCCAGGCGTTGAACGGGCTGATCACGCCGCCATGGTGCACCAGCCCCTCGCCGCGCAGCGGCCCGAGCAGCGCCTGGCTGCCGCAGACCGCGCCGCCCATCGCGTCGCCGTGACCGCCGATGTACTTGGTCAGCGAGTGCACGACGAGATCGGCGCCGAGCTCCAGCGGGCGGGTCGCGAGCGGCGACGCGAAGGTCGAATCGACCGCCAGCAGCGCACCGGCCGCGTGCGCGATCTCGGCGGCGCCGCGCAGGTCGGTGATTCGCAGCAACGGGTTCGACGGCGTCTCGACCCACAGCAGCCGCGTCGTATCGCGCATCGCGGCGCGGATGCAATCGAGGTCCGAGGTATCGACCGGCGTCACGTCGATGCCGAAGCGCGGCAGCGTGTCGCGCGCGACCTCGGCCGTGCCCGGGTAGTTGGTATTGCTGATGACGAGGTGATCGCCCGCCTTCAAGTGCGTCAGCAATACCGCCGTGCTCGCCGCCATGCCCGACGCGAACGCGGCACAGGCTTCGGCGCGTTCGAGCACGGCGAGTTTCTGCTCGAGCTTGCGCGTCGTCGGGTTGTCCCAGCGGGTATAGACGAACGGCGTCTCGGTAGTCAGGTTGTTGGCCGAGAAACTGATCTCCTCGTCGACCACGTAGGTGCTCGACATGACCAGGCTCGGCGACGACGCACCGCTGGCCGGATCGGGATCTTCGCCGGCGTGAATCGCGAGCGTCCGCGGCCCCTTGTCTTGAATAGTCTTGAGTGCCATTTGAATTCCTTGCAGAAAAAGCGCATTAGAAAAGTCGCGGTCGGGCACTGTCAAGCCGTTGCGCGTCGAAAATTCGAATCCAGCGAATCCGAAAGTCGAAATTTATCTGTTCGGGCCGATCGGCTATAGTGCGCGTGTTTGCAGCGGGACGATCCGATGTCACAACTCAGCCAATCGCAGATCGACTTCTTCCACGCCGAGGGCTACCTGCTGGTCGAGAACGCGGTTGCGCCAGAGCAGCTCGCCGCGCTGCGCGGGCAATTCGCCGACTGGGTCGAGGAAAGCCGGCGGCATACCGAGGCCTGGGGCGAGACCGTCAACGGCCGCGGTCGCTTCGACGTCGAACCCGGCCATAGTGCCGACAAGCCGGCGCTGCGCCGGGTCAACGCGCCGACCGACGTTGCCACGGCCTACCTCGACGTCGTCCGCGACAGTCGCATGGTCGATTGCGTCGCCGAGTTGATCGGCCCGGCGATCCGCTTCCACCACAGCAAGATCAACTCGAAGCTGCCCGGCGCCGCGACCGCGGTCAAGTGGCACCAGGATTTTCCGTTCACGCCGCACAGCAACGACGACCTGGTCACCGCGCTGCTAATGCTCGACGACGTCACCGACGAAAACGGGCCGCTGCAGGTGCTGCCCGGCTCGCACCGCGGCGAAATCCATAGCCTGTGGCACGACGGCGTCTTTACCGGCGCGGTCGCCGACGGGGTGGCCCGTGACTGTCTCGCGCGCGCGGCGACCTGCACCGGCCGAGCCGGGTCGGTGTGCCTGATGCATACGCGCCTGCTGCACGGCTCGGCGGCGAATCGCTCGACCCGATCCCGCACGCTGTTCATTGCCGTCTACGCCGCCGAGGATGCGGTGCCCTGCTCGCCGAACCCGATGCCGTGCCTGCACCAGGGCGAGCTCGTGCGCGGCGAGGCCAGCGGCCGTATCCGTTGCGTGCCGTACGACATTCCGCTGCCGCAATTGCCGGAGACCGCGTCGTTCTTCGATCAGCAGGCGAAGCAGGCCTGATTCGGGCTATACTGCCGGCGCGCGCCGCGCGTTTTCGTCACAACAAAAACAGGGAGCCACCAATGCCCAAACCAGGAATCATTGGCGCCGCGGTCGTCGCCGCGGCGTTGCTGGCGCCGCCGGCCGGCGCGCAAAACCCGGTGCAGATCGAACCGATCAAGCTGCGCGATAATCTGTACATGCTGACCGGGCAGGGCGGCAACATCGGCCTGTTCCTCGGCGCCGACGGCAGTTTCATGGTCGACGACCAGTTCGCGCCGCTGACCGATAAAATCGTAGCCGCGGTCGAGTCGCTCGGTGGCGAGGTGCCGGCTTATCTGGTCAATACTCACTTCCACGGCGACCATACCGGCGGTAACGAGAATCTCGGCCGGGCCGGGACGCTGATCCTGTCGCATCACGGCGTGCGCGAACGCCTCGAGAGCGGCTCGTTCATCGCCGCCTTTGGCATGAAGTCGCCGCCGGCGGGCGCCGCGGCGTTGCCGAAACTGACTTACTCGCAGGACCTGCACCTGCACATCAATGGCGATACCGTGCGTGTGATACACGTGCCGAACGCGCATACCGACGGCGACAGTTTCGTCGTGTTCGAGCGGGCCAACGTCGTGCATGCCGGCGACCTGTTCTTCAACGGCTTTTTTCCGTTCATCGACGGCGCCAACGGTGGCTCGCTCAGGGGCATGATCGCCGGGGTCGACGCGATGCTCGCGCAGGTCGACGCGGACACCCGGATTATTCCCGGGCACGGTCCGCTGGCCGGCCGCAGCGACCTGGTCGCTTACCGCGATATGCTGGCGACCGCCTACGCGCGCTTGCTGAAGCTGAAAAACGATGGCCTTTCGGCGGAAGACGCGATCATGCACGAGCCGCTCGCCGATCTCGCGGATGACTGGGGCGACGGTATCTTCGATGCCGACAAGTGGATCGCCGTGATCTGGCGGGCTGTTTATTGAGGCTTTTGGCTAGAGGATGCGCCGGCCGTACTTCTCGATCGTGTCGCTGCGCAGTTCGAGCCCGAGCCCCGGTTTATCGTTGAGATACAGCATACCGTTCTCGATCCGCGGCGGATCGGCGAACAACTCCGCCTGCAGCGGGTCGCGCTCGGGATCGGTGAAGGATTCGACGATCAGGCCGGCCGGGCTCGAGGCGACGATATGCGCGTGCAGGAAGCAGTCGTGGTGCGGTGCGACCTCGATGTGGTTGAGCTCGGCTAGCGCGGCGAGCTTGCGCCCCATCGTGAAACCGCCCATGCGCGTGCAGTCGAACTGCAAGACTCGAATGGCCTGTTCCTCGAGCAGCGCGCGGCAACCCTGCGCGGTGGTCTCGCTCTCGCCGGCCGACAGTGGGATGTCGGTTTTTTGCGCGAGCAACTTGAGCAGGCGGCGATCGTCGTACCAGGGTACCGGCTCCTCGAGCCAGCGCGGATCGATCTCGGGCAACAGTTTTACCGCGCGCGTCGCGGTGGCGAGGTCCCAGCCGCCGTTGACGTCGACCATCAGCTCGGCGTCGGTACCGATGACCTCGCGAATCACGCGCAGGCGCGCCAGGTCGGCCTCGACCTCGAGTCCGCCGATCTTGGCCTTGAATGCCCGATGCCCCTGCGCCTTGAGCATCTGCATCTCTTCGCGCAATTCGGCCTCGTCCTTGCCGTCGCGGTAGTAGGCGCAGGTTACGTAGCAGGGCACCGCGTCGCGGTGGCCGCCGAACAGGCGGTATAGTGGCTGGCCGGAAAATTTGCCGAGCAGGTCCCACGTCGCGATATCGACCGCGGCCGCGGCCAGCCCGAGCTGCGCCTTGCCCCAGCGATTTTCCGCGGCGATTCGCTGCCAGGTCAGCGCCGCGAGACGCGCGTACAGGCGCTCGGGCGCGCGCGCGTCGGAACCGACGATCATTTCGGCGAGACCGTCGGCGAACAGCGCCGCGGTCGAATCCAGCGGTCCGTTGCTGCTGCCGAGGCCGAATCCGGCAAGGCCGTTGTCGGCGCGCAATACCACCAGCAGTTCGTTGGCTGCCGGCACCGGGTAGTGGCTGACCCAGTGCGGGCGGCTTTCCTCGGCCGGACCGCCGAGGATATGAACCTCGATGGCGTCGATTTTCACCGGGAATGCGCTACGGTTGACGCCGCGCGCTCAGCGTTCGGCGGCGACGTAGTGCGCCAGCGAACGCTCGGGATCGAACAGGTCCTGCGGTGCCGGACTGAATTGCTTGTGACGGTATCCGTTGCGCCCGACCGGCTCGTAGGCGGCGAGAATTTCGTCGTGACGCCCGGCGAGATCGGCGACCGCGGCGATCAGCGCGTCGATGTCGTCGCGCGTCGTGTACAGGCCGAGGCTCGCGCGCGCCATGCCGCGCTTGCGTTCGATCTGGTCGTCTGCATCGGGCGCGTCGAGATCGATGTCCATTTCCCACATTTCCTTTTTCAGCAGTTCGCGCACGTAGGGATGCGCGCAGAAGCAGCCGTTGCGGACCTGGATGTTGTGGTAGTCGTTGAGCGCGGCCGCGCTCAGGCCGTGGTCGAAACCCTTGATATTGAACGCGATCGTGCCGGTTCGCGGGATGTCGGCCGGGTCGGGGCCGTAGAGCGTTATGCCGTCGATCGCCGACAGTCCCTGCCAGGCGTGATCGATCAGATCGATTTCCTTTTCCCGAACCCTGTCCATGCCGATGCGATTCAACAGGTCGAGCACCGCGCCGAGCGTGATTGCGCCGACGATGTTCGGCGTACCGGCTTCTTCGCGGTCGGGCAGCGTCGCGGTGGTCATGTATTGCTCGAGGTAGACGTCGTCGACCATGCCGCCGCCGAGTTCGCAGGGCGCGATCCGGTTGAGGACTTCGCGGCGCGCGATGACCACGCCGGGCGAGCCCGGCGCGTAGATCTTGTGGCCGGAAAACACCAGCACGTCGATGTCGGCCGTGTTCATGCTGACCGGCGCGTGGGCGATCATCTGCGACGCATCGACGATCAGGTAGGCGCCGACCTGGTGGGCGAGGCTCGCGACTTCGGCGAGCGGCGTGATCGCGCCCGACACGTTGCTCGCGCCGGTCACCGCGACGTAGTTGATCTTGTGATTGTGTTCCTCGATCAGCGAGCGCAGCCGCTCCATGTTGAGCGCGCCGTAGCGCTCGAACTCGCCAAGGCAGGGTATGTGCAGCACGCTCTCGAAGTGATGCCGGTGCGGCAAGTCGTTGGAATGGTGCTCCATTTCGGAGACCAGCACGATGTCGCGATCGGGGCGCGTATCGGCGAGGCTTGCGGCCATCCGGTTGAAGCCGGCGGTCGCGCCGCTACCGGCGAAAAAGGCGCAGTAAACCTCGGGGTCGGCGTCGACGAACTCGAGCACTTTTTCATGCGCCCAGTGAAAAGCCTGCGACGCGCCGCGTGCCGCGTAGTGCAGGTCGGAGTGGGTGCTGGCGTAGTGCTGCAGGAATTCGTGGCCGACCTGGTAGGCCGGCGCCAGCATCAGCGTTGACGCGGCCGAATCGAGATAGATCCGCGGCCCGCGCCGGCCGTCGACGGTCGGGTATTCGGTGTCGCGGCCGATGAAGCTGGCCTGCAGGCTGGCGAGTAGGTCGGAATTGCTCATCGCATAGACCGGTTGAGCTAATCTGCTATTTTCGCACAATTGCGCCGCTTGGCAACTCCGACGGTCGCTCAAGCCGGTTGCGGCAGGTTCGGATAGTGCTCGGCCCAGTAGCGCGCCAGGTCGTTGCGCCGGCAGATCCAGACCCGGTCGTGGCCTTTGACGTAGTCGAGAAATCGGTGCAGGCTGCCGATGCGTCCCGGGCGGCCGAGCAGGCGCGCGTGCAGGCCGACGGTCATCATTTTCGGCGCGCTTTCGCCTTCGGCATAGAGCTGGTCGAAGCTGTCCTTCAGGTAAGTGAAGAATTCCTCGCCCAGCTGGTAATCGCTCTCGGCGCGGCCGAACTTGGAATCGTTGGTGTCGAGCGAGTAAGGAATCAGCAGCAGACCCGGATAATCCGGCGACCAGTACGGCAGGTCGTCGTTGTAGACGTCCGAGTCGTACAGGAATACGCCGCTTTCGGCCACCAGCCGGCGAGTATTCAGCGACGGCAGACCAGCGTAATAGCCGAGCGGCGGCTCGCCGGTCAGCTCGCGCACCTGCTCGATGCTGTTGCGGATGTGCTCGCGTTCGGTGGATGCGTCGAGTTCGTAGTAATCGATCCAGCGCCAACCGTGCGGCTGCAAGTCGAAGCCGGCGTCGATCATCGCCGCCAGCGCGCGCGGATTCTGCCAGCCGGCGAGTCCGACGAGGTTGACCGTGGCCTGCAGGCCTCGCTCGGTGAACGCGCGCAGCAGGCGCCAGTAGCCGACCCGTGCACCGTATTCGTAGCTCGACTCGATGTTCAGATCACGCCCGCCGATGCGGGCCTGGACGTTGACGTCCGACAGCCGCACCTCGGAGCGGTCATCGCCGTTCAAGATGCACAACTCGCCGCCTTCCTCGTAGTTGATGCAGAAATTGATTGCCAGGCGGGCCTCGTCGGGCCAGACCACCTGGGGCGGCTGGTCGGCGTAGCCGATCAGGTCGCGGGTCGGCAAGTTTTCGTCGCTCATGTCGGTGTCCCTGTCAACGGATGTGCGGGTGCAGGCTTTGCGTTACACTCTCGCGGTCAACTTATTGTATGGACAGCTCGATGAATGATCCAGTGAATCGCCGCCGCCGCCGGATCCTGTTCGGCTTGCTGGCGACGCCGGTCGCGGGCAACCTGCGCGCGGCCCTGACCCCGGGAGGGACCGAGGGCCCGTTTTATCCTCTGCCGTCGATGCGCCATGACGATGACGATAGCGATCTCGTGCGTATCGTCGACTCCGTCGAACGCGCCGGCGGCGAAATCGTGCGCCTTGCCGGGCGCGTGCTCGACCGTGACGGCCGGCCGCTGGCGGGCGCGCGCGTCGAAATCTGGCAATGCGATGCGAACGGAGTCTACCTGCACCGGCGCGACCCGAACCACGAGTTTCGCGACCGGGCTTTCCAGGGTTTCGGCCAGTCGCTGACCGGCGCCGACGGCAGCTACGCGTTTCGCACAATCAAGCCGGTACCCTACCCGGGGCGCACGCCGCATATTCACGTCAAGGTCTGGTATGACGGTCGCGAGCGGCTGACAACGCAGTTTTATTTACCCGACCATCCGCATAACGCGCGCGACTGGCTCTACAACCGAATTCCGGCCGATCGCCGCGAACAGGTCACGCTGCGCTTTGCCGCCGCCGATCCCGAACCGCTGGCGCGGCTCGACATCGTGATCTGAGCCGGCCTCAGTAGATCCAGAAGATCTCGTCGACGTTGCCGGGATCGCTCGAAAACACGATCAGGATCGTCACCAGGCAAATCAGCAAGCTGATAACGGGCACCAGCAGGCGATGGCTTCGAAGCAGCCAATCGCCGGCGGCGCGCAGATCGGCGCTGGCGACCAGCCGGTGACGGCCTTGCTGGCAAAAGCGGATCCGTTCGCCTGCGTTCAGTTCACGCGCGAGTTCCGGATTATATTCGCCGAGCAGCTTGCCGAAGCGCCACAATGCGTGCAGCCACGCGCCGACGCACAGCGCGAGCAACAGCAGGCCGGCGATGACGAATGCGTGCGCGAGGTCCATGACCGTCGGCGGCGGCGTCAGCCCGGGGCAGCGCGCGCCGGCGCGCTTCTCATGGCGGGGATCCGGCCGGCTCGACGTAGTTCGAGACCTCGACCAGGTTGCCGTCCGGATCGCGAAAGTAAGCGGACAGGATCGGACCGCGCGCGCCGGTGCGCCGGACCGGGCCCTCGATGACGTCGACATCGAAGGCCTCGAGTCTCGTCAGCGCGCGCGTGACCGGCAGGTCGATGATGAAACACAGGTCGGCGCTGCCCGGCAGCGCGCGCCGCGCGTTCGGCTTGAACTCGTTGCCGACCTCGTGGAGGTTGATTTTCTGTTCGCCAAAGGCGAGCGCGACGCGCCCCTCGCCGAACTCGATGCGCTGCATGCCGAGCACGCGAGAGTAGAAGTCGACCGTCCGGTCGATACTGGCGACGGTCAGAACCAGGTGATCGAGCGTTTGTGCCTGCATTTTGCGCGAACCTCCGTCCCAGTTTACATGACAACGGAAAAATTGAACTGACCGTTGACCGCGTCGGCCTGGCGCGCGAGTTCGAGGCTTTCATCGAGTTCGCGCAGCACGTCGTCGCGATCGTCGCGAAACAGGCCGAACTTGACCTGGTTGTCGCGAATGTGGCCGATCAGCTTGTCGAACATCTCGATCGCATCCTGCGCGGCAAGCCAGGTGCCCGACCGGGCCATCAGCTCGTCGGTCGACTCCATGCCGTCGGGCAGCGGGTCATCCGACAGGTTGAACTGCGCATCGGTCAGGTCCTGCGCGGCGAGAAAGCTCGTTACGCCGAGCTTGCGGGTCAGCTTATCGAGTTTCTTGCTGTGCTTGTAGAGTGCGTACTTGTCGCGATCGTCGCAAACGACCCGCCCCTCGTGCAGCATATTGGCCCACAGCACCGTGCTCATGGATTGAACCAGAATTCGATCTCGTCGGTTTCGACCTCGAAGCGGGCCGCGTGTTCGGTGTTGGCCGGTACGTGATACCAGTCGCCGACGCCGTAGCGGCTTTCCTCGCCGCCGACCGTCAAAATCAGTTCGCCGCGGGTGATGACGCCATGATTGTCGGTTTCGTGGCTGTGCGCTTCGATCGACGTGCCCGCCGGGTATGACGCGAACAGCACGTCGCCGCCGGCAGCCTCGAGCCGATAGGCGTCGAAGCGACCGTCGTAGAGCGGCAAGCGCCGGATTCGATCGGGATATTTACCTGGCATGGCGTATGAATTCTCCGCGGGTTTCGGGTCAAAGCAGGGTCGCGCCGCGCGCCAGCCCCGGGCGCGCCGAAGCATCGTCGTGGCCGGCGCTGCAGGCATCGGCTGAATCGATCATCATGCCGCGCTCGATCGCGTGACGCAGGGTCTCGACGGCGGAATCCTCGTCGACGCTGGCGTAAAAACCCTCGAGCAGCATCGCGCCGTAGCCGAGTCGGCCGATCGTGGGGCCACCGCGACCGAGACTGGTCGTTGCGATCATGGATTGTCCTCTGTGCGCTGCGGCGCGTGCGCGCCGGATGCAGAGAGTAGCGAAAAACGCTGCCAAACGCATGTATTTCCGGTTTCAATCGCCGCCGGTATCCGGCAATATTGCGCCCGGAAAGGCCGCCGACGCCGGTTAACAGGGCAACGCATGGCACTACTGATCGACATCAAGCACCCCGACTGGATGCGCGACGAGGATTTGCGCGCCGAGTTGCTGCGCTTCGATCCCGAGGCCGACATTCGGGTCGCTGCCGAACCCGGCGCGATCGACGAAATCGAAATGCTGACGGTCAGCAGCTACCTGCCGGGCGAGGCGCTGCGTTACCCGAATCTCAAGGTCGTGCAGAAAACCGGTGCCGGCGTCAACAACATCCTCGCCGACGACGAACTGCCGCCCTCGGTCCGCGTGACCCGCCTGCAGACCTCGACCTCGGGCGAGGAGATGGCCGAGTACGCGCTCGCCTGCGTGCTGCAGGAACAACGCCACCTGCGCACTTACCGCGAGCAACAGGCGCGTGCCGAATGGTTGCACTACCCGCCGAGGGTTGCCGCCGAGACGACCGTCGCGGTGCTCGGTCTCGGCCGCGTCGGCGGGCTGGTCGCCACGCGCTTCGTCGTCAACGGCTTCAAGGTGACCGGCTGGAGCCGCGGCGCGAAAGACTTGCCCGGGGTGCGGAGTTTCGCCGGCGACGACGGCCTCGGCGAACTTCTCGCGCTTGCCGACTACGTCGTCAGCGTGCTGCCGTCGACGCCGCAAACCCGCGGTCTCTTCGATTACGCCTGTTTCGCCCGCTTCCGGCCGCAGGCCTGGTTTCTCAATCTCGGCCGCGGCGACCAGGTCGTCGAGACCGACCTGATGCGCGCGCTCGACGACGGCCTGCTCGCCGGTGCCGTGCTCGACGTCATGTCGGTCGAACCGCTGCCGGCGGACAATCCGTTGTGGCGCCATCCGAAGCTGCTGTTGACACCGCACGTGTCGGGCTATCATCTCGGCGACGCGATCGCCGACATCGCCGAAAATTACCGGCGGCTGCGGCGGGGACAACCGCTGTTGCACGAAGTCGACCGCGCTCGAGGTTACTGATATGGACGCGGCCCGGGAGCTCGAGGACAAAATACGCGCGACCATACCGCTCGCCGACGCGATGCAGTTCTCGATTCGCGAGCTCGACGTCGACCGCATCCGCGTCGGCGCGCCGCTCGAGCCCAACGTCAACATCCACGGCACCGGGTTTGCCGGCAGCCTGTATTCGCTCGCGGTGCTCTCCGGCTGGGCGTTGTGCATGCACCTGATCGAGACGCTGGGACTCGATGCCGAGCTGGTCGTCGGCAAGGCCGAGATCCGTTACCGGGCGCCGGTACGCGGGCCGATCGAATGCCGGACGGCGTGCAGCGCGGCCGACCGGGAAGCCTTCGCCTCCGGGGTACGCGACGCCGGCAAGGGCAAGATGCGCCTCGAGATCACGGTCGGCGATGGCCCCGAAGCCATTCTCGACGCCACCTTCGTCGCTATCCGCCGCTAGCCAGGCGGTACTTGCCGCCGGGATCGCCAGGAGTTCAAGGGCTTCCTACCTGGTATCGAACTTCGCTGCGCGCTGGTCGGAATAGTGTCGCGACCATGCGCGAAACGCCAGACCCCGGACTTACAGCCAGCGGCGGACCTGGCGGCAATAGTCCTGGTAGGCGGCGCCGAATTTGCGCGCGAGATAGGCTTCCTCGCGGCGGATGACCAGCCAGTACAGCAGTGCCGCAACCGGCAGGGTCGCGGCGGCAATCCAGCCGCTGTCGAGCCACAGGCCGACGCCGAGCGTGGCGAGACAAAAGGCGAGGTAAATCGGGTTGCGGCTGAATCGATAAACGCCGTGCCGCACCACCGCGCTTGTCGGGTGCCAGGGCTCGACCGCCGTGCCGGCGCGGCGCAACTGCCAGACCGCGGCCAGCGCCAGCGCGAGCGATGCACCGACACAGGCGGCACCGATTGGCCAGTAGCCGGCAGCCGGCAGGATCGGCCATGCGAAGAAACCTTCGAGCTGCCACGCCAGCGCGATCACGACGACCGCGATCAGCGGAGGGGGAAACCTGAGGCCGGCGCCCCGCTTGTCCTCGTCGGCGTCCATGCGCCGAGTGTAGCCGTCAATGCCGTCGCGGGCGACCCTTGGGCAGAGGCGTCGCGCGGCGGCCGCTCAGTTTCTCGATGCGGGCGGCGAATTTCGCGTCGCCGAGCGCCCAGCCCTTGAGCACCGCATCGGTGATCGTATCGACGGTTTCGTCGGAGAGCCGTTGCTTGAACAGCGCGCGGTATTCGCGGGCGCGCTCGGCCGGCGTCGCACCGAGGCGCTGGTACTCGCGGTGCGGGCTGATCATCGGGTCGTCCTGGGCGCGCGCATTGTGCGCGTAGCTGCTCCACCGGTAGTCCCGGGGTTTGCCGACGATGCCGAGGCGCACCGCTGCCGTCTCGATGTAGCGGCTGCAGGTCAGCAGGTAGGGTTTGTCGTCCAGCACGGTCGCGCGGTAGCGGCCATCCCACAGCGTGCCTTCCGAATCGTAGGCCTCGTTAAAATACTGCACGTAGTTGCGGCCTATCGACTGGATGGTGCGCGAAATGCTGTCGACATTGCCCGGGCTCGCGAGAACCTGGACGTGATCCGGCAGCAGCGCATAGGCGTGAATGCGGAGGTTATAGTTGTAGGCAGCCGCCTCGAGACAATCGTGAAAATACTGGTAGTCCTGTTCCTGGGTGAAAATTTTCTGTCGGTCTCTGCTCTGCTGAATAATATGTTGGGGCTGATTTATAATTGTGTATCGCGGTAATCTGGCCATGTAAATGCTCGTTAACTGCCAAAATTTTGACTATTTTATCAGTTTAGGCTTACGCGACCCCAATAGTTAAAAACAATCGGTTTTTTCGCGCTCACAATGCTTCGATCGGCATTTATTTGACGACTTGCGCCCTACATGTGGTCGCGCGGGATTGCGATCTCGTCCCATTCGCGCTCGTGCACCAGCGCATCGCTCTCGTAGGCGCGAACGCGCGCCTGGATGTAGAAATGCTCGGCGTCGCAACGAAACTCGCTCTCGGCCTCGGTGCGGATCGACCAGTCGCCGCGATGCATCCAGCAGATATAGCGGCTCAGCGAGCGATAGCTGAGCGGGTCGTCGACGGTGATACTGGTGCGCTCGTCGTGGCGGTGGCGGCTACGAAGGCCGTGCCCCGGCACTTCTATTTCGCCGCTATCGTCGATTACGCGGTAGTGCGACTGGCCGGTCTGAAAATTACGCTCGATCCAGCGCCGTGAAAGCGCTGGCTCGTGCAGCGGATATTCGGGTAACGGGTTTTCATCGGCGGGCTCGGGCATCTCGTAGCGGTCGACGCCGCCGCGTACCGGCAGCGTCAGCACCGCGTCGGGTCCGAGCTTGATCGTCGCGGTGAACGGCTCCGGCGGCGGCACGACCATCGGCCAGTAGCTGGTTGACAGCGAGATGCGCATCTTGTGCCCGCGCATGAAACGGTAGCCGCTTTCGTTGAGCAGAATTTCGATCGATTCGGCGCGTCCCGGGATCATCGCCTCGAGGTGCTCGTTGCCGTTGCGATGCGCGAGATTCAAAACCCCCCAGCTGACGCGCGTGACCGCACCGTCGGGATGGATGTCGTTGAGGCGCACCGAGATCATGCCGAGCGGTTTATCGATAGATATTTTCAACCGCAACAGCGGCCGGCCGAGGATTTCGATCGGCTGATGCAGCGTGCCGCTGTCGAAAACCAGCGAGCCGGAATCGTCGCGGCGCTGGTCGGTCGGCATTTCGCCATTGGGCTGCAGCGGAAAAAATTCCCCGCAGGCGCTGCCGGTATCCTGCGGCGAAATAATGGTTTTTTCCTGGCTGCGCCCCGGGATGTCGAGCAACTGGCGGTTCGGCGCGAGGTAGTAATAGCGATTGCGCGCATCGGTCGCCGGCAGCACCGGTACGGCGACCCAGCGCCCCGGATCGAATTCGCGCCGCAGCAGCGGCCTGACGTTTTCGAGCACGTAGGCACGATAGGCCGGCAGCGCGTCGACGCCGTTGTCGATGCCCTTGAGCCAGCGGTCCCACCAGGCGACCGCCTCGGCGACGA
>JBFFXR010000070.1:0-13765 GCA_041569645.1 Gammaproteobacteria bacterium
GGTTTGATCATTAATCGAATAGCTGATGGTTGGGCTTACATCGAGCACTCGCAGGCTCGACTTGATCGCGTGGTATCGGCCGATCCAGTCGTCGTCGTACTCGGTCTGGTTGCCGAACGCGTTGCCGACGAAAACGCCGAACTGCATGTCGTCGCTTTGCAGGAATTTCTCGGGAATCCATTGAAAGCTGATGTTGGGTATGTTTTCGTCGATGCCGTCCTCGTCGCCGGTGCTCGGCCCGGGGGCGGGGAATGAATTGGTGGAGCCATTGTTCTCGAATTCGTTGCTGAAGGATCCGTAGCCCACGGAAAACTGAATAGTGCCCGGCTCGTAGAGCGACAGGCCCGCGGGGTTGTAGTACATGTCGGCCAGGTCGTCATGGCTGACGCCCGCGCCGCCGAGACCGCGCGAGAAGCTCGCGACCGAGTGGTAACTGGTCTGGAAGCCCGAGGCGTGCAGCGACGCCGGCAATCCGCCGGCCAGTAACAGGCTTAGCCCGGCGTTAAATAGTGTCTTTGGTGTAGACCTCATCTCGTCCTCCTGTTCTTTTCGATTTTTTGGTTGTTTGACGGGATTCCATTTGAAAAACCCGATCTGTGGGTGCCAATGGTCGTCTCTTCCGGCCATCGCTGTCAAATGGCAATTTGCACGTGGGTTACCGGACCACTTGCGCCCGGGATCAGGATTTCGTCGCCGCTGGCGTCGTGGGCGCTTAGTTTCAACATCGGATTGGCCGTAGACGCCTGTTTCAGTTCGGCGCGAATGAAATGTTGGTGATGGTCGGTCAGGAAGTACTGGTCGTAATCCACGCTCAAATCCGCATCGAGGTTTAACCTACTGGTGCCGGAGCCCCAATCGCAGTCGTTGCGATTCGCATTGGCGAACGCGAGCGGCGAGTATAGGCCCGAGGAACAGATTTCAGTCAGTTCTATCGCGTTCGCCCCGTTGCGCAACGTCAATCTGGCATAGCAGGACAGGTGGGGGTCGCCGCTCAACCAGCAGATGTGCTTGTCGGGCACGTGTTGCACGAGCCTATCGACGATCGTTCTGAGAAACATCGGGTATGACAGCAAGCTGTCGCCATTGTCTAATAGATTGGCTTCGAGTTGCTGGGCTCTGGTCACTGGTGCGAAGGGAGAGCCGGAGACGATAAAAATGACGTTTGTCATTTGCGCGTCGACTCTCAGCCAATTGTCGAAATCGTCGAGTTGCTGTCTGCTCATCAGGCGCACATCGTTCGCGCGGTTGCCGAGAGTCCTTTCCAGTCGCGTATCGAAAACGAAAAAGGGGTAGCAGGCGCTGGTAAACTTTTGCCACAGTCGCGGCCATCCGCTGCCCCAGTTGTCAGGATCGTGAATCTGGTATTGCCAGGCCATGTTCCTGGCGTAGTGGAATTCGTCGATGACCTCCGGTCGCAAATCTCCCTGAAAGTCGTTGTCGTATTCGTGGTCGTCGACCGCGAAGTAGGTCGGCACGTGCGAGAACAGCCTGCGTGCCGGGGGGTTACCCCACGCCCTCCGGTAGCGGTCGCGGAATTTCTCGTAGGCGACTACCGGATCCATGATTTCTGCCGTCGCGTCGGCGTAAATCTGATCGCCGATCATCATGACGTGATCGACGCCGCGGCGATAGTCTTGGGGTTGTTGCGGATCGGGCACGTCGCGCTCGACGTGGCTATACATGCCGTCGAATATCTGCGTCATTTGCTCGTAGTCGACTCTGAATCCGGGATACAGGCAAGAACCGACGAGAAAACAGAGATCGGGATCCGAAGCCCCCAGCGAATCCGGGTAGGCAATACGATTGAGCCAGTCGAGGCCTTCCCAGCGCAGCTCGATCGCCGATCTCGGACGCGGCGGTGGGTCACCTTCCGGGGTTGTTGCGTAGTCGATCCAGAGATATCGAACCATCTCCAGGCGGGTGACGCTCGCGGAAGCGAAAAGCAGGCTGCTCTGGGCGCCGAGCTGGAAGTCCTGATTGACGAGCCAGAAAAAATTGTCAACCTGGGAATATGGGACCGGGTTGTCATCGTCCAGGGTGAAGTAATTGACCCGGTTTTCGTACATCGGGGGTGTTATCGGCGGAAAAGGAATAATGATAGGCGGCATCGTCGGAAGTTTCGGCGGCGGCGGAAGCACGATCGGCGGCGCCAGTTTCATCGGACCGATCTGCCTGGTCATGGCCCTGGCCTGGAGCAAGCGAATTTGCGGCGTCAGCTCGCCCTCGATCATCACCTGGTTTACCGGAATCGAAGTGAAATCCTGTGCCTCGACCCAGATATTGAGATTCAGTATCGGAATCCCCGTAACTCCGTCGATTGTGATCTCGGGATGCGAGATGACCGGTCCGGTCAGCGGTTTTCTGGTCGGGTAGATATGCGATCGCGGGCCGCGATGCTCGTTGAATGCTTCTATCTTTTCCGGCGAATCGATATCTTCGAGATAGGTTTCCGAGAGGTTGATTACGTCGTTAACTTTGTCGGCGGCATCAAAAAATTGCGTCAATTTCGGGAATACAGAAGGCATTGAGTTTTCAGTATTATCATCGTGAGCCGCAACACCCAGGATGACGTCCATGTGCCCGTATCCCGGCAGCATTTCGATCCAGACGTTGTTGTTACAGTAATCCGCGGGTTCGAGCGCGGTAAAAATATTCGTGCCGTCTTTGACTTCCCGCCGGTGCCGGGTCAGCATCGCGGCCGATTTCCGCGACGTTTCGACATCGAAAACCGTGTTTTTGTCGCCGTGGATGAACAGCGTGGGAAATGTCCAGTTATTCTGGAGGTTGTCGCTGGTCACGTAAGTATTGTTGCCGTTGTGGTCGGACAGCAAGCCGCGAACGACGGAGGTATAGACCTGTTGCAACACGTCCCGGGGTGCCGCGCCGATCATGCCGCCGAACTGGTTGCGGGTTTCGGTCGAGATGTTGTCATTAACCCATTGCCGGCCCCAGATGATCGTGTAGCGGGCATAAATCGTTCGTGGAAACATCGGGCCGCGGGGATCTTTCCGGATTTTGCAGGTTTGCCATTGTTCATTCTCTTTGTCGAATAACGACGATGTCGCGATCCGGTCGAGAATCATTTCGATAAGTGGTGTTTTCTCGTGTGGGCGGGGATCGACTACGGGAAACCAGTCCTGGTCTTTCGCGAGTGCCCACAAGTTCGATCTCGCACGATTCGCCATCGAGGTGAAGAGCCACGGCGCCACCGCGTGCGGCACTAGCGAGGCCAGCATGGTCTCACCTCCCGGGCCAGGGAAATTCAGCCCGCCGTCGAGCGCGGCCATCGATGCGGCGCCGGCGCCGATACAGTGGGAAAAAACGTGAACCCTTTTCACCGGTTCCGGGCCCAACGCTGTTGCGTCCGGGGCCAGGCCGTTGATTTTCCTGAA
This sequence comes from Gammaproteobacteria bacterium, assembly GCA_041569645.1. GTDB lineage: Bacteria > Pseudomonadota > Gammaproteobacteria. The sequence goes on from JBFFXR010000070.1 coordinate 3,393, forward strand.
GATATGTTTCACCGCCCACGGAATGTCGAACTCTGCTATTGAGTCCCACAAATCCTCCGGGTTGAGCGCTTCGATGAAATTTGGGCTGGTGCGGTGATCGAGAATCCAGACGTCGTAGTTTTTCATCAGGAGGAACTGAGCCAGGTTCCCTTCGTGGTCGGCGCCGGATATCGTATCGGTCCAGAAAATCCGGCTGCCGTGCGCCAGCCCATGGATCAGTAGCACTGATTTCCGCGCGGCGGAGTCCGCCTGGCTATCGTTGACGTCGGGGCGATAGCAAATTAGCCGCGAAAGGTTATCAGGACTAAATTCGGTCTCAACGGGTTCCGATTGCCGGGGACCAGATGCCCGGTAGGTGATTCTTTCCGGCGGTAGCTCGAAGCGACCCCAGTGCGCCGGAATATCCGTCGGATTATCACGCGGTCGGTCGATCTCGTCTTTGGTTTTGTGATCGCCGTAGTCCGGTGCCCCGAAACTCCAGAAATGTGTTTGCAGAGCGACCCGGAAAAAGTAGGCCAGCGCGCCGCCGACCTTGGTCAGGACCGATAGCAGGTCGAGCGATCCGATGACCTGTAGCGGCGCCGACATTTTCGAAATGTCGACGGCGTCGAGTTCCCAATCGACCTTTTTTATCCTCGTGCTGCCCGCCGCCCGCGATTCGATAACGCTCGGCAAAGTCAGCAGTGATCCCCAGATATTGAATTGTTTATTGTTGTAAGCCAGCGTCTTCTTGCCTGCGAGTTTGATTCCGGTGGCGTTAGCGTCGACGTCCGACGAGTCCGATTCGAAACGATATTCCATCACGCGGTAGTCGGTATGAATTCGCCCGACCCGCAATACTCCGAGCAGTCTCGAGAGCGAGAATCCGCGCGCCTCGCTGCGGCGATAGCGCCAGAAGCGGGGCCCGATTCGAAACAGGAAGCGGATAAACCAGCAACCCCAGAAAGGTTTGTCGACGATGCCGAGGTTGACCTCTCCCTGCAGCCGGGCAATCGGCTCAAGGTGCTCGGTGGAAACCGTCAACGTCGAGCCGTGCTGGTCGTATGACAATACTGCCCTGGCGGGTAGCGAGCGGTCGGGTTTTGCCAGCCAGCTGTCGAGGTCGTTGCTGCCCGTTAAATCGAATTCGATGTCGAGTATCAGGGCTTTTGCCGATTCGGGCAAAGGGGGCGTGGGCGACAGGAGTTCGTTGATTTCGGCAACCGTCAGGTTTCGTTTCACGCTCCACGGCAGCAATGCGGAGCGGCCAATGTAATGGACCAGGCGCTCCTTGAAGGTCGCTTCGACCCTGAGTTCGTCGTTCGTCGGTATCGCGTTCAGGGTGCCCGATGGCAGTGGTTTATAAGTCGCCGCACTTCGGTCCAGTGGCGGGAAGTCAGCACCCCTCTCCTGCCTATCCGTGAATCCTTCCTTTGCAAGTTCATATGCCAGCAGGTACGAGAGTCCGGCGATCGTCAGGTACGGGTTGGTGCCGATTGCGCCGGGAATGATTGCGCCATCGAGCACGTAGAGTCCGTCGTGCACGCTGGTACCGTGCGAACTGTCGAACACCCGGCCACGGGTATCGACGACCCCTTCTTCGGCGGTTGCCGCCATGCTGCAGCCGCCGAGTGGATGGACCGAAAGGAGGGAGCTATTCAGATCGTCGGCGCCTTCCAGTACGGTATCGAATCCGTCGGGTAGCGGTTTCCACAGGGGATTTGGGAGGTAGTGCCCGCCATCGAGGCTTGTTTTCTCGAGCGACTTCAGGCGGGAATGGAGGGTTTTGAAATAATCGTGTTCGTCTTCGGGCGGGAAGGTCCAGTTGGGCAACGCGACATCATCTTTGAAGGTGATCTTGCCGTTGGCCTCGTCGTTTCCCATGACCAGCAACAACTGGCTGTGTTCGTTCAAACCGGGCGATACGGCGAGGTAGTCGTGATCTGCGTGATCTCGATGCCAGGCGCTTGGTCGGCAATCGGTGAATCGTCTCAAAAAGTCCTGCGTGACGATCAGTTCCTGCCAGAGCGGGATGAGCGGGAAAGGAATCGCGCCGTCCTCGAGGGTGAAGGTCTCGTCCGGATTTTCGGGATTGCCCAGTTTTACCTCACCCCTGCCTATGATGGTCGGTCCGGGACTCTTGTCGGGGGGACTCTTGCCGGGAATGTCGCAGGTCGAGTTGATGCTATGGGCCTGGCCGACACTTGAAAACAGGGTGTCACCATTGGTGGAAAATTTCTTGCCTAACCTGAATTTCGGTAACCCGAGCGTTTTTTCCTTCGCCGAGCGCTTCAGGATCTCGACACTGCCGAGAGTTCCGGCGGCGAGGATTACGACATCTGCGTTTACCGTAAATCGAACTTCCGGCTGTCTCGTCGATTCGCAACCGATAATCCATTTGTTGCCGGCTGCATTGTTTTCTTCGAGCCACTTTACGGTCGCGCCGGTATACAGGCGGGTATTGCCATTGCCCAGTTGCCTGACCAATGGCCATGCGTTCATATTCAGCGATTGCTTGGCGCCCGAGTGACAACCGATGACGCAGTTACCGCAACGATTACATTCACCGGCGTCGACACTGTGAGGGCCGAAACCGTCGAAATTGATACTCAGCTCGGCTCGACTGGTAACTCCTCCCATGAAGTCAACGCTTTGTTCCAATGCCTCGTATTTGGGGTAGGTGTCAGCATAGGGTAGCTGCTTAACACCCAGCAATTTCTTGATTTTTGGCAGGACGTCGCCTAAATTATCTTCCCAGTTGTTGGCGCCGAAATTCGGCGGCGGCCACTTGGCGAGTATCGATGGGGGCGGGTCCGACGCGACGTTGGCATTGACCAGCGACGTTCCGCCGAGCCCGCTTCCGCTCAGCACCGAAACCTCACTGCCGGCCCTGAGTTCCCATAGACCCATCCGGTTCTGAACGTTGGCCATGCGCCGGCTTGAATCACCGGTGCTGACGTAGTTGAGATACCTCGGCAGGTCGTCGAAGGTCTTGGGAAAGTCATCCGGTACATATTCGTCACCACGCTCGAAGACCCAGATGCTGGGCATGGGCTCTTCGGAATCGGAGCTTTCAAAATCGAAGCGTTCGGCCAAGGCCAGCGCGGCCATCGCGGCGCCGTAGCCGGAGCCGACTATCAGGTAATCGATGCCCTGGGGGATGCGATTTTGATCGGCGGAATTCTCCACCATGGTCGCCGGGCGCATTCCGGCGTCGCGAAATATGCTTTCGATCGGTTCAGACAGCCAGTAGGTCATACTGATCCTCCTCCGCTTATGCGCCGCTGGCGCGCTTTCTTCGCCGTCGAAACTCGCCCGTTGTTCGTGTAACCGCTAACGCATCTAACTGGCCGCGCTACTCCTCGTCGTGAATCTGCCGGTTCGTGAAGCGATCGCCTGTCGCAATGCTTCGTCGTCCAGCGGCTTTTCCAAAACCTGGAATCCGTGGTCTTCTATTTCGTGTTTTCTTTTGATCAACACATTACCGGTAACGATAATCGGTTGATTCGGAATTCGTGTCGCCAGGTATTCGGCCAGTTCCAGGCCCGATTCGTTTTTACCCAGCATGTCGTCGACGATGGCGAAATCGATCGCGGTTTGACCTTCCAGAACCGCCCGTGCTTCGGCCGTCGAGGCGGCGGTATACGGCGTGCATCGCCAATCCTCGATCAGCCCCGACAAGGCCTTGCGAATCTTTGGGTCGTCGTCGATTACCAGAATGTTCAAACCCTCGAATGCAAGATCCTCGAGCGGTGCGCGTGTCGGTCGAACCGCTTCTTCCGCGCGCTGCGCCGGCGCGTCCCTGGCGGGAATAAAGACATCGAAGGAAGTCCCTTCGCCCAACCTGGAGTCGAGGCTGATTTCGAGATCTAACAGTTCGGCATTTTTCTTGACGATCGCGAGGCCATAGCCGGTACCCTCGCCGGGGCTTCGGGCGGGATTGTCGGTCTGGTAGAACACGTCGAATATTCGCTCCTGTTCCGCCTCGGCAATTCCCGGGCCGGTATCGCTGATCGTGATGTGCAGTCCGTTCGCTTCGCCGCGAGTCGCGATCGTGACCGAGCCGCTTTCGGTGTATCGAATCGCGTTGAGCACGATATTTCGGATCGAGCTCTCGATCCGCTTCTTGTCGGTCGTGACGCTTGCCGGTTCGGTTTTCAGTTCGAGGCGCAGATTTTTCTCGGCGGCGTCGGCGGCGACGCCGTTGACCAGGCGGTCGAGCAGCTTGTCCAGCCTGAAGGTCGTATAATAAGGTTCGACCGTTCCCAGGTCCAATCGCGAGAGTTCGACGAGGCCGTTGTACTGATCGGTCAGGATGCCGTTGGCCTCGTCGATATCGTCGACGATTTCGAGCAGGCCGGTGTCGGTGATTTTTTTCTTCAGCCTGCCGAGGTTGAGGCCCATCGCATGCAGCGGTTGCGCGAGATCGTGACTGGCCGCGGCCAGGAAGTGACTCTTGTCCTTGTTGGCCTGTTCGAGCTTGAGATTCTGCTTGCGGATTTCTTCCCTGGCGTGCAGCGTTTCGGCGAATATGTCCGAGTTCTTGCGGCCGAAAGCGACCAGTATGGCCGTTATCGTGATCAGCGCGAAGCTGACCTCCAGGTCGGGAGAACGCCCGACGCCCGAAAGAAAGACGATGCCTTGCCCGAGGTTCGCCAGTATTAAGACCCAGAAATTGTGAAATCTCACCGACGAGTTGATGGTCGTTGCGATGGCATACATGCAGCACAACAGCGTTACGGCAAATACGGCGCGATCGGTGCCGTCGATGCAAATCCACCAGAACCCGGAACCGACGATCGAGGTGCTCAACAACGAGGTGTTGAACAGCCAGACCTCGTTCGAGTGGAGTTCGCGCAAATCCGCGTCGGCCAACCGTTTTTCTATCCGATGACAAACGACGGTGCGAAGAATCGCCGCCGCGACGATCAGCGAGACCCATGCCGAAAGTTGAAACCTGGGGGCGTCGTCCCAGAGCGAGATGAGGTAGATGATCGCGCCGATGACGATGAACGGCAGCACGACGTGGGATTGATGGACCTTGACCGCCTGGGTTTCGCGCACCAGGTGCAGGCCGAACGCATCGATGTCGGTACCGGTTGTGGAAAAGCCTGCGATTCTATCTGATATATTCATTGGCGTAGTTGTTTATCAGACAACCGAACCAGATTTTTCGACCAGTGCAGGCGGCTATGTCGCTTGAATCAAAAAATCCGTTTATTCATCGTCAAGCAAAAATCCCAACCATCGTAACAGTCTTGCGGCAATGATTGTAGTTTTTTAGCTGGCAGCCCTGGCTGCGAGGTGATCGATTTTTGCGCCGGGACAGCCTGTGCGGCAACAGTCGAGCAAGCCTGATTGCGTTATGGTCGGAGCGATTGTCACCATGCACGAAGACAGATTGTCGGGAGCGAAGTCGCCGTTGCTTCTTCTTATGACTGTCGACTCGGGCTAGAATCGGACTTCGACACGCAGGTTATCCTGCCTGCCAATCTGGAGAAACTTCGGTGCTTGTGCTTTTGGTAGACGATCATCCGATTGTACGGCGCGGTCTCAGGGACTTGCTGGAAGAGGACTACGGCGACGAAGTTCAGTTCAGGGAGGCCGGCAATGTCGACGAGGTGTTGAGTATCGAAGACCTGGCGGACGCCGAATTGATCCTGCTCGATCTGTACATGAAGGATACGACGGGTCTCGAGGCGCTCGAGCGCGTGAAACAGGCTTGCGACTGCAAGATCGTTATCCTTTCGGCGGTCGAAGATGCCAGGCTTATACGCGATGCTATCGATCAGGGAGCCGCGGGATATATTCCCAAGTCCTCGGCCGAGGATCTGTACATTCCCGCGGTGAAGTTGGTCATAAACGGCGGGATTTATCTGCCACCGCACGTGCTCGAGGACTACGACGAAAGGGGCCAAATCGAAGACCGACCGACTGACGAGGATTCGATCAAGCTCAGAAAGCTCGTCGGCAAGAAACTCGAGGTACTATTGAAGGCCTCCGAAGGCAAGTCAAACAAGGTCATTGCGAGCGAGATGGGCATCATGGAAGGTACGGTCAAGGCTCACCTCGCCGAATGTAATAAGCTACTCGGTGTGCATAATCGAACCGCGGCGGCAATGGCGTTGTTCGATTTGCTGAACGTAAACGACCGGGCCAATGCGATTTACGCGATTGCATCGCGAGCGTCGTTCGACGGTCGCCTCAAAAGCTGACTCTTCGAAGTGCGTTCTCCGTCTAGTTGGTACTAGATCGTCTTGCCTGCGAATCGCAGGCCGTCTGCATTCGATCCCACGTTTCGCGCGAACGTATTCTCGAACCCTCCCTCGCCAGTCGGAATAAACCCTTCTTTAGCTACCGAGTTACCGGCGCTCAAATAGCACCGACAGATTCGAATCGTCGTTCGCTCGAATACTCGTGATCTGTTGAATTCGACACGGCTGCAGTCCGATTTAGCCGGGTTTAGTCAGCCGGCAACTCGACTAAACCTTCGTCCAATTGAGGTTTAGTGGTCGTTTTCTACAAAATCCTCCCACGACAAATTTTCATTGAACCGATCCTGATTTTAAGGCGGAAGAATTCAGATGCGAGCCTCAAAGCAGAATCAAGATTTTCAATCACCGGGTTATACGCACGGCATGACCGCAGTGAGCTCGACCCGGGTGAGGACGGAGAAACGTATTTTCGAGGTTATTGGGTGATTTTTTAAGGCAAACGGATATCGATTCCAGGCAGGGTATGCCAATGAAGACAACGATCAAAAACATCATTTCCAGCTTGCAGCGGGGATTTCACCTGTTGCCGGCGCGATCGGCCTACGGTACGAACAGGGTCGTTATCGCGGGCTATGACGCGCTGGCCGAAGAGCGCGAGCACGACCTCGATCGCAAGCCGGCCGGCATCCTGCATGCCGACATCGCGGATTACACCCGCCTGACCGAGGAGGACGAAGAGGGAACGCATCGCCGCTTGATCGAAAGCATGGATTTGCTCAGGGCCGAAATCGCTGCCCTCGGCGGGCGGGTCGCGCACTCGGCTGGCGACTCGATACTGGCGGAGTTTGCCGACGCCGAGAGCGCCTTGCGCTGCGCCGTCAATGTCCAGCTAGCGAGCCAGCGGCAAAATATCGATCTCGATTTGTCACGCCAGGTTAGATTTCGGATCGGCGTCAATTTCGGCGACGTCATTGCCGAAGATGGCGATATTTACGGCAAGGCGGTCAATCTCGCGGCCCGGCTCGAGGGGCTTGCGTGTTCGGGCGGCATCTGCGTCTCCCGGGACGTTCGCACGGCCCTCGCCGAGACGTCGGATATCGAGTTCATTGCGCTCGGAAAGCGCTATGTCAGGAATATCAGCGAGCCGGTCGATGTGTTCTGGATCGAAGTCGATCTGGATCGCGGCAACGATGCCGATATGCACGCCTCAGCCGACCCGATATCGGTGGTTCCATGATCGCTTTACTCCAATCGCTCGGGCTGAACGTGATTCTGGATCCCGATACTGACAGCCGCTGTCCGAATTGTTCATCTCCGGCAGGGCGGCCCCTGCAGTGGGTGTTAACCGCCATTTGGCCAGGCCTCGCGCCTGGCCGTTTTATGGCGCTCTCCGGGTTATCGCGAATGTTTCCGGCACGAGAAGCACGGGATCAACGGAAGGCGAGGGATTGGCCGAGGAAAAGTCGTTTCGCTCCCGGTCGCCGTACCCGGATACCGCGACCGTTTCGCCGTCGGCGGTCGCGAGCCGGAAAATCGGTCACTTCAGAAGTCCGCACGTGGATTGCCGAGCCGCAAGTTTCACGACTTTCGAACGACGAACCTCAACCATGGATAAGGCGATCATGAATACGATAATCGAAACAGCCTCCGAAACCCGCCAGGAAATTCAGATATTTTCGGTCTGGCGCGACCGACTCCAGGCCCGCTGGGGAGATGGCGTGCGACTCGGATTGCACCGGTGCGCGGTGATGGAAGGGCACGACGCCTACCGGTACCTGCAGGCACGGATCATCTACGGCTCTACCGAGTTCACCGATACGATAATCGCGAAAACAATCGACCGGGTGCAATCGGAAGACTTCAATATCGCCGATTTGTTCTGCGAGATCCGGATTCTGAACGATCTGCTCGAAAGTCGCGTCCTGAATTTCCAGGCACTGACCGGATCCGGTGGCGACGAAAAAACCCGGATTCGTGAAGCATTGGACGAATTTTTTACAATAATTGCTCACGAATCTTCGGTCATCTACGAGTCGTTTACCGAGCGTGGTGCGCGGGGCGCGGTTTTTCTCGACGTTGACGGGAAGATTACCTACGCGAATCTCAATGCGCGAACAATGCTCGGCGAATCGGCGCTTCTACACGAATCATTTGCTGCTTGTTTGCCGGGCGAAGATCGGCTCGCCTTCGAGCGAGCCCTGCTGGCAATGCGGACCGATCCATGCCGACTTCCGTTCTACATGACGATCGGACGGCATGACGCAAACGGCAAGCGATGCAAGCTGGGGCTCGAGATCGCTTACCTCGGGGCGGTGCCGCTACGCAGTGCTTTTTACCTGACTTTGATGTGGTGTCCGGAGTTTGCAATCCAGGGCAATTTCGCATGCGCGAAAAGCCGTCTCGAATACGAATGGCTGCCGGAAACCCGTTTTAACCGTCGATATTCCGATACAAACGCTTGTGGCGGTCAATTCGAGTCGACATTGATGCCACCCGATACCAAAAAATTTTAGCGCATCCGGTCGGACATCAAAAACGATAAACCTTGTTTTAAATCTGCATTAAATGGAGGTCGACATGAACTGGGCAGAATTCATAATCACCCTGGGACAAAGTCTCAGCTATGTCGCATTCTGGGTCGGATTCGTCCTCGTCATCATCTTCGCACAGAATCGATTTGCGTTGAGCGAGGCCGAGTCGGAGAAGGACGATCCCCGGGTCGTACCGCGTTCGTTTACGACGCGTTTCCGGTATAGCCTGAGTGCCATAGTCTATATCGGCTATTTCGAATTCTTTTACGGCTTGCTGGTTGGCATCGGCTCGTTACCGGTGCTTCAAGACTTGTTGACGCAGTGGATCGGAAGCCTGGCCCTGCCGGCGGAAGACAGTACGGTCGAAATTGGCACGCCTGCCTGGGCCGCCCTGTTCGTAACCACCGTGCTGCCCGCGGCGCCCGGTTTTAGCACCGTCGATACGATAGTTCGAAAAAAATTGCATAACTTTGCCAGTATTCCCTACAAGGCTCGTGGGCTTGCGCTGGAAATCGTCGATCACCTGACCGTGGATTTTTTCGATTCGGCCGGCGATAACGCGACTGATATCGCCGACGATGACGAAACGAATGCCAAGCTCAAGACCGCGCAGCTTGCCTGGCTGTTAGGGGCAATCGAAAAGCTTCAAAGCGTCAATTTCAATGCCGCTAAGGCGGGTGACTACAAGGCCTTTTTCGACAAGGATTACCAGCAGATCTGGAGTGAGGCCAAGGAGAAAAATTCACTGCTCGAGGGTTCTATCGATTTACCGGATTCCGCGACGACGGTGATTGCGCCGGAGCGCGATGCGCTGGTCAACAGCACCGCGAGATTTCTGAGTTGCGGCTTGTTGCTGAACGAGTCCTCGGAACGCGATGCGCGCAATGTCATTCGCGACAGACTCGGAATCGCCGATTTGCCCACCCTGCCATTCGATTTCAGTCTCAAACAGATCATACTTAACCTGGTGCTCGTGTTACTGCTGACTTTCTTCAGTAGCGTCGTCGCCCTGGGACTCACGCTTCCGGACGGTTGGCGAGGAATATCGAGTGAAATAATCGGGGCCATTGTCTACTGGCTTCCGTTCATCGCCATCACGATGGTGACGCCGTTTGTCTTTGCGGCCGGCGTACAGCTCTACTTCATGGACAGGCAGCAGCTCGATCGACGCAAGATTCCCTTCGAAGACAGGTTGCTGGCGTTGATATTCCTGCTGCTGGGTACCTTTGGTGTTGGCCTGTTACCGACACTGTTGGGCATGGTGGCCGGAAACTATGATCTGAGCGAGAAATGGGTCATGCAAGTCGTGCCTTCGGGCCTGACCCCGGCTTTTGTTGCCCTGCTGTTTTTTATACTTTCATCGCGACGCCTTACCGGCTCGAAATGGCTGGATGCGGTACTGGATCTCGGCCTGTTTTCCGCGGTCGCTGGTTTCTGCTCGTGGCTCGCTGCAACGATAGCGTTTCACGCCGGAATGGACGTTGCCGCCATGATGAGAATCGACAGCCTTACGAATGACGTCGTCCTGATCGTATCGCCCGTGACCCACGCGGTAATGGTCGGGGTAATTGGTGCGGTTCAGTGTTCGATTTCTCGAACGACCCTGAGTAGGCGTACTGACAAGGACCCGGATCGAAATCTGAAGCGA
>JBFFXR010000071.1:0-13685 GCA_041569645.1 Gammaproteobacteria bacterium
TTCTCCGATCCCATCGGCGTGTTCGGCGACGTCTTCGTCGTTCCCGCGGGTAACCCGAATAACATCCAGACCTACCAGGATATCAAGAAAGCCAATTTAGTCCTGGTGACCGGCGCGGGCTATAATATTGTTGAATTCGCGAGGAAAGAGGGCCTGCCGGACGCCAACGTGATGCAGGTTCCGGGGCCGACCGAAATGCTCGCCGCCCTGTTGGCAGGACGCGCCGACGCGATCGGCACCAACGTCTTCGGCGGCAAGGTGCTGGTCGAAAAGAGCGGCGGCAAGGCCGAGCTCACGGATCCGGCGAAATTGCCGATCTGGACCAAGAACTGGGTCGGCATCGGTTTCAGATCGGCCGATGCGGATTTTCGCAAGGCTTACAACGCCGCGCAGGCCAAGTATCTCGGCAGCCCCGAAATGTTGGCGGCGGTCGCCGAGTGGGGTTATACCGAGCTGGAGCTTCCCGGTGACGCAACCACCGAGTACGCCTGCGCGAATCGATAAGCCGTACGGCTGAACGGTCAACGCATGGAGGCAGCCGACTGTGGACGGCTGCCTCCATGGCGACGCGGGTGTCGTTCACGCCAATAATTAACGCATTTGCCGATACCGGATAGCGGGACATGCCAACAGGATATCTGGAGTACCTGCAACAGTACGCGCCGCGCTTCCTCGATGGCACCATCGTCACTGTGCAGCAAGCCTTGCTCGCGGCCCTGCTGGCGATCTCCATTGCAGTCGTCGTCGGACTGATGAAGCTGTCGGCCAACGGCGCCGTACGCTGGTCGGCGATCGTCTACATCGAATTCTTCCGCGGCACTTCGCTGCTGGTCCAACTGTACTGGATTTTTTTCGTGCTGCCGCTGTTCGGCATTACGCTGGATAAATTTACCGCCGGCTTCATTGCCGTGGGTATGAATCTGGGCGCCTACGGTGCCGAACTGGTGCGAGGTTCCATCCAGTCGGTGCCGCGCGGCCAGTACGAAGCGGCGATCGCGCTCAACATGTCGCCGTACAAACGCATGACGCGGATCATATTTCCTCAGGCCATGCTGATCATGCTGCCGCCGTGGGGCAACCTGCTGATCGAGTTGCTCAAGGGTACCGCGCTGGTGTCGCTGATCTCGGTCACCGACCTGATGTTCGAGGCCAAGCAGATCAACGGTGCGACTTTTCTGTCGGCGCAAAGTTTCGGCACTGCACTGATCATTTATTACCTGATGGCGAGGCTGGTGGTCGCGCCGGGCATGCGCTGGTTCGAGGCCATGTGGGCTCGCAGAATGGGGCGCGTCTAGCATGTTCGACTGGAAGTGGGATTTTACCTTCGAAATCATGCCGCGCCTGGGGTGGGCAACGCTCAATACACTGATGGCGGCGGGATTCGGTTACCTGATCGCGCTGATCATCGGCCTCGCCTTTGCGCTGATGCAGCGCACCGACTCGCGGCTGCTGACGCTGGTCACGCGTGAGATTGTCGAATTCATTCGATCAACCCCGCTGGTGGTGCAGATATTCTTCGTGTTTTACGTCGGCCCGCAATTCGGGGTACGCCTGTCGCCGTGGACATCCGGCATGATCGCAATCGGACTCCACTATGCATCCTACCTGTCCGAGGTATACCGCGCCGGTCTCGACAGCGTGCCGAAAGGCCAGTGGGAGGCCTGCAAGGCGCTCAATCTCGGCACCGCCCGCACCTATTTCCGCATCATCATACCGCAGGCGGTGCCGCCTAGCCTGCCAGGCATGGGTAATTATTTGGTCGGGATATTCAAGGATACGCCGATGCTTTCGGTAATCGGAGTGGCTGAATTGATGCACACTGCCACTGCAGTTGGGTCCGAAACCTATCGTTACCTCGAACCCTATACGATCGTGGGCCTGATTTTCCTCGCCATCTCCCTGCCGACGGCATTCGGTCTGCGGCGGCTGGAAGAATGGGTGCGCCGCTCCCTGGGAATGACCCGTTAACGCGGAGAGAGAATGAGCGATAACAGATATCCATTGCTCCTAGAATCAAATGCTCCCATGGTGCGCTTTTCCGGCGTCAGCAAGAGTTACGGTGAGCTGACGGTGCTAGACGAACTCGATTTCGACGTCAGCCAGAACGAGATCGTTTCCATCATCGGTCCTTCGGGTTCGGGTAAGACGACCGTGCTGCGCATGCTGATGACGCTCGAGGAAATCGACTCGGGCGTCATCTACGTGGATGGCAAGCCGCTAACCCACATGGCCCGCGACGGGCAACTGGTGCGCGCAAGCAACGCCCATTTACGCGAAATGCGCGTTAATATCGGCATGGTTTTCCAGCACTTCAACCTGTTTCCGCATATGACCGCGCTGGAAAACTGTATGGAAGCACCGGTACATGTGCTTGGCCTTGGCAAGGCGGAGGCGCGGCAGCGGTCCGAGGAATTACTGCGCATGGTCGGACTCGATGACAAGATGAACGAGCACCCGGCGAGACTTTCCGGCGGCCAGCAGCAGCGCGTGGCGATCGCGCGAGCGCTGGCGATGCGGCCCAAGATCATGCTGTTCGACGAGGTGACCTCGGCGCTCGATCCGGAAGTGATCGGCGAAGTACTGGCGGTTATTCGCGCGCTTGCCACCGAGCACAGCCTGACGATGATCATGGTCACCCACCAGATGGGCTTTGCGCGCGAGATTTCCGACCGCGTGTGTTTTTTCTACGAGGGCAAAATCGCCGAACAGGGCGATCCGGCAAAGATTTTCGAAAATCCCGAGAACAAGCGCACCCGGCAGTTTTTGAGCGCCGTGCTGAACGCGGACTGAGCGGACGGATACCGATGAGAAAATTCGTCGCGAAAATGACCGGCATAATCATCGATTCCAACTGAGACGAACCCATGCAGGCAAATCCAATTACATCGACGGTCGATTTCGACGCCAACGGGGTTCAGCACGGATTTCTCAGGCTGCCCCATTCCCACGACGATTCCGGCTGGGGGTCGATGATGATTCCGATCACGGTGGCGCGCAACGGCGACGGTCCCACCGTGATTTTTACCGGCGCTAACCACGGCGACGAATACGAGGGCCCGGTGGCATTGTTCGACCTGGCCCGGCGGATCCGCGCCGAAGACCTGTCAGGGCGGGTCATCATCGTCCCCGGCATGAACTACCCGGCGTTCCGTGCCGGCCGGCGTACGTCGCCGATCGACGGCGGCAATATGAACCGGGTGTTCCCGGGAAACCCGGCCGGGACGCTCACCGAAAAGATCGCCGACTACTTTCAGCGCACGCTGCTGCCGCTCGCCGACTACGTGGTCGACTTTCACTCCGGCGGCAGAACCATGGAGTTTCTGCCTTTCTGTTGCGCGCACGTGCTCGACGACAAGCAACAGCAGGCGCGCTGCGTTGCAGCGATGCAGGCCTTCAACGCGCCGCACTCGATGATGCTGCTGGAACTGGATGCCGCCAGCATGTACGACACCGCGGCGGAGAACATGGGCAAGGTTTTCATCGGCACCGAACTGGCTGGCGGTGGCAGCGCGTCGGCAGCGACCATTGCCATCGCCAAGAAAGGCATCCGCAATATTCTCCGCCACGCGGGCATTACCGAGGGCGAACTGGAAGTAGACACCACCATCAACCTGGACATGCCGGATCAGGATTGTTTCGTGTTCAGCGAATCGGACGGGTTGCTCGAGCTGTGCGTCGATCTCGGCGCGGAGGTGAGGGCCGGTGATTTGCTCGCCCGCGTCCACGACATCAGGCGCACCGGCTTAGCACCGGTCGACTATCACGCGAAGATCGACGGCATTTTCAGCGGGCGGCATTTTCCCGGGCATATCGCCATGGGCGATTTTCTTGCCGTCGTCGCGGTTCCGACCTAGAGCCGGAATGGAGAAGCGGCGGGCCAAAGCCTTCGACGACGAACCGCTCCAGTTTGAACCGGTAGGCGAAACGCTCCGGCTCGACGAGGGGCCGGGGAAATACCGCATCGGGCTGATTGTCCTGTCCAACGACTATGTCACCGAGCGCGATTTCGTCAACATGCGTCCCGGCGACGAAATCGCGATCTACACCAGCCGGGTTTCGAATTCGCCCGACTGTACCGTCGAATCCCTGCAACGGATGGCGCCGCATATTACCGAAGCAGCCGCGCTGATAGTGCCGCAGGGACAACTCGACGTGATCGCCTACAGTTGCACCTCGGGCACCGCGGTCATGGGCTTCGACAGGGTCCGCTCGTTCATTCAGGCGGCGAGACCCCAGGTTGCATGCACCACGCCGCTGACCGCGTCGCTGCAGGCGCTCGAGCGATTGGATGCGCGCAGGATTTCGGTGCTGACGCCCTACATCGACGAGGTCAATGCCAGTATCGCCGAATATCTGCGGGCCCACGGCAAGATCCTGGCCGCGTTCAGCAGTTTCAAGATTTCCGACAACGAGGAAATGGCGCGGCTCGCGCCGGAAAGCATTTACCGCGCGTCGCTCGAGGCCGATCGCGCCGATGCCGAGGCGTTGTTCATTTCCTGCACCGCGATCCGCGCCGTCGAAGTCATCGACCAGATCGAGCAAAAGCTCGGCAAACCCGTCGTCACCGCGGTGCAGGCGATGTTCTGGCACGCCTTGCGCCTCTCCGGATATACCGGGACGGTGCACGGTTACGGTCGTCTGCTGAAATTGTCATGAACGCGGCAGAAAGGCATCGAGTCCGACGATGGGCGCCGGCCAAAGTTTTCGGGTCGACGGGATGAATTCCAATCGAGCATTGGATTCCCTGGCTGCGAGCTATCGTCAACAGGGTTACTGCTTTCCGGTGGCCCGCCTTCCGCGCAGTACGATATCCGCGGTCGCGCGCCGTGTCGATGCGCTGCTCGCCAGTCCGGCGGCCGGGCTCGAGCCTCCGTGGAATACCAGGGCACCCTTGCTGGTCGACTGGATTGACGATTTGACCGTTCATCCGCTGGTGCTCGACGCCGCGGAAGCGGTTATCGGACCGAACATCCTGATGCAGGCCGCCGACGTATTCGCCAAGCCGGGGCATAGCCGCATGTACGTCAACTGGCACCAGGACGGAAACTACTGGAACCTCGATCCCTTCGAGCTTTGCACCGCCGGGATAGCGCTGACCGATGTATTTCCCGAAAACGGTTGTATGCGCTGTTTGCCGGAAACGCACTGCAACAAAGCTCGAGCACACGGAAACCTCCGCTGCAAACAGCGCGCTCACGCGCGGCCAGCAACTCGTGCTCGACATTGACCAAAAACCGGCGGTCCAGGTGATTTTACGGGCCGGCGAGGTGTCGCTGCACCACTGCCTGCTGGCACATGCATCCGGCCCGAATCGAACCGACGGCACCCGCGTCGGGATTGCCGTGCGCTACATACCGACGAGCCTGCGCCAGACCGCCGATGTCCGAAATTCTCGTGCGCGGAGAAGACCGCTATGGACATTTCGCCCTGGACCCTCCACCCGGTGGAGAACTCCGCGCGGACGATGTTGAATCACACGCCCGCACGATGCGTCGGCACGCGCCCTCCAATTATGCTACTGCCTGAACCGAGTTTATCCAATGAGTCACGAAAAACCGTTTACCAAATCCGAATACGAGCGCCGGGTCGCCGATGTGAAACGCCGGATGTCGACGGCCGGGTTGGATCTGCTGATCTGCCAGGAGCCGGCCAGCATGTGCTGGCTGACCGGCTTCGACGGCTGGTCCTTCTATACGCCGCAGGCGGTGCTGGTGCATACGGATGAGGATGCGCCGCTCTGGTTCGGCCGCGCCCAGGACGCCAAATCCGCGCATATCACGACCGATCTGCCGACGCAAAACATCGTCCCATTCTCCGAGCAACTGGTGCATCACCCCTTCAAACACCCGTTCGATGAATTGTGTGAACTGGTCAGAGAACGCGGCTGGGGAAGGGCCCGGATCGGGGTCGAACTCGACGCGCACTATTACACCGCGCGCGCGCACCGGCACATCGTCGACGGTCTGCCCGAAGCCGCGATTTCGGACAGCCGGGAGCTCGTCAACTGGGCCCGGCTGGTAAAATCCGAGGCAGAGCTGGCCTACATGCGCGAGGCCGGACGCATCGTCTCGGCGACGATGAACAACGCACTCGAACGCTTGCGGCCGGGAGTACGCCAGTTCGAGATCATCGCCGAAGTCTATCGCGATCAAATCAGCGGGTACGACGACAAATTCGGCGACTACACCAGCCTGTGCCCGCTGATCCAGGTTGGCGAGGGAACCAGTACCCCGCACCTGACTTGGACCGCCGAGCCGTTGCCGGACAGCGGACTCGTGGTAATGGAACTCGGTGCCGCGCGGCGGCACTATCACGCACCGTTAACGCGAACCGCGCATTTAGGAGACCCCCCCGACGAAATCTGGCGGCTCGCCGATGTCATCATCGAGGGTGGGGACGCGGCGCTTGCCTCGGCCAGACCCGGCGCCACCTGCGAGCAAGTGGAAGCGGTCTGGCAAGCTGTTCTCAAACGCAACGGCTTCAGCAAGGAAAGTCGTGTCGGCTACTCCATCGGGCTCAATTTCCCGCCCGACTGGGGCGAGCGCACCGCCAGCCTGCGACCCGGGGATATGACCGAACTGGAGACCGGCATGTGTTTCCATTTTCAGTCCGGCATGTGGCTCGATAATTTCGGTGCGGCCATTTCCGAGCCTTTCGTGGTCACCGAAAACGGCGGCGAGCGGTTGTGCAATGTCAGACGTGAACTGGTCGTCATCGACTAGCCTTTTTCTTTGAGAATTGGGAAGCCTGAACTGTGCAAATTCCGGAATACTCGCAAATCGTCATCGTCGGCGGCGGCATCGCGGGCGCGAGCACGGCCTATCACCTGGCCAAGCTGGGTCGTTGCGACACGGTGCTGCTGGAACGAAACCAGCTCACCTCGGGCACCACCTGGCATGCGGCCGGACTGATCATGCAATTGCGCTCGACGCACGCGATGACCGGGTTGGCAAAGTACAACGTCGAGCTCTACTCGAGCCTGGAAGTGGAGACCGGCCAGGCTACCGGTTTTCGGCAAAACGGCACGCTCGGCGTATGCCGTAACCCGGAACGCCTGTTCGAAACCAGGCGACTCGCGTCGATTGCGAAAAGTTTCGGTATCGAAGCGCACATGATCGGCCCGAGCGAGGCCCGGGAGATCTACCCGGCGATCGACCAGTCCGTCATCGAGGGCGCGATTTACATTCCCAAGGATGGCCAGACGAACGCCGTCGACACCACCATGTCGCTGATTGCCGGGGCCAGGCAGCGCGGCGTCAGGGTTTTCGAGAATACCCCGGTCGGCCGGCTCGAGAGGCTGGCGTCGGGCGAATACCGGGTCGAGACCCCGCGCGGCGTCCTCCGCTGCGAGACCCTGGTCATTGCCTGCGGCCTGTGGACACGCGATCTCGCCGCGCAACTGGACGTGCGCGTTCCGCTGTACGCCTGCGAACACTTTTACGTGCTTACCGAGACGCTGCCCGCCGCGGTGCCGGGACTTCCGGTGCTCAGGGACACGGACGGACATGTCTACGTCAAGGAAGACGCCGGCAAGTGGCTGGTGGGCTCGTTCGAGCCGACCGGCAAACCGCTGCCGATGGATCGGTTGCCGGCCGACAGTGCCTTTATCGAGCTGCCCGAGGATTGGGATCATTTCGAGCTGCCTTTCTCCCGCGCGATGGAAATTCTCCCCGACCTCGAGAACGCTGGCATCGCGAAATTCTTCAACGGGCCCGAGAGCTTCACACCCGACCTGCTGTTTGCGCTGGGCGAAGCACCGGGATTGCCGAATTGCTTCGTTTCGGCAGGATACAATTCCGAGGGTATCGAGTTCGGCGCCGGCGCCGGGCGGGCGCTGGCCGAATGGATCGTCGAGGGCGAGCCGACGCTAGACCTGAGTCACGTCGATATTGCGCGCTTTCATCCCTTCCAGGTCAATCGCCGGTACCTGCACGACCGCAGCGCCGAAATCCTCGGCCTGCACTACAAGCCGCACTGGCCGCATTACCAGGTGGAATCCTCGCGCAACGTGCGCAAGAGCACGCTGCACGACCGCTGGGCCGCGATGAACGCCAGTTTCGGCGAGGGCATGGGCTGGGAACGCCCGATGTGGTTCGCGCCACCGGGCCGATCCACGAAAAACGTCTATTCGCATACCCGTCCGAACTGGTTCGAGCACACCGCCGGCGAGTGCCGGGCGGCACGCGCAGCGGCCATCGTGCTGGACCAGAGCTCGTTCGGCAAGCACCTGGTGCAGGGGCGGGACGCCTGCGGCTTCCTGCAGCGCCTCTGCGCCGGTGACGTCGACGTGGCGGCCGGCAAGCTCGTCTATACCCATATGCTCAACAACCGCGGCGGCATCGAAACCGACATCACCGTCAACCGCCTCGACGAAAATCGCTTCCTGATCGTATCGTCGGCGACCGTTCAGCCGCGCGACCGCCACTGGATCGAGCGTCATATCACGCACGACCTGAATGTCACCCTGACCGACGTCACCTCGGGTTATGCGGTGCTGTCGCTGCAGGGCCCGAACTCCCGTGACATCCTGTCACGCATCACCGATGCGGATCTCGACAATGAAAGCTTCCCGTTCGCCAGTTCGCGGCAGATCGATATCGGATACGCCCGCGTCATTGCCAATCGGCTTACCTATGTTGGCGAACTCGGCTGGGAGCTTCATATCCCGACCGAATTCGCCCAGGGCGTGTTCGATATGCTGATCGAGGCCGGCGCGGATTTCGGGCTCAAACCGGCGGGATACCATGCGCTTGAGCACCTGCGTTCGGAACGCGCCTACCGTGAATACGGGCTGGATCTGACGCCAGCGGACACGCCCTTCGAGGCGGGCCTCGGGTTTACCGTCAGGCTGGGCAAGGCCGGCGGCTTCGTCGGCCGAGACGCGCTGCTGCGGCAACGGGACGCGGGGCCGTTGCCGAAGCGTCTCGTCATGTTCAAGCTGAAGGACCCCGAACCGGTCCTGTTCCACGAGGAAATCATCCGCATGAACGGCGCCATTGCGGGCTATGTCAGCTCCGGCGCCTACGGCTTTACGCTGGGGGCGTCGGTCGGCATGGGTTACGTCCATCACGCCGACGGCGTTACCGCGGACCTCGTCGGGGGCGCGGACTGGGAAATCGAGATCGCCTGCGAGCGTTACCCGGCCGAGGCTTCCCTGCGGGCATTTTACGATCCGGGCGGCGAGCGGGTCAGGGGCTGATCCGGTGCGGGTTACGATCGACGAGGTAAAGTCCGCCGCGGCGCGAATCGAACCCCACGTACTGCACACGCCGCTGGTCGACATGCCGGCGCTGTCGGCGCGTTTCGGCACCCGTCTCTATCTGAAGCCGGAAACACTGCAGGAGACAGGCTCGTTCAAGATCAGGGGGGCCACCAACGCCATACTGCAACTCGACGACGAGCGGAAACGACGCGGCGTGATCACCGCGTCGAGCGGCAACCACGGCCCGGCGCTCGCGCGAGCAGCGCAGAAGCTCGGCCTCGAATGCACCGTTTGTCTGTCCGAAATGGTGCCCGCCAACAAGGCGGACAACGTCAGGCTGAACGGCGGTATCGTTCGCGTCTTCGGCCGGGACTACGATGCCGCGGCGGCTGAGGCCCGTCGGCTGGCGGTGGAACAAGGGTCGACTTTGATCCCTCCGTTCGATCACCCGCACATCGTCGCCGGCGCAGGCACCGTCGGGCTCGAAATTGTCGAGGACCTGAGGGATGTCGACACCGTCCTGCTGCCGCTGTCCGGGGGTGGGTTGCTCGCCGGGACGGCAATCGCGGCGAAGGCTTTTTCTCCGGACATCCGGATTATCGGGGTCAGCATGGAACGGGGCGCGTCGATGCACGAAAGCCGTCGGGCCGGGCACCCGGTGGAGGTTCCCGAGGAGGAAAGCCTGGCCGACGCGCTGGGAGGCAATATCGGCCTCGACAATCGATGGACGTTCGAGACCGTTTGCGAGCTGGTCGATGATACCGTCGTTGTCCCCGAAACCGCGATTGCCGAAGCCATGCGGCTGATTTTCCTGCACCAGGGCCTTGCCGTCGAAGGCGCCGGCGCGGTCGGGCTGGCGGCGCTTTTGAGTAATCGCGTCTCCAACGTCGGCGCTCGGGTGGTTGTCGTCGCCTCGGGCCGTAACGTCGACATGAACCGGTTCACCCGGCTCGTGCTACAGAGGTGACGCCGAATCTCTATTACGGGTGACAGCAGATTTATTTCGTTTGGGCGATAATTTCTTGATAATGAGTGATACGCTAACAACCGTACCGAATAGTCTTATGGGACAGCGCTGTAAATTCTATAGGGCAACCGACATGCCGTTTGGCCCTATTGGAAAACGTTTAAAAAAAAGCGGAGAGAGTGCGCATGTTTAACAAAGGCGATGTCGTAACCTCGAAATCATGGCAACCGGTCCTGGACGAGGGTAAACACCACCGGGCGCGGCTCGGATTCATTCTGATGTCCACGGACTTGGCCGCCGAGTCGGATTTTTTCGCGATGGTACCGGAAGGTGTCGCGGTCCACATCACGCGGCTCAAAACGGAAGATTACACCACGAACGAGACGCTCTCGCGCCACATCGAGCACATGGCCGACGCCGCCTCGCGTATTCAACCGGATACCCGGCCGGACGTGATCAGCTACAGTTGCACCAGCGGCTCGATTGTCATCGGCGAAGAGCGGGTGATGCAGGAAATTCAAAAGGGGGCTCCATGGGCGCGGCCGATGTGCCTGGTGACCGGTGTCGTCGACGCCTTGCGTGAACTGGGGGTGCGACGGATCGTGGTCGGTACGCCGTATCTTGACGAGGTCAACACCGCCGAGGCCGATTTTCTCGTCGACAAGGGTTTCGAGGTGCTCGACATTCAGGGGCTCAATCTCACGACCGGCACCGAGATGGGGCGGGTGACGCCCGAATTCTGGAAAACCTTCGCCTGCGAAATCGACTGCCCCGAAGCGCAAGCGATTTTCCTGTCCTGCGGTGGAATCCGGGCGGTGGAGGTTGCAGAAGACATCGAGCAGGCTACGGGTAAGCCGGTGATTACGAGCAACCAGGCGCAGTTCTGGAGTTGTTTGCGCCGCGCCGGCATCCAGGATGAAATTCGCGGCTTCGGGCAAATATTTTCGCGGCCGGGAAGGTCGCTGTTGCCGTCGAACTGAATTCCGCTCCTCGATATGTGCAAGACGCCAGTCGGCCGACTGTTCAGGCGACCCCTGGGAACTGCTTCGAAACGGCATGGTTATAAAGGGTTATGTGACCTTGAAATCTCGTCCAGTAACCAGTCCTTGAACGCGACCGCTTTTGGCGACGGGAATTTCGGCAGAATCAGGTAATAATGCCCGTGAAGCCGATGATTCGGAAAGGGCTCGACCAGCAGTTTGTCGGCAAATTCCCGTCCGAGGAAATCGGCGACCGACAAATCGATCCCTTTTCCCGAAATACACGATTGCAGCCGGATGGACCCGTCGTCCAAGAAGATCGTGCGCTCCGGTTTGAAGTCCGGCGAGCCAATTTGAATGAACCAGTCTCGCCAGTAATCCCGCTGGGCTTCGCGTAGCAAAACCTGGCCGTTGAAGCAATCAGGCAGGTTTTGCGGGTCGTAATCCCAACCCAGGGAAGGGCTGCATACCGGTGTCAGCGCAGCCGGCATCAGATGAATTGCGTTCGCATTCTCCGGTGCGTTCCTGTGCCATTCGATAAAAGCGTCTGCATCATCGCCGTAATTCTCGGATTTCTCCAGCATGTACCGCATCCGCAGCGCAATATCGGGATGCGCCTCCCAGAAGCGGTCGAGTCGTGGCGACAGCCATTTCGATGCGAAAAACGGACGCGAAACGATTGTCAACGTACTGAGACTGTTGCGGTCTTTCAGAAGATTCACGGCTTCGCGTATGCGCAGGAATCCGTCGGTCAAACCGGGTACCAGAATGTTTCCCCATTCAGTCAGCTGAGCCTTTCCTTCGGAAAACTCGATCAGCGGGTGCCCGACAAATTCCTCGAGCCTCCGGATTTGGTGGCTGACCGCGGACGGAGTTACACAAAGCTCGTTTGCCGCCCGCGTTACGCTGCCTAGCCTGGCCGTCGTCTCGAACGAACGTAGGGCATTCATCGACGGTAAGGGTTTATAAGTTCTGCTGCTTGCCATGTTGAGATTTTCTCGTCGCATATGCAGTTAATATCAATTGCTGTGAAGCCCCTGTCAATGCATTCTTACCTTGAAAATAAGCCTATTAATGAGTTCGCCGCCGGCTTTGACTCAGTTCAATAAAACTCACATGTATTTCACGAGCGGAATGAAACGCGTCACGCCGGGCGAACTCGTGATACGGACGATTTCGGTCTTTTTTATGCACCTTCATCCGCGTAGACGGGGCCGTTCGGCATGACGGCATATTCCGGCCTCAGAGTGTTCATCGAGGGGGTGAAGCGTAATCGGGGCTGGGCACGCGCGTGGCGGAACCCCGATCCCAAACCCGCTTATGACGTTATCATTATCGGCGCGGGCGGGCACGGCCTGGCGACGGCGTACTATCTGGCGAAAGAGCACGGCATCAGGCGGGTGGCAGTCCTGGAAAAGGGCTGGCTTGGCGGTGGAAACACCGGTCGGAACACGACCATCGTCCGCTCCAACTACATGGAAAACGGAAATACCCAGTTCTACGAATTCTCGCTGAAACTGTGGGAGAACCTCAGCCGGGAACTGAACTTCAATACCATGTTTTCCCAGCGCGGATACATGGGATTGCTGCATTCCTACGGTCAGGTCGACGCGGGACGCCAACGGGTGCATGCGATGCGTTTGAACGGGGTCGATGCCGAATTTCTCACGCCCGAACAAATCCGTGAAAAGGCGCCGTACCTGGATTTATCGAAAAACGCCCGTTACCCGATTCTCGGTGGTGTCTGGCAAGGCCGGGCCGGGACTGCGCGCCATGACGCGGTAGCCTGGGGATACGCACGCGCCGCCGACCGGCAAGGTGTGGACATTATCCAGCAGTGCGAGGTCCTCGACTATATCTGGGATGATTCCAAAATCGTTGGCGTCGAAACCACACGCGGGCGAATTCGTGCCCCCAAGATCGCGATGGCGGTGGCTGGAAACTCGAGCGTGCTCGCGGAAAAGGCGGGATTTCAGCTTCCGATCGAGAGTCATCTGTTGCAGGCGTTCGTGACGGAACCGATCAAACCGCTGGTCGATTGCGTCATCGCGTCGTTCGGCATGTTGTTTTACATCAGCCAATCTGACAAGGGCGGGCTGGTGCTAGGCGGGAGTCTGGACGGCTACAATTCCTATGCGCAGCGTGGAAATCTGCCCAGGGCGGAGCATGTTCTGAGTATCGGCAAGGCTTTGATGCCGTGTCTGTCGCGACTGCGGGTATTGCGGCACTGGGGCGGAATCATGGATATGACAATGGACGGCAGCCCGATTATCTGTAAGGCGCCCGTCGATGGGCTCTATATCAGCGCCGGTTGGTGTTACGGCGGCTTCAAGGCGACCCCCGGCGCGGGATGGTGCCTCGCACACACGATCGCGACCGACACGCCGCATCCGCTAAGCGCAATTTACACGCTGGACCGGTTCCGCCGGGGAGTGGTCATCAATGAAAGTGGCACGGGCCCGGTTCCGGGCCATCATTGAGAATCGAGGTCAGTCATGAGGATTGATTGTCCTTGCTGCGGTCTGCGAGACCACAA
>JBFFXR010000072.1:0-13560 GCA_041569645.1 Gammaproteobacteria bacterium
CGAGTATCCCGACGGCGGCGCCCTCGGCGGCGAGTGCCAGCGCGAGGTTGACCGCGGTGGTGGACTTGCCGACGCCGCCCTTGCCCGACGCGACCGCGATGATGTTCTTGATTCCCGGCAGCGGCTTCAGGTTCTGCTGCACGGCGTGCGACTTGATCCGGCTAAAGACCTCGATCTCGAGCGGACCGACACCGTCGAACTCGGCGAGCGCCGCCACGGCCGCCTCGCGCAGCTCGTCGAAAAAGCCGGCCGCCGGATAGCCGAGCTGGATCACGATCTTCCAGCCGTCGCCCTGCGGCTCGACCGACTTGATCGCCCCGGCCGACTGCAGATCGGTCTCGGTGTTCGGGTCGATCAGACGGCCCAGCCGTTGCTCGATATCGGACTTCTCAATCGCCATGGCGTCGCTTGCATCGGGATTACTCGAAAGAGCGCGCATTTTACCCGAGCCACCCGACAAATATCACTTAGATTTTTCAGGGATTGTTCTATACACCTCCCGGACGAGCCCCTAAAATAGCCGCTTTTATCGAGCCGCCCCGGTGCCATGAGCTCCAAGCCACGCCAGATTCTCGTGACCAGCGCGCTGCCCTACGCCAACGGCCCGCTGCACATCGGCCATATGCTCGAGTACGTACAGACCGATATCTGGGCGCGATTCCAGAAAATGCGCGGCCACGAATGCACCTACGTCTGTGCCGACGACGCGCACGGCACGCCGATCATGCTGCGCGCGCAGGCCGAGGGCATAACCCCCGAGCAGCTGATCGAGCGCATGCTCGATGAGCACCTGCGCGATTTCACCGATTTCGGCGTCGCCTTCGACAATTACTACAGCACGCATTCGCCGGAAAACCGCCACTTCGCCGAGCTGATCTACATCCGGCTGCGCGACGCCGGTCACATCCGTACGCGGGTGATCTCGCAAGCCTACGATCCCGAGGCCGAAATGTTCTTGCCCGACCGCTTCGTCAAGGGGGATTGCCCGAACTGCGGCGCCGCCGGGCAGTATGGCGACAACTGCGAAAATTGCGGTGCAACCTATAGCCCGATGGACTTGAAGAATCCGCTATCGGTGGTCAGCGGCGCGGCGCCGGTCGAGAAGGATTCCGAGCAATACTTTTTCAAGCTCGACGATTTCGCGCAGATGCTGAAGGACTACTTCGCCGCCGGTCACGTGCAACCCGAGATCGCCAACAAGATGCACGAGTGGCTCGACGAGGGCCTGCAGGACTGGGACATTTCGCGCAACGCGCCCTACTGGGGTTTCGAGATTCCCGACGCGCCGGGCAAGTACTTCTACGTCTGGCTCGACGCGCCGATCGGCTACATGGCGAGCTTCAAGCACTGGTGCGATCGTACCGGCCATGATTTCGATGTCTACTGGAGCCAGGATTCGACCGCCGAGCTGTATCATTTCATCGGCAAGGACATCGCGCGTTTCCATACGATGTTCTGGCCGGCGATGTTGCACGGCGCCGGCTTCCGCAAGCCGAGCGCGGTTTACTGCCACGGCTTCCTGACCGTCGACGGGCAAAAGATGTCGAAGTCGCGCGGCACCTTCATCATGGCGCGAACCTACCTCGAGCACCTGAACCCGGAGTACCTGCGCTACTACTTCGCCGCCAAGCTCGGGCCCGGTATCGACGACATCGACCTGAACCTCGAGGACTTCGCCGCGCGAGTCAACTCGGACCTGGTCGGCAAGCTGGTCAACATCGCCAGCCGCTGCGCCGGCTTCATCAACAAGCGCTTCGCCGGCCGGCTCGCGGCGAAGGTTTCGAGTAACGCGCTCGGCGACCAGCTCACTGCCGCCGCCGACGCGATTGCCGCGCACTACGAAGGTCGTGAGTTCGGCAAGGCGATGCGCGACATCATGGCGCTGGCCGACAAGGTCAACCAGTTCATCGACGACAAGCAGCCGTGGGTCGTCGTCAAGGACGAGAGCCGGCTCGCCGAGGTGCAGGACGTCTGTACGATCGGGCTCAACGCGTTTCGCCAGCTGGTCATCCTGCTCAAACCGGTACTGCCGCAACTCGCCGCCGATGCCGAGGCCTTCCTCGGCGTCGATGCACTGGCCTGGGACGATCTCGGCCGCGACCTGCTGGATCACGAAATCAACCGCTTCAAGCCGCTGATGACGCGCATCGAG
The DNA here is from genome assembly GCA_041569645.1 of Gammaproteobacteria bacterium. Taxonomy (GTDB): domain Bacteria; phylum Pseudomonadota; class Gammaproteobacteria. The sequence goes on from JBFFXR010000072.1 coordinate 2,153, forward strand.
CCGGTATTCATCGAACGCATGATCGAGGCCAGCAAGGAAGACCTCGCCGAGGAGCAAAAGCTGCAGCAAGGCCCGAGCGACGCCACCGTCGATGCGCTCGCGCCCGAAATCGGCTACGAAGATTTCGCCCGCCTCGACCTGCGCATCGCCCGCATCGTTGCCGCCGCGCGAGTCGAAAAATCCGACAAGCTGCTGCAATTGACGCTCGATCTCGGCGGCGAGACGCGCAACGTCTTCGCCGGCATCGCCAATGCCTACCGGCCGGAAGATCTCGAGGGCATGCTGACGGTGATGGTCGCCAACCTCGCGCCGCGCAAGATGCGCTTCGGCGTCTCCGAGGGCATGGTGTTGTGCGCCGGATCGGGCGACAGCGAACTCTACCTGCTGCATCCGGACTCGGGGGCGAAACCGGGCATGCGGGTTACCTGAACTTGCCGCGCGCAATCGCCCTCGTCGCCGTTGTGCTTGCCGGCTTCGCGGCGGCGCCGGGGTTCGCGCTCGACTCGAAGAAGATCTTCGAACTCAACGAGTCGCGCGTGTTCCAGATTCGCGTACTCAATCGCGAGACCGGCAAGAAGTCAAGCATCGGCTCGGGTTTCATCGTCGGCGACGGTCGCCAGATCGCGACCAACTATCACGTCATCGGCCAGGTTATTCACGAACCCGAAACCTACTACATCACCTACCTGGACAAAGACGGCCGCGAGGGCGAACTGCAGCTGCTCGGGCTAGACGTCGCGCGCGACCTCGCGTTGCTCGGCGCCGACGGAGTGCTCGGCGAAGCGATCGCAATGAGCCCGCTGCCACCGCGCGGCGCACCGATATTCGCGATGGGCAATCCGCACGACCTCGGCCTGACGATCGCGGTCGGCACCAACGGCGGCCTGCTCGACCAGACCGACGCCAGCCGCATCCTGTTCACGGGCAGCCTGAACCCGGGCATGAGCGGTGGACCGACCTTCAACGACGATGGCGAGGTTATCGGCATCAACGTCGCCACCGCGCGCAACGACATCAGCTTTATCGTACCGTCGCGTTTTTTGACCGAACTGATGGCGCAGGCCGCGAGCGGCGTCTTCGACGCCGCCGGCGACCTGCGCGCCGAGGTTGCAAAGCAGGTCCTGGCCTACGAGCGGAACTATGTCGAGCAATTACTGAAACTCGAGTGGCCGCATCTCGATCTGCGCCATTTCCGCCTGCCCGGCGCGATCTCGCCGACCGTGCGCTGCTGGGACAACAGCGCCAAGCTCAGCGCGGTCGCGCGCTACCGCCGCTTCCAGATTCGCTGCACCAACCAGAATCACGTCTACCTCGACGAAGACAACAAGTTTGTCGGCCGCCTGACCTACGAATACTTCTGGCTCGAATCCGACGACCTTAATCCCGTCCAGTTCTACAATCTCTACGAAAACCTGAACAAGGACCAGATCGATTCCAAGGTCAACCGAGACCTGGTCAGCAACTTCAATTGCGGCACCTTTTTCGTCGAGGTCGCGACGCAGGAAATGAAGACCAATTTGTGTCGCCGCGAGTACGTCGAGTATCCCGGCATGAGCGACGTGCTGTTCACCGCCGCGTTGACCGGCCACTCGCGCCAGGGGTTCTTCCTGACGCTGACCATGACCGGCGTCGACTTCGCCGCGACCCTGCCGCTGATCGAACGCTTTCTCGAGCATACCGAATGGAAACCCTGATCCTCGAAGTCGCGACCCGCGGTCTATACCGCTACTACCCGATCGATGCCGAAGTCACGACGATCGGCCGCGCGCTCGACAACGACATCATCCTGTCCGATCCGACCGTGGCGCCGCATCATCTGCGCATCACGCGCGGCGCCGACGGCGGCGTCGAGATCGACAACCTGACCGCCGTCAATCCGGCGCGCATCGCGCAGCGCAAGATCGACCACGTGGCGGTCGACGCGCTGCCGGTGCGCCTCCAGCTCGGCCGCGTGCGGGCGCAGTTGCTCACTCGCGGTCACGCGGTCGCGCCGACCCGGCCGATCGCCGGCGACGAACGCGCGAGCCACCTGTTCGGGCACGCGTCCTGGGCCGTCGCGCTGGTCGTCGCCTGCCTGCTGGCGGGCGGCCTGGAGTATTACTTCAACGCCTACAACAGCTTCAAGTGGTCCGAGCCGATCAAGTTCGTGCTGCGTGATACCGTTTTCACGCTCGGTGCGCTGATCCTCGCACTCGCGGTGCTCGAACGCCTGCTGGTCAACCGCTGGGAGATCAAGCAGCTGGTGATCTCGGTCTGTCTCGTCTACCTGCTGTTCCACGGTCTCGGCCTGCTGGCCGATGGCCTCGGCTACCTGTTGTCGTCCAACTGGCCGGTGCTGCTGTTCGATCTCGGCTGGTACCTCGTACTGGTGCCGTTCGCGATCACGCTTTACCTGATGCATATCTCGCACCTGCGGCCGCGCCGCAGCATCCTGCTGGCGCTGCTGATCGCCGGCCCGCTGGCGGTACCGTCGCTGTTGCGCAGCCCGGAACTAGTCGCACTGCTCGATGATTTCAGCAACGCGGCGCCCTACCACAACAGCCTCAGCGCGCTGAACTGGCACCTCGAACCGACTCTGTCGATCGAAGCTTTCACCGAACGGGCGCAGCAACTGCGACCCGGGCATTTTGCCGACTGAGGGATATCTCCTTCGCGCAAACCCTATTAACAGAATTAATAAAAAACCTCTGGAATATAAAGTATTTTTCGGCAAACCCTGGCCGTATAATCCGGGCCCATGTCGGAATACCTGTTGCTCCTGATCGGCACCGTGTTCGTCAACAACATCGTGCTGGTGAAATTCCTCGGCCTGTGCCCGTTCATGGGCGTCTCGCGCAAGGTCGAAACCGCGATCGGCATGAGCGCGGCGACCACCTTCGTGCTGACGTTGTCGGCGGTGTTGTCCTATCTGATCAATACCTGGGTGTTGGCGCCGCTCGGACTCGAGTACCTGCGCACCATCGCGTTCATCATCGCGATCGCGGCGGTGGTCAATTTCACCGAAATGGTCGTGCACAAGACCAGCCCGCTGCTGTACAACGTGCTCGGCATTTTCCTGCCGCTGATTACGACCAACTGCGCGGTACTCGGCGTCGCGCTGATCAACGTGCAGGAACAAAACAGCTTCGCCGAATCGGTGATCTACGGCTTCGGCGCGGCGCTCGGCTTTTCGCTGGTGCTGATCCTGTTTTCGGCGCTGCGCGAACGAATCAACGTCGCCGACGTTCCGGCGCCGTTCCGCGGTTCGGCGATCGGTCTCGTCACCGCAGGCTTGATGTCCCTCGCATTCATGGGCCTGGGTGGGCTGGTCAAGGCCTAGGTTTCGGACCATGCTGCTCGCAATCCTCACCATCAGCCTGATGGCCGGCCTGTTCGGCCTGATCCTCGGTTACGCCGCGGTACGATTCAAGGTCGACGGTTACCCGCTGGTCGACCAGATCGACGCGCTGCTGCCGCAGACCCAGTGCGGGCAATGCACTTACCCCGGCTGCCGGCCCTATGCCGAAGCGATTGCCAACGGCGAAGCGCCGATCAACCAGTGCCCGCCAGGCGGCCAGGCGACGATCGTCGCGCTCGCCGATCTGCTCGACACCGACGTGCTCGAGCTGAACGCCGAGCACGGCGAGCATCCCGAAATACCGCTGGTCGCGGTAATCGACGAACAAACCTGTATTGGTTGCACGCTGTGCATACAGGCCTGCCCGGTAGACGCGATCCTCGGTGCCTCGAAACGCATGCACACGGTAATCGCCGGCGAATGCACCGGCTGCAAGCTGTGCCTGCCGCCCTGCCCGGTCGACTGCATCGAGATGCTGCCGGTCGCGCAAACCATCGATGACTGGAAGTGGGCGATGCCGCAGGGCATTGGAGAACTCGCGCATGGCGGCTGAGCGGCACAGCTTGCATCGCTTTCACGGCGGGCTCCAGCTCGACGGACACAAGGCCGAGTCGCTGGCCAGGCCGCTGCGCGAGGCGAGCCTGCCGCCGCGCCTCTACCTGCCGCTCCGGCAACACATTGGCGATCCGAACCTGCCGCTGGTCGAAGTCGGTAACCGCGTGCGCAAGGGCGACATCGTCGCCGCCAGCGCGAGCCTGATCTGCGCGTCGGTACACGCCCCGAGTTCCGGCACCGTCAGCGCAATCGAACCGCAGCCCGTGGCCCACCCGTCGGGCCAGGCGGACCTGTGCATCGTCATCGAGGTCGACGGCGACGACGAAGCGGCGCCGGCCGAACCGGTCGACACCGGCAAGCTGGAACCGGCCGAACTGATCGAGAAGATCTGCCGCGCCGGTATCGTCGGGCTCGGCGGTGCCGCGTTCCCGACCTCGCCGAAGCTGTCGCGGGCGCGCGCGCACCGGGTCGAAACGCTGATCATCAACGGCGTGGAGTGCGAGCCGTACATCACCTGCGACGATATCCTGATGCGCAATTTCGCCGACGAAGTGCTGCGCGGAGTCGCTTACCTGCAGCAGATACTGGCCCCCGATACGACGCAAATCGGCATCGAGGACAACAAGCCCGAGGCCATCGCGGCGATGTCACGCGCGCTCGCGGCCAATCCGCTGGCGCAGACCGAAATCGTGCCGGTGCCGACGATTTACCCGGCCGGCGGCGAGAAGCAGTTGATCCAGATCCTGACCGGACGCGAAATCCCGCACGGCCGGCTGGCCTTCGACATCGGCCTGCTGTGTCACAACGTCGGCACCTGCGTCGCGATCGCGCGCGCCTTCGAGCGCGGCGAACCGCTGCTGTCGCGGATCGTCACGATCAGCGGCGACAACGTCGCCGCGCCGGCGAATTTCGAAGTCCGCCTCGGTACGCCGATCGCGCACCTGATCGAGCTCGCCGGCGGCTATCTCGACGGCGACAAGGTGCACCTGGTGATGGGCGGGCCGATGATGGGCTTCAGCCTGGCAAGCGATGCGGTGCCGATCGTCAAGGCGAGCAACTGCATCCTCGCGATGCGCGACGCAACGATTCCACGCGCGGTCGGGCCGCACGAGGAGTGCATTCGCTGCAGCAAGTGCACCGAGGTCTGCCCGGCGAATCTGCTGCCGCAGCAGCTCTACTGGCACGCGCGGGCGCGCAACTTCGAGCGCACCCGCGAATACCACCTGTTCGACTGCATCGAATGCGGCTGCTGCTCGGCGGTTTGCCCGAGCCGCATACCGCTGGTGCAGTACTACCGTGCGGCGAAAAGCGAAATTCGTGCGGCCGAGCGCGCCCAGTACCGGTCGGATCGCGCCCGTGCGCGCTTCGAATTTCGCGAAAAGCGCCTGGCGCAGAAAAAACAACGGGAAGAAGAGCGGCGCCGGCAAAAGCGCGAAGCGCTCAGGCGCAAGCGCGAGGGTGATGCCGCGGCCGCGCCGGCCGAGGACCCGGTACAGGCCGCGCTCGAACGGGTCAAGGCGCGCAAGCAGAGGGCCACGCAGGACGAGTTGTCGTGAACCCGGCGGCCTCGCCGCCGTCCGTCGCGTCCGGCCGCACGCTACAGCGCTTTATGCTGCAGGTCATCGTCGCGCTGCTGCCGGGCACGCTGATCTACGCGTGGTTCTTCGGCCCCGGCGTGCTCGTCAATATCGCGCTGGCAGTGATTTTCGCGCTGGCATTCGAGGCGGCAATCCTGAAACTGCGCGCGCGCCCGGTCACAACGCAGCTGGCCGATTTGAGCGCGGTCGTCGCTGCCTGGTTATTCGCGCTGTGCCTGCCGATGCATGCGCCCTGGTGGCTGGTGCTCGTCGGCATCGGCTTCACGATGATCGCCGGCAAGCATCTCTACGGCGGTCTCGGGTTCAACCCGTTCAACCCGGCGATGGTCGGTTACGTCGTTTTGCTGATCTCGTTTCCGGTCGAGATGACGACCTGGTACCTGCCCTACACGCTCGGCGGCGAACGCCTCGGCCTGCTCGATTCGCTGGCCTACAGTTTCGGCCTCGCCGATGTCGCGCAGTGGGACGCTTTGACCTCGGCGACGCCGCTCGACCGGCTCAAGACCGAACTCGGCCAGGGCCTGTCCGTCGAGCAGCTGCGCAGCGCGCCGCTGTTCGGGCGGCTTGCCGGTGCCGGCTGGGAATGGGTCGCGCTCGGCTGGCTGGCCGGCGGCGTCTGGCTGCTCGCGACCGGCACGATACGCTGGCACATCCCGGCCTCGCTGCTGCTCGCGGTATTCGCGATCGCGTCGCTGTTGCACCTGGTCGATCCCGCCAGCTACGCGTCGCCGCTGTTCCACCTGCTGTCCGGCGCGGTCGTAATCGGCGCCTTCTTCATTGCCACCGACCCGGTCACCGCCGCGACCACCGACCGGGGCCGGCTGCTCTACGGCGCGATGATCGGCTTGCTGACTTACACGATCCGGGCCTGGGGCGGCTACCCGGACGGCATCGCTTTCGCGGTGCTGCTGGCCAACATGTGCGTGCCGCTGATCGACTACTACACCCAGCCGCGCGTCTACGGCGACTCATGATCGCGATCAACCGCCGTCAAATCCTGCTGTCGGGTCTGTTTCTCGGCCTGTTCGCGGTCGCCGGCACGAGCCTGGTCGCGATCACCGAGCATACGACCCGCGACGCGATTCGCGACAACGAGCGCGCGGTGCTGTTGCGCAAGTTGTACGCGCTGTTGCCGCCGGCCGAGTTCGACAACGATATCGCCAGCGACAGGCTTGAGCTGCCCGCCGATGCGCTGCTCGGCACGGTCGAGCCGAGCACGGTATACCGCGCGCGGCGCAACGGCGAACCGGTCGCGGCGATCTTCAACCCGGTCGCGCCGAATGGTTACAGTGGCCGTATTCACCTGCTCGTCGGGGTCTACGTCGACGGCCGGATCGCCGGCGTACGCGTGGTCAAGCACGCCGAGACGCCGGGCCTCGGCGACGCGATCGAGATTCGCAAGTCGCCGTGGATAACCCGCTTCGCCGGTAAGTCGCTTAGCGATCCGCCGCTCGATGCCTGGGCGGTGAAGCGCGACGGCGGTGCCTTCGACCAGTTGACCGGCGCGACCATTACGCCGCGCGCGGTGGTCGGGGCGGTGCGCGACACGCTGCTGTACTACCGCCGCAACGCTGATATGATTTTCGCCGACGGAAGCTGACATGACTGCAAACGACGAAATCATCAAGAACGGCCTGTGGGGCAACAACGTGGCGCTGGTGCAGTTGCTCGGCCTGTGTCCGCTGCTGGCGGTGACCAGCACGCTGGTCAACGGCATCGGTCTCGGTATCGCCACGCTGATCGTGCTGACGCTGTCCAACGGCATCGTCTCGCTGATCCGCGGCCTCGTTCGCAGCGAAGTGCGCCTGCCGGTTTTCGTGCTGATCATCGCGTCGCTGGTGACGATGATCGAACTCGTCATGCAGGCGTTGTTTTACGACCTCTACCTCGTACTCGGGATCTTCATCCCGTTGATCGTGACCAACTGTGCGATCATCGGCCGCGCCGAGAGTTTCGCCAGCCGCAACCCGGTAGGGCCGGCGCTGCTCGACGGCCTGATGATGGGCTTCGGGTTTCTGGTCGTGCTCGCGCTGCTTGGCGGGCTGCGCGAAATCGTCGGCTTCGGCACGCTGTTCGCGCAGGCCGAATTGATGTTCGGCGACGACGCGCGGGCGCTGACCCTCGTCATCAATCCCGATTACCGCGGATTCCTGCTCGCGATCTTGCCGCCCGGTGCGTTCTTCGGACTCGCATTGCTGATCGTCGCCAAGAACTGGCTCGACCTGCGGCCGCAGGAAAAGGCGTCGCGCGTGAATGCCCTGCCCGATCAGGCATGAACCAGGCCAGGCGGCAGGAAATTTTCGCGCGCCTGCGCGAACACATCCGCGAGCCGCGCTCGGAGCTCGACTACCGATCCGAGTTCGAGCTGCTGATCGCGGTGATTCTGTCGGCGCAGGCGACCGATGTCAGCGTCAACAAGGCGACCGCCAGATTGTTCCCGGTCGCGAACACGCCGGAGCAATTTCTCGACCTCGGCGAGGAAGGTCTCAAGCCGTACATCGCAACGATCGGGCTGCACAATTCGAAGGCGAAGAACATCATCAAGGCCTGCGAAATGCTCGTCACGCAGCACCAGTCGCAGGTGCCGCGCGAGCGCGCCGCGCTCGAAGCGCTGCCCGGGCTCGGCCGTAAAACCGCCAACGTCATCCTCAACGTCGCTTTCGGCGAGCCGACGATCGCGGTCGACACGCACATCTTCCGGGTTTCGAACCGGACCCGTATCGCGCCGGGCAAGACCGTGCTCGAGGTCGAGAAAAAGCTGCTCAGGTTCGTACCCGACGAGTTCAGGCTCGACGCGCATCACCTGCTGATCCTGCACGGACGCTATACTTGCATCGCGCGCAAGCCGCGTTGCGGCAGCTGCGTGATCGAAGACCTGTGTGAATACAAGCATAAGAACCCCGACTGAACATGTTCGAATCGCGCGAAGAAGTCCGCCAGATTTATCTCCACGTCTGGAGCAAAATGCAGCAGGGCGAAATCCTCGAGCCGATGGAGTCGCTGATCGCCGACGTCATCGCGGCGCATCCCGAGTACCACGGCATATTCGATGACGGCGACGCGCTGCTCAATGCCGAGTACACGCCCGAACAGGGCGCCACCAATCCCTTCCTGCACATGGGCATGCACATCGCGCTGCGCGAGCAGGCCGCCACCGACCGGCCGGCCGGCATTCGCGCCGTCTATCACCGCCTGGTCGCCGCGCGCGGTCAGCTGGAGGCCGAGCACGCGATGATGGACTGCCTCGGCACGGCGTTGTGGAGCGCGCAGCGCAACGGCCGCGAACCCGACGAAGCCGCTTATCTCGAGTGCCTCGAAAAATTGTAGGCCGATCGATTGTCGCGGCACGGATTCGCCGCTAAGCTTGGCCGCAACGCGATAGCGGCGGCGACCAAAAGTCCATGGCCGACCCGTTCAAACTTCTGGTATTACCCGGCGACGGCATCGGGCCCGAGGTCGTCGCGGTCGCGCTGCGCGTCTTCGAGCGCGTCTGCCAGCTCGAGGACATCGCAATCCGCGTCGAACACGACCTGCTGCACGGTGCGGCTTTCGATGCCTACGGCAGTTTTTGCCGCGACGCGACCGTTGCCACGGCCCGGAGGTCGAATGCCCTGCTCGTCGGCGCGGTCGGCGGCCCGAAGTGGGACGATATCGTCATCGCCGGGGCGACGCCGGCCGAGCGCGACGGGCTGATGCGCCTGCGCGAGGAACTCGAGACCTACGCCTGCCTGCGTCCGTCGCGCGCCTACGACTGCCTGCTCGAGCGTACCCCGTACCGGCCCGAGGTCGTCGCCGGCGCCGACGTGCTGGTGCTGCGTGAGCTTTGCGGCGGCCTGCCCTACGGCGAACCGCGCGGCATCGACGCGCGCGACGACGGCAGTTTCGCGGCCTACGACGCGAACTACTATACCAGCGAGGAAATCGAGCGCGTCGCGGTTGTCGGCTTCGAGCTCGCGCGCCGCCGGCGCGCCAAGCTCACGTCGATCGACAAGTCGAACGTCATGCAGAGCGGCGTGCTGTGGCGGCGCGTCGTCGGCGAGGTCGGCCGGCGCTATCCCGATGTCGATCTCGAGCACCTGTATAGCGATAACGGGCTTTACCAGATGACTTTGCGGCCGACAAACTTTGATGTGATCGTTGCCGACAATATCTTCGGCGACCTCGCGTCGGACCTGGTCGCCGGCTACGCCGGTTCGCTCGGCATGCTACCGTCGGCAAGCCTGCACGGCCTCGGCAGCCGGCGCGCGGCGATTTACGAACCGGTGCACGGCACCGCGCCGGATATCACCGGGCTCGGCGTCGCCAACCCGATTGGCACGATCTTGAGCGTCGCGATGATGTTCGAGTACAGTCTCGAGCGGGCCGACCTGGCGCGTTGCATCGAGACCGCGGTCGAGGCTTGCCTCGAGGCCGGCGTGCGCAGCCCCGATCTCGGCGGCGACGCGACCACCGAACAGGTCGGCGAAGCGGTACTCGCGCGGCTCGAGTGAGGAAGACATGACGGAAGATGGACAATTGAACGTTGGCGAGGCGACGATCGCGCTGCTCGAGCAGTACGGCGTCGACACGCTGTTCGGCATTCCCGGCGTGCACACGCTGGAATTTTGCCGCGGGCTCAACCGCAGCCGCGTCCGCCACGTGCAGGCGCGCAACGAGCAGGGCGCCGGCTTCATGGCCGACGGCTACGCGCGCGCCTCGGGTCGACCCGGCGTCGCGCTGGTGATCTCGGGCCCCGGCGTAACCAACGCGCTGACCGCGGTCGGCCAGGCCTGGGCCGACAGCATCCCGCTACTGCTGCTGTCGAGCGACGCGGCGAGTTACACCCTCGGCAAGGGCTGGGGCGTTTTGCACGAAGTGCCCTGCCTGACCGATACGACCGCGCCGTTGACTGCGTTTTCGGCCACCGCGTTGCAGCCCGAGGACGTACCCGGCCTGATCGCGAAGGCGTTTTCGGTTTTCAGCAGCGAGCGTCCGCGGCCGGTGCACATCGCGATTCCGACCGACGTGCTGGCGATGCCGGCAAACGGCGACTGGAGTCCGGCCGAACTGCCCGAGCGACCGGCGCCGACGGCCAAGAAAATCGAGCGCGCCTGCGAACTGCTGCGCGCGGCGAAACAGCCGATGATCTGCGTCGGCGGCGGCGCCTGGCTGGCGAGCGCGGCGATCACCGAGCTCGCCGAGCGCCTCGGCGCGGCGGTCATCGGCAGCACCGCGGGCAAGGGCATCATCGACGATTCGCACCCGCTGTCGCTGTCCGCCGGCACGGTGCGCGGCGAGGTTCAGCAATATCTCAAGCGCGCCGACGTCGTGCTCGCGGTCGGCACCGAGCTGTCGGAAGTCGACAGCTTCGTCGAATCGCTCGAGATCGGCGGCAAGATCATTCGCATCGATCTCGACCCGAACAAGATGAACGACTTGTACCCGGCCGAGGTTGCTATCATCGGCGGCGCGAAGCTGTCGACCGAGGCAATCGCGCGCGAGCTCGGTGAGGTCAGGCCGCGCGCCGAAACCGTCGCCGAGGTCGCCGAGATCCGCGCCGCGATTCGCGCCAACCTGAGCGCCAGCGAAATCCGCCACTGCAAGGCGCTGGCCGTGCTGCGTGCGGCGCTGCCGGCCGACACGATCGTCATGGGCGACATTTGCCAGCTGGTCTACACCGGCGCCTTCGCCTTCGACGTCGCGCAACCGAAACTCTGGCACTATCCGGCCGGCTACTGCACACTCGGCTGCGGTCTGCCCGACGCGATCGGCGCCAAGCTCGCGCTGCCCGAGCGACCGGTGGTGAGCTTCGTCGGCGACGGCGGCTTCATGTTTACCGTGCAGGAACTGGTCACCGCCGCCGAACTCGGCCTGGCGCTGCCGATCGTGCTGTGGAACAACCGCGGGCTCAAGCAAATCCAGGACGACATGCGCGCGCG
>JBFFXR010000073.1:0-13402 GCA_041569645.1 Gammaproteobacteria bacterium
GCCTATCGATTCGTGGGTCTTGCGTCCCATCACGACCGGCTTGCCCATCGTCGTGCGTTTGAAATGCGCGAGGTCCGCTGGCAAGCACCACGGCAGTGCGTTGTCGTGACCGATGACGCGATTTTCGTCCATCGCGACGATTAGCGACAGCAGGCTCATGCCGACCCGCTCGCGCGCGACAGTCGCGCAAAGTCGCCGACGCTGAGATTTTCCGCGCGCAGCCCGGGGTCGATGCCGCAAGCCTCGATACGCTCGCGGGCAAGCAGGGTCTTGAGTGAATTGCCGATGGTCTTGCGGCGTTGACCGAAAGCCGCCTGCACGACCCGCGCGAAGCGCTCGGGATCGCCGACATCGAAACGCGGTTCAGCCAGTGGCTCGAGCCGCACGACCGCCGAGTCGACCTTCGGCGGCGGGCGAAAACTATGCGGTGCGACCTCGAACAGGTAATGGCACTCGCAGCGTTGCTGCAGCATGACCGACAGACGACCGTATTCGCCGCTGCCGGGCGTTGCCACGAGGCGCCGGGCGACCTCCTTTTGCAGCATGAAATGCATGTCGCCGATCAGCGGCAGCGATTCGAGCAAATGAAACAACAATGGTGTCGAGATGTTGTACGGCAGATTACCGACGATTCGCAATGGCGCCTTGCCGAGGGTCGTAAAATCGAACTCGAGCACGTCGGCATTGAACAACTCGAGCTCGCCGCGCGAGCTTGCGCCGGCGCGCAATAGCGGCAGCAGATCGCGGTCGAGTTCGATCGCCGCGAGGCGGCCGGCGCGCTCGAGCAGCGGAAAGGTCAGGGCGCCGTGGCCGGGTCCGATCTCGACGAGCCGGTCGCCGGGTCGCGGGTCGATCGCGCGCAGCAGGCGCTCGATAACGTCGGCGTCGTCGAGGAAATGCTGGCCGAAACGTTTACGCGCCGCCGCCATGTCGCCGCCGGTTGCCGACCTGCAGGAGCGCCGAGTCGATCGCCGCGAACAGGCTGTCGGGCAGGGCGCGGCTGCTACCCGCGAGCTCGAGCGCGGTGCCGTGGTCGACGGAGCTGCGGATAATCGGCAGGCCGAGCGTCGTGTTGACGGCACGGTGAAATCCCTTGTGCTTGAGCACCGGCAATCCCTGGTCGTGATACATCGCCAGCACCGCGTCGGCGTCGCCGAGCTGAGCCTCGGTAAACAACGTGTCGGCCGGAAACGGGCCGCTCAAATTGAGGCCCCTAGCGCGTAATTCGTCGAGCGCTGGGACGATGACGTCGATCTCCTCGCGACCGAGATAGCCGCCTTCGCCGGCGTGCGGATTGAGGCCGCAAACCTTGATGTGTGGCCTGTCGAGGCCGAAACGCTCGCGCAAGCCGGCCTCCAGCGTCGTAGCGACCCGGCGTATGCGCTCGCCGGTAATCGCGTCGGGAACGTCGCGCAGCGCCAGGTGGGTCGTGACCAGCGCGACGCGCAAATCGCCGGCGATCAGCAGCATGACCGGCGGCCCGCTGTTACACAGCTCGGCGAGATACTCGGTGTGGCCGCTGAAGTCGATGCCGGCCCGGTTGATGACTTCCTTTTGGACCGGCGCCGTGACCATCGCGTCGAATTCGCCATCGAGGCAGCCGCGACAGGCGCGCTCGAGCAACCGCAGGACGTAGCGCGCATTGGCGGGATCGAGCTCGCCCGGCCGGCATTCGGCATCGAGCGGCTCGTGGAGAACCTCGATGCTGTCGCCACCGGCGGTCGCACCATAGTCGACGAAGCGTGGCATCTTGCCGAGCAAGCGCGCGCGCGATTCGAGCAAGGCGCGGTCGCCGACGACGACCAGGCGCGCGTCGAAGCGGCCAGGCTCGATGCAGGCGACGATGTCGGGACCGATGCCGGCGGGCTCGCCCGAGGTGATTACCAGCTCAGGCATCGTCCTGTTCGGGAAACACGACGAAGGCTTCGTCGCGCAGGCGTTGCTTCCACAGGTCGAAGGCTTCGCGCTGCTTTTGCTCGAGCAGTTGCGAGTAAATCTGGTTGCGCCGGGTCTGCGCGGTTTCGTCGACCGTGCGCCGATCGATGACCTCGACCAGGTGCCAGCCGAACTGGCTGCGAAAGGGCAGGCTCAGCTCGCCGATTTCGAGGCGACTGGCGACTGCTTCGTATTCGGGGACGGTCGCGCCGGGGCTTTGCCAGCCGATATCGCCGCCTTCGGCGCCGCTGTTGTAGTCGACCGAATAAAGGCGCGCGAGGCGTGCGAAATCTTCGCCGGCGAGAATGCGCTCGCGTAACTCCTCGAGCCGCTCGCGGGCCTCGGTTTCCGAGATCAGTTCGTTGGGTCGAATCAGAATATGGCGGCTGCGGACCTGCTGGGTCAGTACCTGGCCGGCGTTGCGGCGTTCGCGCAGGTGGACAATATGGTAACCGCTGGCGCTGCGTATCGGCCCGGCAAATTCACCCGGCTGCATTGCGAGCACCGAATCGGTGAACAGGCCTGGAACTTCAGCCTCTTTTCGCCAGCCGAGATCGCCACCCTGCAATGCCGTGTCGCCGGTCGAAAAAGTATTCGCCAGATTGTCAAAATCCTCGCCCTGCTCGAGCCGGGCGAGCAGTTCCTCGGCGAGCATGCGGGCATCCTCGACTTGCGCCGGCGACGCGGCGTCGGGGACTGCGATCAATATATGAGCCAGACGATACTCGTAGTCGGCATCGGTCTCGCCGCTGCGCTCGAGAAAATCGTCAACCTCGGCATCGCTGACGCTCGCGTTGCGCTGGGCGTACTGCCGGCCGAGCGTCGAGACCGTCAACTCGCGGCGCACCGATTCGCGATACTCGTCGTAGTCGACGCCCTCGGCTATCAGGCGCAGACGAAAATCCGACAGGCTCAGATTGTTTTGCCGGGCGATGCGCTGCATGGTCTGGTTGACCTGGCTGTCGGTGATACGGATACCTCGACGCTTCGCTTCCTGCAGCAGCAGCGACTCGGTGATCAGGAGCTCGAGAACCTGGCGCCGCAGCGTGTCGTCGGCGGGCAGGCGGCGGTTCGATTTCTCGAAATCGCTGCGTACCAGGCGAACCCGGTTGTCGAGCTCGCGCCGCGTGATTACGCTTTCGTCGACGATTGCAACGATCGCGTCGAGCGAAACCAGCTCGGCGGCAGCCGGCGAGAGCCACAGCAGCGCGGTGAGCAATAAGGTCGTCGATCTCGTCATTTCGTCGTCCAGCCGGGTTTCAGAATCGCGGGCGATATCCGGGAATGGCATCGGTCAGCTGCGCATCGATGTCGCGTCCGGCCGCGCTCAAACCCTTGAGCGTGATCTCGAAATAGATTCGCTCGTCGGTTTCGGCGAAGTCGTCGCTTTCGTCGCCTGACTGGCCGGCGAGTATTTTAATTCCCCAGCAGCAGGATTCATAGGCAAAGCCGAGCAAATGGTCGACCGGCCTGTCGAACAGCAGCGATTCGTGATATTTCGCGAACAGCGTCCAGCGTTCGTTGAGTGGATAGACCACCGAAACGAGCGCCTGTTCCAGCTCGTCCTCGGTGAAGTAGTAGCCGAGGTTGGCGGCCAGGCCGTTGGCGCTGTAGTTAATCGCGAAATCGCGATCGTCGATCTCGCCGCTGGCTTCGTCGCGCACCAGCCGGGTCGTCACGGTCAGCCGCGGATCGGGTCGCAGATCGAGTTCGGCGATCAGGTCGGAGTGCGACGCGTCGTCGCGGCTGCCGTCGAGGCTGACGCGCCGGTCCTTGTAATAGTGAATCTGACCCACGCGGGCGTGCATTAGCTCATTGCCGCTGTCATTGCCGAAGACGCGCGTCGCGATACCGACGGTGACCTGGCTGGCGTCGCCGATACGGTCGCTGCCGCTGAACCGATTGTTGCGGAAGAAATTGTCGTAGGTCGCCGACAACAATGAGGTATCGAAATCCGGAATATCGTCCTGGTCCTCGAAGGGCGTATGCAGGAAATACAGTCTGGGTTCGAGCGTTTGCAGCCATTGCGCGTCGGTGCCGGCAAGGCGCTCGAAGCGCAACGCGGTATCGATCGAAAGCGTCGGCAGCGCACGATCAATTTCTTCGTCGCCGTCGCTATCGTCGAGGCGGTAGTCGGTCAGCGCGAGCTGCAGGTCCGGCTTGGCGTAGTACCAGCTTTGCTCGGCGGTCCAGCGCAGGCTCGCGACCAGGTGCGTGCGCTCGCCGGTCACGCTGTCGTCGCGCTCGAAATTGACCCACTCGGCGCGCAGCGGCGTGGCCAGGCGATCGTCGGCGAAGCCGAAATCGCCATCGGCGGCGAGTCGCGGCAGCCGATTGTACGGCCGATCGACGGCGGCGGTGGTCTCGTCGAGCGTCCGGTAATCCTGCCATAGCAGCTCGCCGTTCCAGACTTCGCCGCGTCGTGCGACGCGGGCATGGCGCTCGAGGTGGCTGATGCTGTTGTAGCGTGACGCGACGTTGTCGAAATCGTCGAAAAACTCGCCGTCGGACACGTCGGCGAGCGTCAGGTCCGCCTGCCAGCGCCGGTCGAGGCGCGCGAAATGATGCCACTCCTGGAAATAGCGCGTATCGCCGAACTCGTCGTCGTCGAGATAGGACAGGTCGAGGCGGCCCTGGCTCGACGCGAACAGGTAGCGATTTTCGGTGTTCAGCTGCAGGCCGCGCTCGCCGTAGTAATCGGGCGTGACCGTCATGTCGTAGTTCGGCGCGAGATTCAGATAAACCGGCAGCGCGAACTGGGCGCCCTGCGAATCGGCGTAGCCGAAACGCGGCGCCAGCAAGCCGCTCATGCGGCGGTCGTCGATCGGAAACTGAAACCAGGGCAGGTAGAAGAACGGAATCTCCTGGAAATACAGGCGCGCGTGCTTCGCCGTGCCGCGACCGGTCGCGTCGTCGATTTCGAGCTCGCTGGCGGCGAGATGCCAGTCGCGATCGCCGGGGTCGCAGGCGGTGTAGACGAGATCGTCGAAGCGGCTGCGCGACGCGTCCAGCCGTTCGATACGCGCCGCCTGGCCACGGCCGTGGCGATCGCGCAACTCGAACTCGGGCGCGTCGAAGCGCGCTTGCTCGCGCTCGTCGTCGATCAGGATGCTAGGACTGTGCAGGCGGTAACGCGGGCTTTCGAACAGTACGTCGCCGCGGGCCCGCAATTGCCGGGTTTGCTTGTCGAGGTAGAGCTCGTCGGCGCGAATGATCTCCTCGGCGCGCGACACCGCGACGTCACCGACGAAATGGATCTGTTCGCTGTTTTCGCTGGCGATGGTTTGCGCCTCGATCAGTGTCTCGTCGGAGGCCAGGTCTTCGGGCGGGGCATAGACGAAAGCCGGTACGCGGCACAGGCTCCAGTCCTCGGCCGCGAAAACGCGAGCGAGTGGGTTTGCAGCCAGCAGGCTTGCCAGCACGAGAAGCCGCAGTCGGAGCAAGACGAACCTGAAAATGAAAGTATTCTGTCACAATATCCGCGCGCGGTTAATCTCGGCTTAACGATTCCTGCAGCGCAACGATAGCGTCCCGCCAGGCAGGGCGTGGTATTCGAACGGGATCGGGCAGGATTGGGGAGCTTGCTTCGACCCGCGTGGCTTTGACCGTGCGGGTCGAAGCAATGACCTGCAATTACCCGACGAACCGAATTGTCAGGAGCCGTCGGCTTTGAATACGCGGGTGTCGGGATGGAACGCGAACCACGCGAACCAGAAACCCTGGATGCCGGCGACCGGCTCGCCGTTCGCGTCGGCGACGTGCACGCTGCGATTGGCGCTGTCCCAGTCGAATTCGAAGCGCTTGCCGTTGAGCGTGTCGCTGAAGCGCGCCTTGCCCTGCTTGTCGAGTTCGACGAACGGGTAGGCCTTGTAGACACCGTCGACCTCGAGTCCGAGCACGACCTCCTTCGGATGGTAGTTGTCCGGGGCCTCGTTGTTGACCGCGAAGTAGGTAAACCGCGACCGCTCGTAGCCGGCGTAGGGATCGCGTCCGTAGTCGCGGAAGTAGCCGGTTTCGTCGGACAGCACGCGCGTGTCGGGATGCTTCGCCAGCCAGTCGCGCCAGGTCGTGTGGCTGATCGGGATCATCTCGAGCTTCTTGCCGACGCGTTGGCCGGAAATTGCCTGCGCCATGATTTGCGACCACAGCGACTCGGTGTCGCGGTCGTAGAGCAACACGTCGCTGTTGTAGAGCAGGCCGGATACGCCGAAATCGGTCGACTTGCCGTCGATCGTCGCGTCGAATGCGACCGCGGTACCGCACAGCGGACAATAGGTGATCGCGAAACGGCGGCCGTCGATCTCGTCGTTGACGATTTCGTGCCAGTTGAGGATCGGCACCGGGTAGGCGCGCTTCTCGCCGCCGAGCACGATGCCGACGATGCGGTCGGTCGGTTCGAGGTAGTCGGCGTCCGCGGGATCGATCAGTTTCGGGTCGGATAGCGCGGGAATGCCGTCGCGCGGCGGCCCGCCGTGCAATATCTGCTCGCGCGGCAACACCGAGTTCGACAGGTCGAAGCCGTTGGTCGGGCCGGCACTGGCGAACTTGTACACGACCGCACCCAGCAGTATCCCCAGGAGTATCAGGATTGTCGCTCGTTTCGATGCAAGCATGCGCATGGCTTTCCCCCCTCGCTGATCGTTTGAATTTGGAGTCTGAAAGCACGAAATAATTCAATGCTTTTCGCTTCCTGGCCGGCGGCTTGACTCGTTCGACCCATCTCATTTAGGCTGCCGACCGAC
Source organism: Gammaproteobacteria bacterium (assembly GCA_041569645.1). Classification (GTDB taxonomy): domain Bacteria; phylum Pseudomonadota; class Gammaproteobacteria. The sequence goes on from JBFFXR010000073.1 coordinate 6,678, forward strand.
AAGCATTCAAACCCGCCATTGAGGAGCATCGATGAAAGCCAGAGCCGCGGTCGCATGGGAACCGAAAAAACCCCTCGAAATCGAAGAAATTGAGGTCCAGGGACCGCAGCAAGGCGAAGTCCTGCTCAAGGTCCACGCGACCGGCGTCTGCCATACCGACGCGTTCACGCTGTCGGGCGAGGATCCGGAAGGCGCCTTCCCGTGCGTGCTCGGCCACGAGGGCGGTTGCGAGGTCGTCGAATGCGGCCCCGATGTCAAGAACCTGAAGCCGGGCGATCACGTCATCCCGCTATACATTCCGGAATGTGGCGAGCCGGGTTGCGCCTACTGCAGCTCGGATGCGTCCAACCTGTGCCAGTCGATTGCCGGCACCGTGTGGACCGGTTTCATGCCCGATGGCACGCGCCGCTTTTCGCACAGCGGCAAGGACCTCTATCACTATATGGGTTGCTCGACCTTCAGCGAGTACACCGTGGTGCCCGAAATCGCGCTGGCCAAAATCAATCCGGCGGCGCCGCTCGACAAGGCCTGCCTGCTCGGCTGCGGCGTCACCACCGGCATCGGCGCGGTGCTGAACACGGCCAAGGTTCGGCCGGGCTCGTCGGTCGCGGTGTTCGGCCTCGGCACGGTCGGCCTGTCGGCCGTGCAGGGCGCGGTCATGGCGAAGGCCGAGCGCATCCTCGCGGTCGACATCAATCCCGACAAGTGGGAAATGGCGAAGGCCCTCGGCGCGACCGATTTCGTCAACCCGAAGGAGGTCGACGGCTCGCTGCCGGAGTATATTCAGGAAATGACCGACGGCGGCGTCGACTATTCCTTCGAGTGCATCGGCAATGTCAATGTCATGCGCGACGCGCTCGAATGCACGCATATGGGCTGGGGGGTGTCGACCATCATCGGCGTTGCCGGCGCCGGCGAGGAAATCCGCACACGTCCCTTCAACCTCGTCGTCGGCCGGCGCTGGATCGGCACCGCCTTCGGCGGCGTCAAGGGCCGCAGCGAGCTGCCGGGAATGGTCGACCAGTACATGGACGGTACCATCGAGCTCGACAGCCTGGTGACGCACACGATGGGTCTCGAGGACATCAACACCGCCTTCGACCTGATGCACGAGGGCAAGAGCATCAAGTCAGTGATCCACTTCTGAGCATGCGCGAGATCGAAAGCATCAAGGAGCACGGCGGTTACCTGAACCGCTACACCCACGCGTCGACGAGCTGCCACTGCGAGATGACCTTCTCGGTCTACCTGCCGCCGCAGGCGCGTGACGGCAAGGTGCCGGCGCTCTACTGGCTGTCGGGGCTGACCTGCACCGACGACAACGCGCGCACCAAGGGTGGTTTCCAGCGATTCGCCGCGCACCACGGCATCGCGATCGTGTTTCCCGACACGAGCCCGCGCGGCGAAGACGTCGCCGACGTGCCCGAACGCTACGATCTCGGCCAGGCCGCGGGTTTTTACGTCAACGCGACGCAAAGCCCGTGGACCCCGCATTACCAGATGTTCGATTACGTCACCCGCGAGCTTCCAGGCCTGATCGAATCCGAATTGCCGCTCGAGCCGGGAATCAAGTCGATTTCGGGGCATTCGATGGGCGGTCACGGCGCTTTGATCTGTGCCCTCAAGCTGACCGGCGAGTATCGCTCGGTGTCGGCTTTCTCGCCGATTGCCAATCCGGTCAAATGCCCGTGGGGCGAGGGCTGCTTCGGCGCCTACCTCGGCGACGATCGCAGCGCCTGGGAAGCCTATGACGCGACTTGCCTGGTCGGCGCCGGCGCGCGCGTCGGCGAGATCCTGATCGACCAGGGTGACGCCGACGAATTCCTCCACGAAGGGCAGCTATTGCCCGATCATTTCCAGGCTGCCTGCGACGCCGCCGGCCAGCCGCTGAACCTGCGCATGCAGCCGGGTTACGATCACAGCTATCATTTCATCGCGACTTTCATTGCCGAGCACTTCGACCACCACGCGCGCTTCCTCAAATAGCTGCACGACCCGCCGGGCGTCGAATGGCGGCGGCGCAAACAGATTGCCGCGAGGAAGAACGGGTAACGGCGCGCCGATGACGGAATCGGCCGAAACCGCGTCGCCGCCGCTCGGCCCGGGCCCACGACGTCAAAATATTGACTATACTCTTCAGCATGCGATTCATCATTACCCTGATTTCGGTTTTACTGGTTACGCTGCTGGTTTTTCAGAACTACAACGCGCACGTTCGTGAATTGCCCGAGGCCGACAACGGTAGCGGCGACCGGATCGTCGTGCGGCAAAAGGCCGCCGACGTCAATCAGTTCGTCAAAGACACCGCGGCGTCGCAGCGCCGGGCGATCGACGAGCAGCTCCAGTAAACCGGCGCGCGGCCGCGGCGCCGTGCGCTCCCTGCGATCGACATGCGCGAACCAGGCGCCTCGCGGCCGGGTTCGTTTGCGACTGCGATCGGCGCGTTATTCCGGCGCCGGAATATGCTACCGTTGATGAATCTTCGCGCCGCTGCCGGCGCTCGATGCTGCGACGACGATGAACGAATCCAGCCAGTCACCCCTGATCGAAAGCCTTGCTTGGGGACAGATGAGCATCGCCGAAATCGGTGACGGCAAGGATTTCAAGCTCTGGCCCGGAGGAGGACGCGCCTGGGACTGGCGCGAGACCGGTACCCGGCACGTGCCGGGCATTCTGCCGGCCGACGTCGAAGAACTCATCGAGCGCGGTTGCCGAATCATCATCCTGAGCCGCGGCATGCAACTGCGCCTGCAAACGAGCCCGCAAACGCTCGAACGGCTGGCCGCGGCGGGCATCGACGTGCGCATCGCCGAAACTCGCGAGGCCGCGCGGCTCTACAACGAACTCGCGCGGGCCGGCGAGCCGGTCGGCGGGCTCTTCCATTCAACCTGTTGACGGCGACGAGCGCCGCTGACGCCGGTATCCGAATCAGGCGATGACGCCGCGCGCGCGTCGGTCCGTGCCGTAACGGCGCTCGGCCTGTTTTTGCGGCAGGTAGGCGCCAAAACTACCCAGATCGAGACGCCGGTCACCACCGCTGCGGCGGTCGTCGAGGTGGACGTACTTGCAATCGCAGTCGGCGCGCGCACAACTGGCGAGCGGCAGATGCGGCGATTCGCCGGCGAGGAACACGCGGTCGGTCAAATTCTGCGCGGCATCGCAAGCGAACAAGCCGGGCGCAATCTTGACCGCTCGCCAGCGCGTTTGCTGGCGTATCGACGTCGCCCCGCGACGGCCGGCTGATGGCCGTGGCGTCGGCTTGCGCTCGCCTTGTCCGGAGTACTTCAACATGGTCAGAATCATCGCGACAATCAATATCGCGATCGCAAAAAGGATCAGATAGGTGCTCATAGGCTGTCCCCTCGATTTCCTCGAGGCTCGCCATGGTTTAATCGCGCAATGCCTCGAATGGATCTTAACCGCCGATGCTCGAGCGTTCGGGCTTATGCCTCTTGTCCTCGAGCGCACCGGGTGTGTCGTCGACCCGCCGCGGCGGAATAGCAACTATAACGCCATTCGCCGGCGCCCGGCCAGATGAAAAAGTTCGCAGTCCGGGCGCTGCATCGAGTCCTGGTCGGTATTCGTCGGGTTTCGATCGAGAGGCGCGGGCCGGGTGCGTCGATCGATCGCACCCGGCTCGCGAAAACGGTTTAGCTCAATGGCCCGAGCCGGCCGGGTGGAAGGCGGCGCGTGCCGATTTGGCTTTCTCCATAGCCGATTTGGCCTGTTTGGTGGTCAAAGCCTGGACGGTCTTGAGATTGGTGACGCCGCCGGTCGCGCCGGCTACCATCAGCGCGGCGACCATGTCCTGCAGGTCGTCGCCTTCGAAGACGACGAGAAAGTCGTATTCGCCGGTCGTGACGTAGTATTGCAGCATTTTTGCGCCGACCGATTCGGCCAGGCCGGCGACGGCCTTGGCGCGGTCTTCCGGATGGTCGACCATGCCTTTCATGGCGGATTGCGTGTAATTCCCTTGCGTAATGTAAATTCCCATGAGTTCCTCCTGATCAGGTTTTCAAAGTATCGGAACCGCACGAGCATCGGGACATGGGCCCCGATGCCGCCGAACCATAGCAAGCATTGCAACCGCCTGCATGTTGATTCGCGCCGAAATCCGGTCTGAATGAGACAAACCCGCGACGGCGCGCGACGATCCACCGTCACGAACGATGCGTAAGCAGGTCATGGACAGAGATACACTGTATTACGACGGCGCCTGCCCGATCTGCCGGGCGGAGGTCGACAAGCTGACCCGCTTCACCGGCGACCGCCTCGCCGTCGTGAATATCCACGATATGTTGGACGAAGACGGCATCCCCGACCGGCCACGGCTGCTCGCGCGCCTGCACCTGCGTACCGCCGACGGTACCTGGCTCACCGGTCTCGATGCCAATATCCGCGCCTGGCGGCACACGCCTTTTCGCCGGCTGTGGGAACTCTTCAGGTTGCCGGTACTTCGTCGAATCGGCGAATGGTGTTACGAGTTCTGGCTGCGCCGCCGGCCGGTCGTGCGCCGCGGAGACGCGCGCTGCGATTAAGTACCGCGCCGAGCGACAGCGGGCCTGTCGACGTCGAGGGCGGTGGGTTGCCGCGGGGCCTTGGGCGGTCGCGCTCAAAATGCGCGCCGAGATGGAGTAAACTGGCGTCATGCCCGATTTCGACGCCGATAAGGTAGCCCATATTCACCGCGAGTTGCACAGCCACCTGCCGTCGGAATCGGCGCTCAGGATCAAGGCGCTCGAAACCCTGCTGGTCGAAAAAGGCCTGGTCAATCCGCAGACCATCGACGCCTGGGTCCAGGCTTACAGCGAGGAAATCGGGCCGAAGCGCGGCGCGCACGTCGTCGCTCGAGCCTGGAGTGACCCGGAGTACAAAAAGCGCCTGCTCGCCGACGCGCCGGCGGCGATCGACGAGCTCGGCTACCTCGGCAAGGCGACCGCGCACCTCAAGGTCGTCGAGAACACCCCCGCGGTCCACAACCTCGTCGTCTGCACGCTGTGCTCGTGCTACCCGTTTTCGATCCTCGGCATCGCGCCGGCCTGGTACAAGGCGGCCGCCTACCGGGCGCGCGCGGTGCGCGACCCGCGCGGCGTGCTCGCCGAGTTCGGTGTCGAGCTCGATGCCGACGTCGAAGTCCGCGTCTGGGACAGCACCGCCGAGCTGCGATATCTGGTGCTGCCGCAGCGGCCGCGCGGCAGCGACGACCTCGACGAGGATGCGCTCGCGGCGCTGGTGACGCGCAACTCGATGATCGGCACCCAGCGCGATCTCGGCGCGAAGCGGCGCGGCTGATGGATGGCATTCACGATCTCGGCGGCAAGCAGGGTTTCGGCCCGGTCGACGTCGACGACGGCGAGCAACCGTTTCACGCCGACTGGGAAGGGCGTGAATGGGGCATCGCGCAGTGCGCGCGCACGCCCGGCATCACGATCGACTGGTGGCGGCACTGTCGCGAGCTGATCCTGCCGGTCGACTATCTCTCCCGGCCTTATTTCGATTCCTGGGCGCAAACCGATTTCGCGACCTACATCGAAGCCGGCTGGATCACGCTCGCCGAGGTCGACGCCGGTCGTTCGCTCGATCCGGTCGAGGCGCGGCCCGAGCCGCCGGCGGCGATGACTCTGGAGCAGGTGCTCGAAGAAGACCGCGCGCACGCGTACCGTTTCGATGCCCAAATCGACACGCCGCCGAAGTTCGAAATCGGCCAGGCAGTGCGAACCATGGCGCACGGCCACGCCGGCCACACCCGATTGCCACAGTATGCGCGCAATCAGGTCGGTGTAATCAGCGCGCAACACGGCGCGCACGTGTTTCCGGACCTGTCGGCGCAGGGTCGCGAAATCCACCAGCATTGCTACAGCGTCGCTTTCGACGCCGCAGAACTCTGGCCGGAAGCGAAAGGCAGCCGCGACAAGGTGTTCCTCGACCTGTGGGAAGCCTACCTGGGCGAGGCCTGAAAGTGACCCGTAACACCGACAATCACCTGAAACCGCTCGCCGGCGTCGACGGCGAGCCGGCGTTCGCCGAGGCCTGGCAGGCCGAGGCGCTGGCGCTCGCCGATAGCCTCGTGCAGCATGGCCTGTTTACTGCTGGCGCCTGGTCGGAAGCACTCGGGCTGGCGCTGCGCGAGGCCGAGGCTCGCGGCGAGCCCGACGACCAGGAGACCTACTACCGCGCGGTGCTCCTCGCGCTCGAGCGGTTGATCGACGCGCACAGCGACATCGATTTCGCCGCGATGCGGCAAATGCGCGAAAACTGGGAAGCTGCCTACCGCGCGACCCCGCACGGCCAGCCGGTCGAACTCGAACCGCGCGACTGAATCGGGCCGCGGCGAGCGGCGATTATTGCTGGGTTTGAAACCGCGAGCGCTGGATCAGGAAAATCGTCAGCAACGGTGCCGCCAGGCCGATGATGGCGACGGCGATCAACAACCAGCCGAGTTGACTGTAATCGGCAGCGGTCGTAATCGCGTCGCTTACGCGGTCACGGACTTCTCGTGTAACCGTGTAGATTTCGTTCAGATACTTGGTGCCAAGATTCGCTGCGGATAACGCAAGGTTGGTGAACGACGCCATGACCGCGAAGAAGGTCGCCTTCAGATGCGCCGGCGCGTTCTTCGCGATCCAGGCGAGCATCGGAATCATCGAGATCTGTCCCAGCGGCGACTCGACCGCGGTGTCGATGACCGCGATGAAGCGCGCGTCGACGACGCCGTCGGTGTGCGC
>JBFFXR010000074.1:0-13280 GCA_041569645.1 Gammaproteobacteria bacterium
AGGTCACCCGGGCGCTGGGCGAATCCGCCGAGCGTCGCAGCGACGCGAGTGAGGCAGGCGTCGCCCGCCGGATGACCGTAAGTGTCGTTGAGCCGCTTGAAGTGGTCGAGATCGATCAACGCCAGCGACAGCGGCATTTCGAGCCGCAGACAGCGTTGCCACTCGGCGCGCAGGAATTCTTCGAAGTGACGCCGGTTGGCGACCTGGGTCAGTCCGTCGATGCGCGATAGCTCGCGCACGGCCTCCTCGGCCTTCTTGCGTTCGGTGATGTCGTGATGGGAGATGACCAGAAAACGTTTCCCGGCTAGTGAAAAAGGCGCCGCGCGCATGCTGAACCAGCGCCATTCGTCGGGACTGTGGCACGGATATTCGAGCCGGTATTCGGGCCGTTTTCGCGCAATGACGTCGCGGATGCCGGCGGCGGCTTTCTCGCCGAACTCGTCACCACTTTCGGCCGCGGCGGCGCAAGCCTCGAGGTAGTTGATGCCTCGCCAGCCGTCGCGAATGACGCAGCCGTTATTGTCGCTGAAAGTTTCCCAGCTCCGATTCGAAAACAGAATTACGCCGTCATGGTCGATCACGACGATCTGGTCCGCGAGCGTGTCGAAAATCGACTGTTGAAATTCCGGTGTATCGGTCAACATTGCGGGTCTGGTTCGAATATCCGATTGTATGTCTCTGAATAATAGACATTTATATCGGCCTCGGCGGGGAAATCGTGAGCCGGTCACGAGGCGGCGGCCGTTGTCGCTGGCCGCCACCTCGCGGGCGTTGCGGATCAGTAAAAAATTGCGGGCAGATACGCACCGGTGGGTTCGTTGTATAGTCCGCGGCTCATTAGCGTCATCGGTTCGACCACGCGCAGGCCGTGCGCGAGGCACCAGTGGAACAGGTCATGATTGCGCGTCGGCAGCAGGAAGCCGAGGCCCGGGAACGACGGCGCGGCGCCGATCAGCGCCTTGATCGAATCGTTGGTCTCGGCGACCGCGTGGCCGAAAAACGCGATCGGCGTGGCGTAGCCGGTGATGCGGCCGTCGTGTTCGACGACGCTTGCGGCACCTTGCGCAATCGCTTCGCTGAGTTCGCCGCCGCGGTCGTGGCCGTGCACCTTGACGCAAACCCGGTTGCAGGCGTCCAGGTCATCGGCTATCGCCTTGCGCACCCGAAATCCGGGAAATTTGAGCCCGAGCGCCTGGCCCTGCATCACCGATAGCGGTTCGCGCGCGACGAAGCCGAGCTTGGTATAGAGCGACAGCGAGCGGTTGTGGTAGGCGGCCTGCACCAGCCGCACGCCCGGGAATCCGCGATCCGCGGCGCGCGCGAGCACGGCTTCCATCAGCTGCCGGCCGACCGCCGCGTTCTGCGCGGCCGGGTCGACCGTGATCGGGCCGACGCCGGCAATAGTCGAACGCTCGTCGAGAAAATTGCTGCCGACGATCTCGCCGTCGATTTCGGCGACAACCGGATAGAAACCGGGGTTGGCCAGCAGCATCGCCACCAGGTCGCTGGCGACTTCCGGCGACGGGAAGTCGGGCGGAAAATTATGCTGTTCGGCGATCTGTTTGAAACCTCGGTAGCAAATCGCGCCGCAGCGCTCCGCGTCGCCGGGCTCGCCGTGACGCAGCGTGACGGTGATCGGTAGCGCTTTCAATGGGGTGGCCATCTTGATTTGTCCTCCAGGGACTGATGTTGCGGACGTCGGCCAGTCGGGCCATTGTTGTACCTGGACCCGGGCCACGCCCGCGGTGAACGGGATTACAGTTAACCCGACTCCAGCGAGCCGGGTTAAGTGTCGTCTTGTTCACTTCGATTCCGGGCGACTAGTTGTTATCGTGTTTCGAATCATGGTAGGCGTGTACCACGGCATGGCCGCGACCGTGGCTGATCAGCCAGCGTACAACCGGATACGCTGCCACCGCGGCGAGCGCGAGGGCAAGTGCGAGGCTGCCCCAGAACAGCGGACTCGCGAGGCCGGCGTCCATCGCGCCGGGTATGACCAGCATGATCGCATTGTCGACGATCTCCATGATCGTGATCGAGGCCGTGTCGGCGGCGAACGCGAGTTTCAGCGCGGTGCCGAAAGCGATGCCCGCGCGCAGCAGCGGGATCATCGTCAACAAGTAGCCGAAGAAGAATGCGAGCGCAACCGCCAATGCAATCGTCGGCCAGGTGCCGAGGCCGAGCGCGGTGCCGATGACCATGCCGAGCACTTCGCCGATGCCGCAGCCGGTCAGGCAGTGCAGCGTGGCGGACAGCGCTACGCGGTTGAGTGACGAGGTTTGTCGAGTGGACGTCGATACGCCCGTATGCGGTAGATGATCGGTTTGGTTCAAGTTTGGACTCCAGGGTCCAGGTGAAAATAATGTGCGCCTGGAGAGGGCAAAAATCAATAGCGCCGCGTGAATATTTTTACCGAGTCTTGCAGGTCCGAGAACGCCAGCCGACGCGCCTCGCCCAGGCGTTGGCGCGGCGCCGGTAGTCGGCGAAGTCGGACGGTGGCGCACCGCCCTCGGCAACTACCGCGGCGCGATTTTCGGCAAGCGATTCGGCGTAAGGCGGCAGCCCGACCGCCGCGCGGCGCGCGTCGACACTGGCGGGATCCTGGATGTCGCAGTCGAGCTCACCGCGCCCATTCCAGTCGAGCACACTGCCGTAAACCTGCGGCCGCCCCTCGTTGAATCGAATCCGGTCCGCCAGCATCGCCGCCTGGCGCGGCGGCGCGTCGCCGGCCGCAACCGCGCTTTCGAGCGCGTCGAGAAAGCCGCGTTGTAAATCGGGCGTGCCGATCGCGTGCTGTGCGATCGTCCACGCCAGCCGACAGCCTTCGTCGCCGACCAGCGCGATGCCCGGCCAGCCGTGCGCGGCGACGATACCCGCCAGCTCGACCGCGTTGTCGCGATGAACCTGCTGCATTTCGTCGGCGTAATCGCCGTAGAGTCGGGACTCGGCAAGCAATCGGGCCCGCGTGTTTCGATCGAGCTCGACGAGCGCGCGCAGCCGCGCGACGAGCAGGGCATTCAAGGCGACTCTCCGGAGCCCGCCGGCGGCTCGGCGTCTACAGAGCGCCGCAGTATTAGCGGAATCGCCGGGCGCAGATCGAGCGAATGCGCCGGGCCGTCTCCGGCCAGCGTGATTTCGAGCAGATGGGCCTGGCCGGAAAGGATTTCGAGACCGGCGACCGCGCCCAGTTTTGCCAGCACGTCGGAGCCAGGTGCCGCCGGCGTCGCCAGCCTGACCCGCTCGATGCGGATGGCGGGATTGGTGTCGTCGCGCCCGACCGCGGGAGGAGGCAGCGGGAAGGGCGCGAAAATGCACAGCGGCTCGCTCAGATCGGCGGCGTTCGCACCGACGTGGAACGCGCGCGGCGGTTCGAAGTAGTCCGGTTGATAGGCCCATCCGTCGAACGGCGGCGGCGCGTCGGTCGGTGCTTCGGCGCGCAGGATCAGACCGAACGGCGAGGCCCCGTCGCCGCAGGCGCGCTCGGCGAGGCGCAAATCCCGTCCGGGGCCGGCACGGGCCTCGTCGGGATCTTGCACCCACAGAAATTCGAGCATTCCGTTGGCAAGGAAAAAACGCCGGTTCGCGCTACCCTGGCCGGGATGCCGGCTGCCGGGACCCTCGACGAGTCCGCCGGCGACCAGGCTCGCGGCGTCGGGCGCGCCGGGCGCGGTCAGAACGAAGCAGTGATCGAGCACCAGGGTCATTGCGGGATTCGTCGCGGTCGACTACGACATGATCATAGCGAAGTGTGCTCCTTGACGCGATGCCCGTGGCCCCTGGGCTGTGCAAGCCGGACGCTTCCGGAACGCGCCAGCAACGCAATTCCGGACCGTTTCGGAGGCTCAAGAATGGCCATCGCGAGCCGATAACCGGGGTGATAAAAACGAGGTATTGCAGGGAAAATGCAGGATCGGAGGGAACCTGTCGGGCGTTTGCGCCGACCGTTCCGCAACTCTTACCGTCGCCGCGCCGCCGGGCGTCGCCGCGGCATCGTCTCGCTGGCGGGTATCGCGCTGATACTCGCCAGCCAGGCCGTGTTCGGCGCTACCTCGAAGCTGCAACTCAGCGAGGGCGAGGGGGCGTGGCTCGAGGCGCATCCGAAGATCAGGCTCGCGGTCGACATCGACTGGCTGCCGTTCGAGCATGTCGACGAGGCCAGGCAATACCGCGGCATGGCCGCCGAGTACATCGCACTGGTGGGCGAAAAACTCGGCATCGAGTTCGAGGTCGAGAAAGACAAACCCTGGTCGCAGGCGGTCGACGCGGTCAAGGCGCGCGAGCTCGACATGTTTTCCTGCGTCGTCGCCACGCCGCAGCGGCGCGAATACGTCGATTTCACCAAGCCCTACCTGTCGTTTCCGATGGTCATCGTTACCAGCGACAACGTCGCCTACGTCACCGGCATGCGCGAATTGCGCAACGAAACCGTCGCTGTCGTGCGCGGCTACGCGACCCAGGATTTGCTGGAAAAAAATCATCCGGAGCTCGGTCTCTACCTCGCCGACAACGTCGCCGACGCGCTGCAGCAGGTCTCGCACGGCAAGGTCTACGCGTATATCGGCAACATCGCCACGGTCAGCCATGTCATTCGCCGCGAAGGCCTGACCAACGTCAAGGTATCGGGCGAGACGCCCTACCTCTACGAGTTGTCGATGGCGGTGCGCAACGACTGGCCCGAATTCGTGCCGATACTGCAAAAGGCCCTGAACTCGATCACCGAACAGGAACGCGACCAGATCTTCCACAACTGGATCAAGCTGCGCTACGAATACGGATTCGACTACGCGCTGATGGGCAAGGTGCTCGCCGCGTTATTGCTGGTGCTGGCGACGATTCTCTACTGGAACCGCCGCCTGTCGCGCGAGGTCGGCCGGCGGGTCGCGGCCGAAACCCTGGTCGAGGAAGCGCGCACCCGGCTCGAGGAAGCCAACCACGAGTTGCAGGGTTATGTCGATATCGTCGATCGCTACGTGATTACTTCCGCGGTCGATGCCGACGGCAGACTGGTGGCCGCGAGCGATGCGCTGTGCGCGATGTCGGGCTACGGCCGCGACGAGCTAATCGGCAGCGATCACCGCGCGGTGCTGCACGCCGATATGCCCGAGTCACTGCCCGTCGAGCTGTGGCAGGCGATCGTTCGCGGCGCAAGCTGGCAAGGCGAAATCAAGCACCGGAAAAAGGGCGGCGGCCACTACTGGGTGCAGGCCAACGTCTCGCCAAAGCGCGACGAGCGCGGCGAGGTTGCCGGCTACACGGCGATTTTCCAGGACATTACCGGCAAGCGCCTGGCGGAAGAGCTGTCGATCACCGACGAATTGACGCAACTGTTCAATCGCCGTCATTTCAATCGCCTGCTGCCGCTCGAACTCGCGCGCGCGGCGCGCGATCGACGATGTTTCGGCCTGATGCTGATCGACGTCGATTATTTCAAACAATACAACGACAGCTACGGACATCTGCGCGGTGACGTCGTGCTGCAGGCGGTCGCCGGCGCAATCGGCGAAAACCTGAAGCGCGCCGGGGATTTCGCGTTTCGCGTCGGCGGCGAGGAATTCGCCGTGATCGTCACCGTCGACAACGCTGTCGGTGTCGTCGAGATTGCCGAAAGTCTGCGCCTCGCGATCGAAGCCCTGAACCTGGAGCATGCGAGCAGCGACGTTGCCGACCGCGTGACGGTTTCGATCGGCGTCAAATACGAGCGTTTCGACGACGGGCCCGCGGTCGATGCCGAGCGCCTCTATCGACTCGCCGACGAGGCCCTCTACGTGGCCAAGGAGAACGGCCGCAACCGGGTCGAGGTGCACGAATCGATAACCGGCCTGGTGCAGGCCGAAGTCCGCTGATCGGATTCGCGGCGCGGCTGCGGGCTCCGGGGTTGCATTTCGCGGCGTGATGGTCGGCTCGCTCGACCTTCCTGGCAGGTGGCTTCAGGCGGTGCGGAACGAGCAATTGTAGGTCATGACCTCGGCCTTGAGCGCGGCGACATTGGACTGCACGCGGGTTGCGATCAGCGATTCGATGCGGAAATTGAAGGCAAAAGTCCAGCTTTCGAGATTGAAAAACGGATCCGACGCGTTCGACACGACGATCAGGTTGCTCTTGCGCAGCGAATGGATGCGCACCTGGTGGTGGTTTTTTTCGTTGGTTACGATTTCGATGACCGCCGGGCCGCTGCCACGCGGCGTCCAGACGAAATTCAACCGTGACGGATAAGTCGAGAAGTTTTCCGCGAACAGCCACTCGGAGAAGCGCTGCTTGACTTCGCCGGATGCCTTGCGCGCGGTGTCTTTGCGAAAACTGCCCTTGAGCGTCGCGTCCTCGCTGACGCAGGAGATGAGATTCACCTGGTTGATGTCGGCGGCGATAGCCGCGCTCGACAGGGTGCATAGCAGCAGGATCAGATAGCGCACGGTATTGGCCCCGAATGTGGCGGTTATCCTGAGTATAGGCGGCTGCGCGGTAAAAGGTGCTTGGCGTGCGGCGCGCGGTGCCAGTCCGCGGTCAGGGCGCCGCCGCGGGCTCGCGGGCAAAGAACGACCAGATGACATCGCTCGCGTGGATGTCGAGATTCACCGCGCCGGCGATCGACGGCGGAATCGCGCCCGTGACGCCTGGCCAGTTGTGACCGCCGCCGATGATCGCGTAAAGCTCGACCCGGACGCCACCGGCGCAATCGCGCGACGTCAACACCTTGACCCGGGTGCCGGGCGAGCGTCCGCCCGGAGCCAGTTCGCGGACATCGATATCGTCGTCGCAATGATTGTGCCTGGCCCAATAGCGCAGCGAATCGCCGAGCGACAGGGTGACCGGTTGCCGGTTACCGTGGCCGTCGTCGACGCCGAGGCCGCGCCAGGGCACCAGTCTATCGGCCGTGCCGTGGACGAAGAGGGCATCGACCGGTCTGCTCCGCGCGCAGTATCGCGGCAACGTCGCAAACGCGCCCGCCGCGACCGAGGCGAAGCCGGCGAAGCCGGAACCGGCGGCGCAGGCCAGCCGTTGCGCCATGAATCCGCCGTTGGAGATGCCGACGACGTAACGCCGCGCAGGGTCGACGTCGAATCGCCGGGTGATTGCGTCGGTCAGAGCCAGCAGGAAGCCGACGTCATCGGGCCCGTCGGCTGCACCCGGGATGCCATGCAGGTAGTTCCAGCGCCCCTGCAGCGCGTCGGGGTATACAGCAATGAAACCGCGCCGCTCGGCGCGCGCGTCGAAGCCGGTTAGCTCGGCCATGCGCCTGGCGTTGGCGCCGCGTCCGTGCAGCACGAGCAGCAGCGCTGGGCGCTCCCGTGCACTGGCGGTCTCGGCCAGTGAAAGCCGATAGCTGCGCATCGTTCCGGCATGCTCGAATTCCGGCGTCGACACTTCCGCCGAAACCGGACCGGGCAGGGCGGGTAGCAGGCAAGCCAGCAACGGGACGAATCGCATCGGAAGGACGTGACTAACGACAATGAAAGAGACCAGCCCAGTATAACTGTGTCGCGCCCCCGGTGCCGACTCAGCGCGGGTTCCAGTGGCGCTGCATTTCGACGAACAGGAACGATGCCGACCAGGTGATCATGACGAGACCGGTCAGCGATTCGATGCCGGTGAGGTAACGCAGCTCGCCGAGCGGCTCGATGTCGCCGAAGCCGAGCGTCGTGAAGACCGTGAACGAGAAATAGGCGCAATCCATCAGGCTGCCGTCGAAATTGCCGCTGAGCCGGCCCCAGCCCTCGGCGTGATGCATCAGGTAATAGGCCGCGGCAAACACCCAGATTTCCAACGCGTGCGCCGCCAGCGCGCCGAACACGCCGGCGACGATACGATAGCGGTGCGGACCGCGCAGCCTCGCCAGCAGGCGGGTCAGACGAAATAGCATCTCGTAGTGCATCGTCACGACGGCGAGGACCACGATGCTGTTGACGACGAAGATCTGCATCGGTGTTAGCGAATGGTTTCCATGCGCCATGGATACCCGATGGACATTGACAGCAACGGCGCCGCGGCGAGTTGACGCCGCGCAATAAAACCGTTCATCCGCTCGTCGACGATTCAGTTCGCCAGTTTCGCCCCGGCAGCGGCCAGCAGATTGCGCAACAGGCGTCGGTGGCAACGGGACTCGTCCTCGCAATAGCAGCCGAGCGAAAAATCGGCGTGGTGCGACATTGCCGCGAGCAGATCGATGTCGCGGCGCGCGGCGGGCTGCTTCATTTCGGCGAGGTAGCGGCGGCTGAAGACTTTCCAGTTGGCGTCGTCGACCGGCATGTATTCCTTCAGCAAGGCTTCGCTCGGCGCGAGGTTCGGAAACCAGACGTCGTAGATGTTCTTGCGCGCGTAATCGGCTTTACTGACGCCGCGCGGCGGGCGTCGCACGGTACCGATGCGCAAGCCCTCGGATTTGCCCCGCGGGCTACCCAGGCGAACGATACTGGCGGTCATGCGGGTGTGTCTCCCCGGTCATCCGGTTGCCGCCGTGTCGGCCGCTCGGCCACGGCGGCGTGCATGCGATATGATAGGTCATTCCGACCACCGAACCCATCGTTTCGCGCATGAAAATCGAACCGCGCATCGAGCACGACGCCGGCCGGCGGCAAGAGATCTATCCGCTGCCGGTCGAAGCCGAATTCCTCGAAGAGTTGCTGCGCCATATTTTCGAACATCACTGGCCGTCGATCGTCTTCGGGCCGATCATCGAAGGTGGGGCTTACGAAATCCGCTGCCCGAATGCGCCGCGCTCGATCAGCTACTACGACGGTTACCTCACCGTGCACTTCGGCGGTACCCACTTCCATGTCTGCATCGGCGACAACCATGGCAGCCCGGAGAGCCCGACCCCGCCGGCGCTGCGCCGGACGCGGCGCACGTCGCGCGCCGAGGTCGTGCGCGGTTTCGACGCCGATGGCGCGCCGATCACCTGGCAACTGCGCCTGTTCAATGGCGACGGCACGCCGCAGCTGAACGTCTTCTTTGCCAACCCGTTCCTGACCGACGACGACCGGATCGCCGATAGTCCCGACTGGTCGCGGCTCGCGGCCTGGGACGACATCGCGACGCGCTACCTCGGTCGCGTGTCCGCCGAGGACCCGCTCGACCGCAGCGGTCGGGGCTTTCGCGCACCCTGATTTCCTCCCGGCCTCGAGGCGCGCCGTGGCGCCGGGATCAGGGCGCGAACGACTCGATCTTGTCGAGATACCAGGCGGGGAACCCGAGCGCGCGCGCCGGGCCGGCGATGCGCGCGACGTAGTCGCCGGTGGCCGGCGCACCGCTCAGGCGCGGCGCAATGTAACACAGCGCGGGCAGCCATTCGCCGGTGTCGAGCTGCACCAGTACGGCCTCGGGCAGGTAACGGCCGCCGAGTTCGTGCTCGGCGTGATCGTACAGTCGCGCCAGATCGGCGTGCGTGCCGGTCGCGACGATGCCGTAAGCGGTCGCGCTATCGGCGCGCAGCAGGTTGGCGAGCGGCGCGATCGTCAGGTCGTAGCCGGGCAGGCGAGCCACCGCGTGTCGCCGCGGCCGGTAGTCGAGCGCCGCGAGCACGTCGAGATTGATGAATGAGCCGTAAAAGAAAGTCCAGACTTCGGGTGTCGTCATCGGAGCAGCCCCGGGTGAAAACGAGTCGCGCCAGTATACGGCTTAATTGCCGCCGGTCGTCACCGGACGATGGGGGCGGGTATTCCGGACCCGTGCAGTCGACCCCGTTGGCGGGTCCTGGCAACGGGCCGTTGCCGCTCAGGCGGCGTCGAGGTGCGGGGCGGGGGTTTCCTGCAAATGCAGCCACTCGATCCGACCGTCGGAGTGTCGCCGCAGCAGCGCGCAGACCATTCGCGCGCGGCCGGGTTCGCCGCGGTGGCGCTCGATATAGGTGACAAGGCCCAGGTCGGGCGCGAGCCGGCGGGTCTCGAGCGGCTCGACCTCGAGCGCGTATGCCGGCGGCTTTTCGCCCCAGGCGCCGGCGAAGCTGGCGAGCACGGCGTTCCGGTCGCCGAACGTGCCGTCCGGGTGTATGACACGGAAATCGTCGGCCAGCGCCGCGGCGAAGCGCGCGGGTTCGCCATTGCCGCGCTCGATCCGGCCCTTGAGCCAGGCGTCGAGATATTGGTGAAGATCGAGGACTTCGGCGGCGAAGGGGTCGGTCATCGAACGGCTCCAGGCTGTCGCAGGCTAGCGGTTGGATCGTCGCCGGGTGAATTCGTTCCCGGCAAAGGCCGGATCCCGGTCTACCAAAGGTCGAAGTAGACGGCGGCGGCAATGATGATCGCGATAGTGCCGTAGGCCAGCAGATTCCAGAATCTTTCGCGCCACTCGTAGGCTGGCAGCGAGGAACGCTCATCCCGCTGCCGACGGGAATGCGGAGTCGGACCCGGGTGATCTTCGACGCGCGCGTAGATTTCGCCGTCGTCGCCCTGCACGCGCGCGCCGAGCCGCGCGGCGATTTGCAGCATCTTGCCGAGCATCGGCGGGTCCGGGTACTTCGCGTAGATATTGCCGTCCGACCAGTCGAACCAGGGTTCGTCATATTCGCTCGGCCCGGACCAGAGGACGAAATGCGGGCCGTTGCGCGGATCGGGCGTCAGCTCGGCGTCGCTCTCGACGAGTCTCGACCACTCGTCGGCGCCAATCCAGGCGTCGCGGTTCTCGGCCCAATGCTCGGCGCGGGTGATATGCAGGTCATATCCCATTCTCGCGTTACGCTCGACGTCGCGAGCGAGTCAGGATACTTGCCCCGCAGCGGCTTTTCCGGGTCCGGCGAAGGGCGACCTAACGGGTTTGCCCATGATGATCGCCGCCTCGCGCCCCTGGTAATATCCGAGCGCCTCGGTGAGCTCGAGATAGCCAAGCGCCCGGTAGAAGCGGATCGCGCCGGCATTTGTCTCGCGAACCTGCACGAAAACACTGACGATGCCAGCGGTGCGCGCGACCTTTTCCAGCCACAGCACAATGCGTTTGCCGACGCCGCGTCGACGATAACGCGCCGGCACGGCGAGCAGGTCGAGGTTGGCGCAGTCGTCGCCGTAGGACATGATGCCGAACCCCGCGAAATCGCGGCCGTCGCGCGCAACGATAACGTTTTTCGTGCGGTTGCGAATCAGTGCGCGAATCCGCGGCGGGGTATAGCGCCAGCGCAAGCCGTACTCGATATGCCGGCGCGACAGGTCGGATATCGCGGCGCAATCGGCATCGGTGGCGAAGCCGACGGTCATGCAGGCAGAAGTCACGATCGAGTCCAAATCTGGGGTCATTCAAACTCGCGACATTATACCCGCTCTCGGCTGCGCGGGTCGGGATAGTCAATGGAGGAGCCGCAGCGCCGAGTTTCGTCGTAATGCATACGGTCGATCGCTTGCCAATCTTTGGCATGCGCGAAAGGATCGCGGCGAAATCGGCGCATTTATCACCACGCTTCGGGACTAGTTCCGGTCCCTCGCGATTCTGACTTCGCTTGGACCTTGCTATTCGCCGGCGTCGTTGGTACAAGGCTGTCTGACCCACGCCGCGAAACCGGAGGCCATGCCCAGCAAGATCTACAGCCTGTCGGACGCGCGCCGCCTCGCCCGGCGGCGATTGCCGAAGATGACCTTCGACTACGTCGACGGCAGCGCCGGCGAAGAGCTCGCCTGCCGGCTGAACGTCGACGCGCTGGAGGCGCTGCGCCTGCTGCCGCGCGTGTTCGTCAACGTCGAAAACCGCAAACTTGGCAAGACGCTGTTCGACATCGCCTACGACCTGCCGTTCGGCATCCCGCCGATGGGCATGTGCAACCTGAGCTGGCCCGGCGGCGACGCGATGCTGGCGCGCGCTGCGATGCACTACAACATCCCGATCGTGCTGTCGACGATGGCCTCGAGCAGCATCGAGGAGACCGCCGAGCGCACCGGCGGCAAGGCCTGGTTCCAGCTCTATGTCGGCCAGTCGGAAGACGTCGCGATGGACCTCGTCGCGCGCGCCGAAAAATCCGGCTACACGCACCTGATGCTGACGGTCGACGTGCCCGAAATAGGCTACCGCGCGCGCGAGCGTCGCAACGGTTTCCAGTCGCCGCTGCGGATCGGGCCGCGGCAGTTTATCGATTTCGCGACCCACCCGCGCTGGTCGCTGACGACGCTCGCAACCGGCGTACCGAAACTCGCCAACGTGAACCTGCCGGGCGGCAAGCAGTTCAAGCGCAACGAGGCCCGCGGCAAGGTCGACTGGGCCTTTCTCGACCGCTTGCGCGAGCGCTGGCCGGGGCCGCTGATCGTCAAGGGCGTGCTCAATCCGGACGATGCGCTGCGCATCCGCGACGCCGGCGCCGATGCGGTCTACGTGTCGAACCACGGCGGCCGCCAGCTCGACAGCGCGCCGCCGGCGATCGCGATGCTGCCGCGGGTCCGCGCCGCGGTCGGCCCGGAATACACGGTCCTGTTCGACAGCGGCGTGCGCAACGGCGAGGCCGTGGTCAAGGCGCTCGCGCTCGGCGCCGACTACGTCTTCGTCGGCCGCCCGCTGCTCTATGCCATGGGCGCCGCCGGCTACGCCGGCCTCGAGCAGATGATCGAGCTGATTCGCGTGCAGCTCGACATCACGCTGGCGCAACTCGGCTGCCCGGACGTCAACGACGTCGGCCCGGCCTACGTGCTCGACCCGCCGGGGGCGACGTGAAGCTTCGCGGCGGCGCGTTGCTCGCACGGGCGCTCGCGGAGAAGGGCGTCACGCGGGTGTTTACGCTCTCGGGCGGCTTCTGCAACCCGGCGCTCGAAGGGTTCATGGACTGCGGCATCCCGGTGATCAACGCGCCGCACGAGCAGGTCGCCGGCCACCTCGCCGACGCGCACACGCGGATCACGCGCCAGCCGGCGGTCTGCCTGGTCGGTCCGGAAGGCTTCGCCAATGCCGTGCCGGCGATGATGGAAGCCTGGGGCGAACGCTCGCCGGTGATCTTCGTCACCGGCTCGAGCACGCTGAAGCGCCAGGGCAGCGGCGGTTTCAAGGAGATCGACGACGTCTCGATCGCGGCGCCGCTGGTCAAGTACAGCGTGTCGGTCAGCGACGGCGAGCGCATCTCCGAGATCGTCGACCGCGCCTGGAAGATCGCGCTGTCGGGCTATCCCGGCGCGGTGCATATCAGCCTGCCGGTCGACCTGATGTTCTCGTCTTTCGCCGAGGACGCGATGCGCGACGAGCGCCCGTTCGACCGCGGCCCGGGACGCGTCGCGCGCGCGTGGCCATGTCCCGAGGATCTCGAAGCGGTGCTCGAGCTGCTGCGCCGGGCGAACCGGCCGATGTTCATCGGCGGTCACGGCGTCTGGTGGTCGCGCGCCGAG
>JBFFXR010000075.1:0-12945 GCA_041569645.1 Gammaproteobacteria bacterium
CCGGCGGCAAGGGCCGCTGGCTCGAGGGGCCGCTGAGCTGGCATGGCAACGTGATGCCCAATCGCGTCAAGGGACTGGGCCTCGAAGAAAAGTGGGTCGTCAAGTTCGCCGGCGGTGCCGATGCCCTGTGGACGGAGCTGAAAGCCGCGGAAAAAGAAGGCCGCGGTACAATCATTTTCAACTGGACGCCGAACTTCACCGACGCCTCCGGATTTACCTTCATCGAGTTTCCACCGTATTTCGAAGGTTGCCGAATGATCGATGGCGGCACGCTCGAAACCACCGGTTGCGGATCACCGCCGGGATGGCTGAAGAAAGGCGCCAACTACCGGTTTCCGAAGACCCATCCGAAGGCGTATACCGCTTTTTCGAGGCTTTCGTTCACGACCCCGCAAATCGGCTCGATGGCGGCGCTGGTCGACGTCCATGGCATGAGTCACGAAGAAGCCGCGAAGAAATGGCTGGCGGACAACGAAGCGGTCTGGAAGCCCTGGACGGTTTCCGTACTGGGAGACGGCAATTAAAATCCTGACGTTGCACCGCTGAGCGTCTGACCAGGATGAATCACCAGGGAGTCCTCCGCTCGGCGGAGGACTCCCTGGTTCGACGCAGGAAGTTCGAACAGGGCCCTGCGGGCCGTTCGAGGCAGATGGCGGTTTCGAACACTGCACGATTTCGGCTTACCAGAATGGCCGAAAGATCGGCCAGCCTGCTATTTCCTCGGCCTGACGGTTACATTGTCGCTTCGGCGAGTTACCATTCTGGCAGTATTCGAACCCTCGCATCCGACGACACGCCATGACCAAGACCGTCAAGATCGCCTGCGAAAACGTCTGGAAACTTTACGGCGACGACCCCGAAGGATTTCTCGCCGAGCATGGCGGCGCGCCTGACGACGGCGCGATCCGCGCCGCGGGCTACATCCCCGCCGTGCGGCACGCGACCTTCGACGTCTACGAGGGCGAAATCCTGATCATCATGGGTCTTTCCGGTTCGGGTAAATCGACCCTGGTGCGATGCCTCACACGGCTGATCGAGCCAACCGCCGGCAGCGTCCGCTTCGACGGCACCGACCTGCTGCAGGCGAGCGAGCAGGAGCTGATCGATTTGCGCCGCCACAAGATGGGCATGGTGTTTCAGCATTTCGCGCTGCTGCCACACCGCACGGTGCTCGAAAATATCGCCTTCCCGCTAGAGGTGCAGGGCATCGACAAGGAGACCCGTTACCAGAGAGCGCGCGAAATCATCGAGGTCGTCGGCCTCAAGGGTCGCGACGATTACTACCCGCGCGAACTGTCCGGCGGGCAGCAACAGCGCGTCGGCATCGGCCGCTCGCTCGCGGTCGAGCCCGACATCTGGTTTCTCGACGAGCCCTTCTCGGCGCTCGACCCGCTGATCCGCAAGGAAATGCAGGACGAGTTCATCCGCCTGCAATCGGTATTGCACAAGACCATCGTCTTCATCACCCACGACTTCGACGAGGCGATCAAGCTCGCCGACCGCATCGCGATCATGTACGAGGGCGAAATCGTGCAGCTCGGCACGGCCGAGGAACTGATTACCAACCCGGCGACCGACTACGTCGCCGAGTTCACGAAGGATATTCCGCGCGGCAAACTGCTGTCGGTACGCGCGGTCATGGACGCGCAGTCGGACGACCCGCATCCGGAACTCACCGTGCGCGACAGCGACAACGTACAGAAGATCGCCGGGCCGGTACTCGCCCAGGACCGTGACGTGCGCGTGCTGGACGACGCCGGCAAGGTCGTCGGCGCGCTCAAGCGGCATCGACTGATCGAGGTCTTGTTCGACGAGACCGTCGGCTGACCTATCTCGGGCTGCCCCGCGGCGCTGATTCGCGCCGCGGGTCGTGTTGCGAATCGCGAGAGCAATCGCGCTCACGGCCCAAGTATCGTATTTCGATTGCAATCCGACCACGCTCCTCGGCTCGGAGTGAACAACGCAGTCAGAGTCGTAAACACGCCTGGATTGACGTATGCTGATTCGTCCCACCAGGACAGCAGCGAGGACGAGGTCATGGCTAAATATATCTTCGCCTATCACGGCGGCAAGATGCCCGAGACCGAAGAGGAGGGTGCGCGAGTCATGGCGCAATGGCAGGCATGGCTCGGCGGCATGGGCGCGGCCGCGCTCGACCCCGGCAATCCGGTCGGGCCGTCGTCGACCGTGCATCCCGACGGCGCGGTAAGCTGCGATGGCGGCAGCAACCCGCTGTCTGGATACAGCCTGATCGCCGCCGACAGCATCGAGCAGGCGACCGAACTGGCCAGGAGCTGCCCGATTCTCGAAGCCGGAGGCACGGTCGAAGTCGCCGAAATCGTCGAAATGTAACCAGCCGACAGCGGTCGTGCTGCTCGGCGTGCAGAAATATTTTTGCCGGATTGTCGAATCGGTGGATCGCGGTTCGTCATAGACCTACAGCAACCACCATTCGAGGTGATTCTCATGGCAAAATACATCTACGTTTATCACGGCGGGCGCACGCCCGAATCGGACGAGGACATGGCCCGCGTCCTCGGCGAGTGGCAAAACTGGTTCGCCCAGCTTGGCGAGCGCGTCGTCGACGCCGGTGGACCCGTAGGCATGTCGGCGACGGTGCACGGCGACGGCCGCACCACGGCCGACGGCGGTCCCAATCCCGTCAGCGGTTACAGTTTTATCGAGGCCGACGACGAAGAGCAGGCTGCCGAACTCGCGCGCGGCTGCCCGATACTGCAGGAAGACGGCAGCGTCGAGGTCGCGCCGGTCATGGCGATGTAGAGGAGTTTGGCGATGCAATACCTGTTGATGATCTATCACGAGGAAGGCAAAGGGCCGCAGCCCGGCGATCCGGACTTCGGCGAGTTCATGAACGCGTACTACGAGTTCACCAACGAGGTCAAGGAACGCGGCATATTCATCGCCGGGCAACCGCTCGAGAGCGTCAGCACCGCGACCACGGTGCGGGTGCGTGACGGTAAAACCGAGATCAGCGATGGACCTTTCGCCGAAACCAAGGAAGTCCTCGGCGGCTACTACCTGCTCGATTGCAAGGACCTCGACGAAGCGCTCGAATGCGCGGCCAGGATCCCGACCGCGAAACACGGCAGCATCGAAGTGCGTCCGATCGCGACGCATCTCGAAACGGCCGAGGCTTGAGAGATTCCGGTGCCAGCGATGGCGACGTCCGAACGGCCGTCGAGGCGGCCGTTCGGACGCACTATGGCAAGCTGCTCGCGCTGCTGGTGCATCGATTCGGCGACATTCAGCTCGGCGAGGATGCGCTGCAGGACGCGACCCTGGCGGCGCTGCGTCACTGGCCCGTCAGCGGCGTTCCCGACAACCCCGCCGCCTGGCTTTTGCAGACCGCACGGAATCGAAGCATCGATCGGCTTCGCCGCGACAAGCTGCATGTCGACAAGCTCGGGCAGCTGCTCGCCGCCGAAGCGTCCGGACCGCCGGCGGAAGAGCATATGGACGACGACCGCATCCCCGACGAACGCCTGCGCCTGATCTTCACCTGCTGCCACCCGGCACTGGCGCCGGAAGCGCAGGTGGCATTGACGTTGAAGACGCTGTGCGGTCTGTCGACCGCGCAAGTCGCGCATGCCTTCGTCATTGCCGAGACGACGATGGCGCAACGCCTGCTGCGGGCCAAGAACAAGATTCGTGCGGCCGCGATTCCGTACGAGGTGCCGGCAGCGGCGATCCTCGGCGATCGCCTCGATACGGTTCTGCGCGTCATTTACTTCATCTTCAACGAGGGTTACTACTCCAGCGGCGGCGGCGCGCCGATCGAGGTCGACCTGTGCGACGAAGCCTTGCGTCTCGGTCGGGTACTGCTCGCGTTGATGCCGGCCGAGACCGAGGTCGCAGGCCTGCTCGCGCTGATGCTGCTGCACCGCTCCCGTTTCGCCGCCCGCGTCAGCGCCGCCGGCGAAATCATCGACCTCGAACACCAGGACCGGAGCCTGTGGGATCGCGAGGCGATCGCCGCGGCCGATCGCCTGCTGCAGGCTGCGCTGATAAAAGGCTCGGCCGGCCCCTACCAGATCCAGGCCGCGATCAGCGCGGTTCACGCGCATGCGGAGAATTTCGCGCGTACCGACTGGAAACAGATCGTCATGCTCTATCGCCACCTTGCCGAATCAGAAAACAATCCGGTGGTTGAGCTGAACCTCGCCGTCGCGCTGTCCTATGCCGAAAATCCCGAAATCGGCCTCGCCTTTCTCGATCAACCGGAGCTCGCGGGCAAACTCGAGCATTATCAGCCCTACTACGCCGCACGCGCGAACCTGCTGCGTCGCGGCGGTAGGCGCCAGGAGGCCGCCGAGATGTACCGCGCGGCGATCGGGCGTTGCGACAACCAGGCGCAGATCGACTATCTCCGGCGGCGATTAGCGGACCTCGAATCCAACTGAAAACCGCGGCCGCGCGTTACCAGGAGACCAGCTCGTTGGGCAGGTGATCGATGCGATTGAGATAAACGACCGTGTGCGCGCCGGCGACGAAGTCGATACGCGAGATCGAGGTATTGTGAAATGTCCAGTTGCCGTACCAGTGACTGTCGTAATTCGCCGGGTGGCGCTCGACGCCCATCAGCTCGTTGACGAACTGGTCGAGGAAATCGCCGTGCGCGACCAGCGCGATACGTTCGTCGCCGGCGAGCAGGCGTTCGCGCAGCGCCGCGACGACCGCGCGCATGCGCGCGACGAAAGCCGACTCGTCCTCGGCCGGCCGGTCCCACCAGCCGCCGTGGCCGACCTCATCGGGCAGGCCGAGTCGCGGAAAGCGCTCGGCAAAATAGGCGCGCCCTGGACCGGGCAGCCCGATCCGGTTGCGCTTCGCGTCGAACTCGTAGATACCGTATTTTTCGAACACGTCCGCCAGGGCGTGCAACTCGAGTTCGCAGGCCGCCGCGACGTAGTCGGCGGTCAGGATCGAGCGCGTCATCAGGCTACAATAGACGTGCGTCATCCCGTAGTGCCGTTCGGGCGGCGGCACGAAGGGATGCTGGCGAGCTTCGGCGTCGGGATGCGCCAGGTGTTCGGCGAGCGCCGCCGCCTGGCGATGACCGAGCTCGGTGATTTCGGGATCCGGATGGCGGTCGGGATGAAAGTCGCTGCCGTCCCAGGTTTCGTTGTTGGCCGATTGCGCGTGGCGAATCAGGTAGAGTCGTCCCATCAGCGCCGGATTCCGAGGCGGTCGGCGGCCTGCGCGGGCGTTGCCGGTTCGCGGCCAATCTCGCGGATGATGCGCACCGCGCGCTCGGTGAGCTTGAGATTGGTCGCGAATTCGCCCTTGTCAAGATAGAGATTGTCCTCCAGGCCGACGCGGCAGTTGCCGCCGAGACTCGCGGCCTGCGCGACGATCGCAAATTCCATTCGCGAAATGCCGAACGCGCTCCAGTTGGCGCCGTCCGGCAACAGGTTTTTCATCACGGTCAGCACTTCAGGCGTCGCCGGCGACGCGTGCGGGATGCCGAGGCACAGCTGGAACATCGGTGGGCTGTCGATCAGGCCCTCGTCCATCAGCCGGTGGGCGAACATGATATGGCCGGGTTCGAACACCTCGAGTTCCGGCTTGACGCCGAGTTCCTGGATGCGTTTCGCCATGATGCGCAGGTGCGCCGGCGTGTTGACGAAAATGGTCTCGCCGAAGTTGAAGGTGCCGACGTCGAGCGTGCAGATGTCGGGGCGCAATTCCTCGACGTGCCTGAGCCGCTCGAGCGGCTGCACCAGCGTCGTGCCGGGACCGCCGACCGCCGCGTCTTCCTCGCCGGGATTGAAGCGCGCACCCTCGCTGGTCGTCAGGTTGATCAGCACGTCGCTGCCCGAATCGCGAATCCGTTCGACGACCTCGCGGAACAGCGCCGGGTCGCCCGAGCGCACGCCGGTCTCGGGATCGCGCACGTGGATGTGCACGATCGCGGCGCCGGCCTTCGCCGCGTCGATACAGTCACGCGCGATGTGCTCGGGGGTAATCGGGTAATCGGGATGCTTGCCGTGGTTGGCGTGGCCGCCGCAAACGGCGCAGGTCAGGATGACTTCGTTCGACATGCTGTTCATTCTCCGCGAAATTCTGGCTTGCGTTTTTCGTTGAAGGCCGCGACGCCCTCGACTCGGTCGCGCGTCGGCACGGTGCGGTTGTAGGCTTCGATCTCGAAGGCCAACCCGTCGGCGAGCGACATCTGCAGGCCGCGATGGATCGCCTGCTTGGCCTGGCGCACCGCGAGCGGCGCGTTGGCGGCGATCCGCGAGGCGGTCTCGAGCGTCACCTCGGGCAGCGCGGCGAGCGGCATGACCTCGTTGACGAGACCCCAGGCTTGCGCCTCGGCGGCGTCAAAGCGCCGCGCCGACAGGATCAGCTCCTTGGCGCGACGCTCGCCAATCGCGCGCGCGAGCGTTTGCGTGCCGCCGGCGCCGGGGATGATGCCGAGGCTGGTCTCGGTCAGCGCGAAGCGCGCCGAGTCGGCGGCATAGGCGAAATCGGCCGCCGCGACCAGCTCGCAGCCGCCGCCATAGGCGGCGCCGTTGACCGCCGCGATCAGCGGCAGCGGGCAGTCGAGCACGGCGCGGATCATGCGCTCGTAGACGAGGTGCTGGCGGCGCCAGTCGGCGTCGCTCATACCGTCGCGCTCCTTCAAATCGCCGCCGGCGCAAAACGCGCGCTCACCGGCGCCGGTCAGGATCAGGCAGCGGGTATCACCCGAATCGAGAGCCACGGCTTCGAACAGATGCATCAGGTCACGCGCCATCTGCGTGTTGAACGCGTTGGCGACCTCCGGGCGATTCAGAACGACGCGCAGCACCTGCGCGGCGGGCCGCTCGACCGACAGCGTGCTAAAGCTTTCGGGTTGCATCGGCAGTGGCTTTTTGGCTCGATTATCGGCACTATATACTACTTGATCCGAACGATCTGGGGGAAGCCGGCATGAATCAGGACCAGGACGATAAAACCACGACCAAACACATGATCTACACCTTCATCGCGTTCGCGGTGCTGGGCGTCCTGTTGATCATCGGCGCCAACATCATTGGCTGATACCGCGGCCGAAGAACTCACTCGTTTTCAGCCAGCCGCGGTTCCCGAATCACCCGCGCCCTTCAGCCAGGTGGTCATGGATGACCGCTACGCCTACCTGTCCGGTCTCGTTGCCGCCGATTTCCCGGCCGGCCTCGCCGTGCTCGGCGACGTCGCCGCCGAGACCCGCGCGGTGCTCGACGCGGTCGGCCGAATCCTCGCCGAACTGGAGCTCGAGCGCGAGCGCATCGTGCGCGTCGACGTGCACCTCGCCGATCTCGGTGATTTCGACGCGATGGACGCCGCCTACCGCGAATTTTTCACCGCCGGCCGCTACCCCGCACGCACCACGACCGAATCGCCGCGCCTGTTCGGCGGCAGCCGCGTCGAGATCACCTGCCAGGTGCGGCGCTAAACCGCGCCCCTAGCCCAGCGCCCCGCCGGCCATGACCAGCTCCGCGGCCGGGTCGCCGAGCCGTGCGGCGAGCAGCCGCAGGCGGTTGTGGAATTCGTCGCGGTTGACCGAGCACTGCTGCAAATGACGCGCGCCGGTGGCCGCATCGAAGCCGAGCCGGCCGTGCAGCACGCGATGGTTGTCGAACACGTGCAGGTCGCCCGGCGCCATCCGGTAGCGCAACTGCAGCGCCTCGTCGTTGACGATCCGCCACATTCGCCGCAGGGCGCGGTAAACCGGTTCGACCCGCTCGTCGGGCAGGTCCTGCGGCGGCAGCGTGCGGTCGGTCCAGCGGACCCCGACCACGTCGCCGTCGATATCGAGCACCAGTGCGCGGGCGTGGCTTTGCATGTCTTCGCGCGGCGGTGCATGGCGCCGGAAGAACAGCGGCACCTCGGCGAGCACGTCGAAGGCCGCCGGGTCCTGTTCGCGCAGGCGCGCCGCCGCCATGAACCCGTCGACCAGGATCGAATCGCCGCCGTCGGCGTCGGCCGCGAGGCAGTGAAACAGTGAAATGCCCGGCGCGTCGTGGCGATAGCTCTCGTCGGTGTGCGGCGGCAAGCCATCGCCGGTATTCGAGCCGAGGCCGAGATTGGCGTCCGAGCGCACGTCGAAAACGCGCCCGTAGTTGTTGACGTGGATCGGCCCGAACAGCGTCGCAACCGCGGCGATGCTGCCGGCCTCGGTCGGAACCCCGCGAACTCTCGCGATGCCGAAATCGCGCACCGCGAGCAGCAGATCGAGAATGCCGCGGTCGTCGCCGAGCGCAGCGGCGTCGAAACACGGAATCGCGGCGGCCGAGTCGCGATCCCAAAGCGTCGGCCGATGCTTGCGCGCGGCGCGCGCCGCGGCGTCGTAGGCCGAACGGCGCAAAATATCGAGCCGGTGCCGGCTGGTGGAGCGGTCGTTGCCCCATTCGACGACGAGGTATTCGCCATCGATGCGCGCCGCGGCGATCGCGAGCTCGGCCGGGTCGTCCGGCAGCAGGTCGATCTTGACGCGCGTATCGTTGGGCATACCGTCGCCGCAGCGGGCCGCATGCCGCAGCCAGACGAAATGAAAGCCGTTGCGTTCGCCGTCGCCCCAGGCGACGACGAGCTTGCGCTTTGCGGCGTCGATTTCGATTGCCGGCGAGGCATTGGCGGCCGACGTGCTCATGCCGCGAATATTAATCCAACCGGCAGCTTTTGGCTGCCTTATACTGGCGCCCCCGGTAAGCGGAGATTTCTGATGACCGAACTCTGGCGCCTCGGCGCGGCCGAAATCGCCGCGCGCGTGGTCGGCGGCGAGATCGCCGCGCGCGACGTAACCGAGCAGACGCTCGCGCGAATCGACGCGGCCAACCCGGCCTGCAACGCGATCGTGCAGCAAATGCCCGACGAAGCGTTGGCCGCCGCCGCCGCAATCGACGCGACGCTGGCCGCCGGCGGCGACCCCGGCCCGCTCGCCGGCGTACCGGTCACGATCAAGGTCAACGTCGACCAGCAGGGATTCGCGACGACCAACGGGCTACGCATTCAGCAGGATCTCGTCGCCGCGCACGACAGCCCGGTGGTCGCGAACCTGCGTCGCTCCGGCGCGATTATCGTCGGCCGCAGCAACACACCGGCGTTTTCGATGCGCTGGTTCACGCGCAACTCGCTGCACGGGCACACGCGCAACCCGCGCGATTCCGGCCTGACGCCTGGCGGTTCGTCGGGTGGCGCGGCCGCGGCGGTTGCTGCCGGGATCTGCGCGATCGGCCACGGCACCGACATCGCCGGCTCGATTCGCTACCCGGCCTACGCCTGCGGTCTGCATGGTATCCGCCCGTCGCTCGGCCGCGTGCCGGCAGTCAACCGCTCGGCGCCCGACCGCCACATCGGCGCGCAAATCACCGCGGTATCGGGACCGATCGCGCGCAGCGTCGCCGATTTGCGCATCGCGCTCGCGGCGATGGCCGCGCCGAGCGCGCTCGATCCGTGGTGGGTGCCGGCGCCGCTGGCCGGCGACGCGTTATCAAAGCGCGCCGCGCTGTGCGTTAATCCCGACGGTCTCGACGTCGATGCGCCGATCGAACGTGCGCTGCGCGACGCCGCGAAGCAGCTCGCCGACGCCGGCTGGGCGGTCGAGGAAACGAACTGCCCGCCGCTGCGCGAGGCGATGCAGTTGCAAATGCTGTTGTGGATGTCTGAATACGCCTATTCGCAGGGCGCAATGGTCGCGCGCGAGGACGATCCCGACGCCAATTTCGTTTACGCGCAATTGCGCGAGCATTGCGCCGAGCCGACGATGGCGAGCCTGATGGAGGCGCTGCAGGCGCGCCTGCGCATCGCGCGCGACTGGCAGCTGTTTCTCGAGCACTACCCGCTGCTGCTGTGCCCGGTGTCGGCCGAGCTGCCGTTCGCCGATCAGCTCGACGTCGAATCGCCCGAGTCGCTGCATCGCGTGGTCGAGGCGCAACTGACGCAGATCGCGCTGCCGCTCATCGGCGTGCCGGCAATGTCGGTTTGTACCGGCGCCGAGTCCGGCGCGCCGCTCGGCGTGCAGCTCGTCGGCCCGCGCTTGCGCGAGGATTTCATCCTCGACGCGGCCGCCGAGATCGAGGCGCGCAGTCCACCCATCGAGGTCGCCGAAATCGGTTGATCGGCGCCCGGCGCGGGTGCAGAATAATTCCGTTCGAGCCGATACGGGAGGCGACATGGCGACCGGCTGGGCGCGCGACGGCGCGGTGCAGGATCAGATCGACGCGAGTGTCGAGGACGCGGTCGAGCGCGCACGCAGCCGCCTGCCGCAAGGCGAGAGCCTGAGCCATTGCGAAGCCTGCGGTACCGAAATTCCGCCGGCGCGGCGTAAGGCCGTGCCCGGCGTGCGCCTGTGCGTCGCCTGCCAGGAAATCGAGGACCGGCGCGACGCCGCCGCCGGCGGCATCAATCGCCGCGCCAGCAAGGACAGCCAGCTGCGCTGACGCGGCGGCGCGATTAGCCATGTCCGGACTCGCCTGCGACGCCATCATCGATTACGTCCGCTACCCGATCGACCGGCCCGGCGATCCGCGCCGCGAGGCGGTCGTCGCCGAGGTTCGCGCGTCGCTCGCCGACGACGGTTGCGCGGTCATTCGCGATTTCTTCAGCCCGGCCGGCCTCGCCGCGCTGCAGGCCGAGGCGCTCACGCGCGCGCCACGTGCCTACTACTCCGAGCGCAAGGCCTGCAACGTCTATCTCAACGATGGCGATCCGGATCGACCCGCCGATCATCCGCTGAATATCTTCATTCCGCGGACCAACGGTTTCATTACCGCGGATTGCTTCGGCGCCGAAACCGCGGCGCGGCGGCTGTACTACTGGGAACCGCTCAAGCGCTTCCTCGCCGACTGCCTCGACAAGGACGAACTGTTCATCTACGAGGATCCGGTGTCGAACATGATCGTCAACGTCGGCCGACCCGGGCAGGAGTTCAACTGGCATTTCGACACCAACGAATTCACGATCACGATGCTGCTGCAGGCGGCCGAGTCGGGCGGCTGCTTCGAATACGTGCCGAACCTGCGCAGCGCCGCCGACGAGTGCTACCCCGACGTCAAGCGGGTGCTCGACGGCGCGCGCGACCGGGTCCGAAGCCTCGAGCTCAACGCCGGTGACCTGCAATTCTTCCTCGGCCGGTTTTCGCTGCACCGGGTCACCGCCAACTCCGGCGCCGGCGATCGTCTGCTGCTGATCATGTCGTTTGCCGAAAAGCCCGGCATGATCGGCAGCCGCGAGCGCGTGCAGGATCTCTACGGCAAGATTACCGACGCGCACCGGCAGGCGCGCGTGCGCGCCGACGGCCTGGTCGACTAGCAGCGCCTCATTACCGTGCCGGCAGGTAGCGGGCGAGGCTCGCTGGCACCTCGAGCGTTACCCGCGCCTCGAGATCCATGACGATGCTCGTGACCCGCGCGTCGATCGCGATCGATTCGTCGGCTTTGACGATTTCCTGCGTCAGTACGTAGCTCTTGCGCCCGCGCTCGAGCGGGTGCGTGATCACGCGCAATTCCTCGTCGAGGAAACACTCGGCACGGTAGTTGACGTTCAGGTTCAGTACCAGCGTGCCGAGGACTTCGTCGCCGCTGTACGGTCGCCCGTCCCAAAGCCCGGCCTCGCGATACCAGTCGTCGCGCGCGCGCTCGAGAATCCCGACCGCGGCGACGTGATTCAGATGACCGAGCTCGTCGACCTGGCTTTTCGCGACGACAACCCGCGATTCGTAATCCATGCCACTCCCCCGACTACGCACCCGCCAACGATACCCAATCCCCCGCCCCCGCGAAACAGCCAGTATTCCGCCGAAATTTTTTTTACTCAGCGTAATTACTCTGAGTAAAAATTATTAAAATTATCGGTCGGGTCGAAATCGAGGTTGCGCTGGCGGCGCGGAGGATGCTCAAATCGGGATCGACGACGCGGCGACGGGAGGACAGACGAATGGCGGAGCGAAGCGATTACAAATCGATGTTTCGTCTCGACGGCAAGGTCGCACTGATCACCGGCGCGAGCAAGGGCATCGGTGAGGCCATCGCTCAAGGGCTCGCCGCGTTCGGCGCCCGCGTCGTCGTCAGCAGCCGCAAGCAGGACGCCGTCGACGCGGTCGCCGCCGCGATCCGCGAGGCCGGTGGCGATGCAACCGCGATCGCCGCCAACGTCGGCAACGCCGACGACATCGAGGCGCTGGTCGCCGCGACCGTAGAGGCCTGCGGCGGACTCGATATCCTGGTCAATAACGCCGCCGCGAACCCGGTTTACGGCCCGCTGCAAAACACCGACGCGCGGGCCTTCGACAAGATCGTCGACGTGAATCTGAAGGGCCCGTTCGAGCTCGCCAAGCTCGCGCAGCCGCTGATGAAGTCGCGCGGCGGCGGCTCGATCATCAATGTCAGCTCGATCGGCGGGCTCGTACCCGAGAGCAACATCGGCATTTACAGCGTCAGCAAGGCCGCGATCATCAGCCTGACGAAGGCGATGGCCCAGGACTGGGGCGGCGACAACATCCGCGCCAACGCGATATGTCCCGGGCTGATCAGGACGCGCTTCAGCGAGGCCTTGTGGAGCGACGCCGACACCAGCGCCCGTTTCGTCGAGCGCATCGCGCTCGGCCGCATCGGCGAACCCGGCGACCTCGTCGGGCTTGCGGTTTACCTCGCGTCCGACGCGTCGGCCTACTGCAGCGGCGCTTATTTTCTCGTCGACGGCGGCTACAGCGCCAACAATTGAGCCGAAACCCGGCCGGCGCAGGAGGAGATCCCGGTATGAAAACGATTCTCGGCACGATGACCTTCGGTGACCAGGTCGACGCCGCCGGCGCCAAAATCCTGCTCGAGCGCTTCACCGCGGCCGGCGGCGACGAAATCGACACCGCGCACCAGTATTGCGAGGGCCGCACCGAGACCCTGCTCGGCGATTTACTCGCCGGCGATCTGGGCAAGCACCTGACCGTCGCGACCAAGGTAAACC
>JBFFXR010000076.1:0-12892 GCA_041569645.1 Gammaproteobacteria bacterium
AGCCGCGACCTCGATGCCGGTATCGAGGCCGCCAACTCGCTCGGTTCCGAGCACGTCGCGGCGGTGCGCCTCGACGTAACCGACGCGAATGATATTGCCGCGCTCGCCCAGCACATCGAAAAGATTCACGGTCGGCTCGACGTATTGATCAACAACGCCGGTATCCTGATCGACGCCGATCTCGGCGACCCCGCGAGTATTCGCGATACCGACGCGGAAGTTCTCGAAACCACGTTTCGCACCAACACCGTCGGCCCGGTGATGCTGATCAACGCGATGCTGCCGCTGCTGGAACGCGTCGAAGACGCGCGCATCATCAATATTTCCTCGGGCATGGGGCAGCTGAGCGACATGGACGGGCAGTATCCGGGCTACCGTATCTCGAAAACCGCGCTCAACGCGGTCACCCGGATCTATGCCGCCGAGCTCGACCCGGCACGCTTCTCGGTCAATGCGGCAAGCCCCGGCTGGGTGCGCACCGACATGGGCGGCGAGGCCGCCGATCTGTCGGTCGAGGAGGGGGTCGATACCGTCGTCTGGCTGGCGACCGCGCCGGAGGCGCGCGTCACCGGCGGCTTTTACCGCGGACGCGAATCGATCGCCTGGTAAGCCGCTTGCTGCGCCTCAGCGAACAGGATCAGGCACGGCTCGACGGCCACGAGGGCCCCGCGCTGCGCTTCGCGATGGAAACCATCGTCGCGGCCGCCGAGATCGACCGCGCCGCCGAACTGATCGATATCGGCTTCGCGCATATCGACGCGTGTTTCTACAACGGCCGCGCGCATCTCGACTTCGTCAATTACCTGCTCGACGCCGGCGCGACGCTGGCGGTACCGGCCTGGACCAACAATGGTCTCGTTTCGCTCGAAGACCTGAGCCTGCGCGATCCGGCAAAGAGCGGAGCGATGCGCGAAGCCCACGAATTGATGCAGGCATATGTGCGTCTCGGTTGCCGCCCGGTGTGGACCTGCGCGCCCTACCAGCTGCCCGGCCGGCCGGCGCTCGGCGACCACATCGTCGGTTCGGAATCGAACGCGGTGTGTTTCTACAACTCGGTGATTGGCGCGCGCAGCAACAAGTACGGCGACTACCTCGATGTCTGCGCGGCAATCACCGGGCGGGTTCCGGCCAGCAAATTGCATCTCGACGCGGGCCGGGTCGCGCAAATTCTCTTCGACGTGCGCGACATCGACCCGGAACTGCGCGCCAGGGACCTGTTCTACCACCTGCTCGGGCACCTGATCGGTCTCGACAGCGGCGCGGCGGTGCCGGCGATCGTCGGCTTGCCGGCGAATTGCGGCGAGGACGATCTGAAAGCGATCAGCGCGGCGGCGAGTTCGTCGGGCAGCGTGCCGCTGTTCCACGCGATCGGCATCACGCCGGAAGCGCCGACGCTGGAGGCCGCGTTTGCCGGCGGCAAGCCGGCGCGAATGATCGAAATCACCCCCGCCGATTTAAAGCGCGCGCGCGACGAGCTCGGACGCGACGATCGCAGCAAGCAGCTTGCCGGCATCGCCCTCGGTACGCCGCATTTCTCGCTGACCGAATTCGAGCGCCTCGTGACGCTGCTCGGCGCGCGCCATATCGACCCGCGGCTGACGTTCTATTTGACGACCAGCCGCCACGTCTACGCCGAGGCCGAGGTCCGGGGGTGGTGCAGCGCGCTGCAGGCCGCGGGGGTGCGCATCGTCACCGATACCTGTACCTATTTCTCGCCGGCGGTGCGCGGACTGCGCGGCAAGATCATGACCAACTCGGCAAAATGGGCCTACTACGCGCCGGGCATGCTGCCGGTCGAGGCGGTGCTCGGCAGCCTCCGGGAGTGCGTCGAATCGGCGGTGCGCGGCGAAGTCGTGCTCGACGACTGGGGCGATGCATGACCCGTCGGCTGCTCGATGCGGACGTGCTGATTGCCGGCGTCGCCAGCGGTCCGGCGCTGGTGCTCGACGCAAGCCTGAGCTTCTGGGGCGGCTTCGATCCGCAGCAGGGCGCGATCATCGACGTGCACCATCCGCAGTACCGCACGCGCGTCGGCGGCACGGTGCTGTTCATTCCCGCGAGCCGCGGCTCGGCCGGCACGCCCGGCGGCATTGCCGAGGCGCTGCGCAACGGCAGCGGGCCGCGTGCCTTCGTGCTCGGCGAGCGTGACGTCAATATCGGGGTCGGCGTGCTGGTCGCGAACCGAATCTACGGACTAGAGGTGCCGGTAGTCCGGATTCCGGCGGAGCAGATGCGTTCGATCCGCAGCGGCGAACCGGTGTCGATCGATCGCAACGGCGGCCTGTCAATCGGGGCGTAGCGCGTCCAGTACCAGGCGGTGGAAATGGTGTAGCGCGTGCTCGCTTTCACCGCGGCGAGCGGGATCGTAGAGGTAGATACCCTGGTCGTAGCTGCGCGATGCGAGGCCGCGCTGCACCGATTCGCACAGGTCGACGTCTTCGGGGCCGAGGGTATCGTTGAGGTAGTCGCTGCGCGCGCGGTCGACCTGGCCGCCGGCCGACAGCGTATGGCCCTCGAAGCTGCAGCGCGCCGCGTCGAGCGGGCGGGCCGCGAACAGGCCGATGGCCTCATGGCCGGGCAGCACGTTGAAGGTCATGTTGGGCCACAGGTACCAGAATACGCTGTTTTGGTAACCGCTGCCGGCGGCGACCGGGTAGGCGCTGTTGTCGTGGCGAATCTTCGCGGCGTACTGGCGTGACCACAGCGGGTAGACGTCGACCTCGTAGCTGTCCATGTCGATGATCGACGCGAAATCCGGATGCGCCGCGCGGCAGTGATAGCATTCGACGTAGTTATCGACGACGACTTTCCAGCCGGCATGGATCGGCTGCGCCGCCGGTACCAGCTCGTTGGTCGGCTCGAGATCGTCGAGAAACGGCAGCTGCGCGCGGATGTCGCGCTCGAGGTCGGCGGCAATTTCGCCGAGCGGCGCGGCGCCGTCGTCGAGGTTGACGAATACGCAGCCGCAAAAGACCTCGAGGCGCACCGGCCGCAGGCAAAACTCCGCCGCATCGAAGCCGGGGCGCTGGTCGGACATCGGTGCATGGGCGAGGGCGCCGGTGTTGCTGTATGACCACGCGTGGTACGGGCAGACGATCAGGTTGTGCAGGTTGCCGCTGCCTTCGAGCAGTTCGTGGGCGCGATGCCGGCAAACATTGTAGAACGCGCGCAGCTCGCCGTCGCTCGAGCGGATCACGAAGACGTTTTCGTCGCAGATGCGCAGCGTGACGTAGTCGCCGGACCGGCGCAACATGCTCTCGGGCGCGGCGTATTGCCAGCTGCGGTAGAAAATGCGTTGTTTCTCGAGTTCGTAGATCTCCGGCTCGAGGTAGTAGGCGGCCGGCAGCGTGTACGAGTTTTCCGGCCGTTCGGCGAGCGGCTTGCGCAGCGGCGGCAAACCGGGCGCTTCGCCGGCGGCGCTCACGAGCGGCTGTCCATGGCCTTGAGGATCATCGCCTGGTCGATCTCGCCGACCACGCGGCCCTCGCCGTCGAGCACCGCGAGCGGACCCTGGCTGCGAATCGCGAGATCGATCAGCTTGTCGAGCTTGTCGTCCTCGCGGCAGCAATCGGCGCCGTTTTGCTGCACCTCGGCCGACGCCTCGCGCATGATCTTGCCGACCGACAGTACCTTGTAGCGCGGTACGTCCTCGGTGAATTCGCGCACGTAGTCGTCGGCCGGGTTGGCGACGATTTCCTCGGGCGTACCGATCTGCACGACTTCGCCGTCCTTCATGATCGCGATGTGGTCGCCCATCTTGATCGCCTCGAGAAAATCGTGGGTGATGAAAATCATCGTCTTGTGGACTTCGGCCTGGATATTCAGCAACTCGTCCTGCATTTCGCGGCGGATCAGCGGGTCGAGCGCGCTGAATGGTTCGTCGAAGATCAGGATCTCGGGGTCTACCGCCATCGCGCGCGCGAGGCCGACGCGCTGCTGCATGCCGCCCGACAGCTCGCGCGGGTAGTGTTCCGCCCAGCCGCGCAAGCCGACCTTTTCGAGCACCTCCATGGCCTTGGCGCGGCGTGCCTGCTTGTCCATGCCGCGAATCTCGAGGCCGAAAGAGATATTGTCGATGACCTTGCGATGCGGGAACAGGCCGAAATGCTGGAATACCATGCTCATGCGAAACCGCCGCAGTT
Organism: Gammaproteobacteria bacterium; assembly: GCA_041569645.1. Classification (GTDB taxonomy): domain Bacteria; phylum Pseudomonadota; class Gammaproteobacteria. The sequence goes on from JBFFXR010000076.1 coordinate 4,143, forward strand.
CGGTCAGCTGCGCGTCGCCATACTCCATGATGTCCTCGCCGTCGATCAGCATCTCGCCGGCGGTCGGTTCGATCAGCCGCGAGATGCAGCGCACCAGTGTCGATTTGCCGCTGCCGGACAGGCCCATGACGACGAAGGTTTCACCCTGCTTGATTTCGAAGGAAACGTCCTTGACGCCGATGACATGGCCGGTCTGCTCCTGCACCTCGGCGCGCGACATCGACGGATCGAGGTTTTCGAGTATCCGCTGCGGATAGGTGCCGAAAATTTTCCAGATGTTGCGGCAGACGATTTTGGGCGCGTCGGACATGGGATTCTCTTGATCGCTCGCGGCGGCGATTCATCTTAGCCCGAAGCGAATCGAGCTGTAAACCGGCTTGCTTGCGGGCCATTCGCATCGACGCTAAGCTAGGTCAGTCATCGCGAGGGGAGGTTATGAGCAGCGTAGTCGACGAGCGCGCGCAGCCGGGCTGGATCGGGGGTTTCTGGAGGGAACACCGGGGTTGGGTCGTCACCTTCGCAGTGTTCGCCGCGTCGCTGCTGATCTGGAAGTTGCACGGCGGGGATACCGTGTTTCCCGCCGGCTGGATCGAGGCCTTCCCGTTCGCCGAGCAGGTCGATGCCTTCGACAAGTGGCTGCGACCGTATATCCAGCCGACGACGCGCGCGATTGCCGCCGGCGCGGTCTGGCTGTACGAGGCGCTGGTCGATTTTCTGATCTTCACCCAGTGGCAAATCGTTTTCGTGATCCTGGTGCTGCCGGCTTTCGCGTACGGCGGCCTGCGCCTCGGTCTGCTCGCGATCGTCGGCGTCAGCAGTTTTCTGGTGCTCGATTTCTGGGACGAGTCGATGGAAACCCTGAGCCTGATGAGCATCTCGATCCTGATCGCGGTCGTTATCGGCGTGCTGCTCGGCGTGCTCGCCTCGCAGAGCGACGGCTTCGAGGCGGTGATCAAGCCGATACTCGACACGATGCAGACGCTGCCGGCTTTCGTCTACCTGATTCCGGCCTTTTACCTGTTCGGCATCGGCCCGCCGGGCGCCATCCTCGCAACCGTAATCTACGCCTTGCCGCCGATCGTGCGCCTGACCAATCTCGGGATCCGCCAGGTGCCGGCCGGCATCGACGAGGCGGCGACGTCGTTCGGCGCAACCCGGCTGCAATCGCTGATCAAGGTCAAGATTCCACTGGCGATGCCGTCGATCAAGCTCGGCGTCAACCAGACGGTCATGATGGCGCTGGCGCTGGTGGTGCTGGCGACCTTCATCGGTTCGCCGGGCCTCGGTGACATCGTCTATACCGGCCTCGTGCGGCTCAACGTCGGCAAGGCCCTCGAGGGCGGACTCGCGATCGTCTTCATGGCGATCCTGCTCGATCGCATCACCTACGCGATGGGTCACGTCGAACAGGTCAGCGCGAGCCGGCACGATCACGCATTTCGGCTTTTCCCGCAGAGCTGGGAAAATTTCAAACCGGCGCTGTACGTCGAATACGCTATCGACTGGACCTGGCGCCAAATTGCCACGCTCGGCAATTTCGTCGCCTTGCTGATCACGACGGCGATCTGCAAGGCGGTCGCGCTCGTCAATTCCTCCGGCGCGCAAAAGCTGCGCGAGTTTTTGCTCGCGCGCAGTTTTTTGCTCGCCAGCCTCGTGCTGATCGGGTTGCTGATGCTGCTCGACGCCACGACCGACATTTACGGCAAGTTTCCGCGCGACTGGGAGTACAGTTTCCGCACGCCGGTCAACCAGTACATGGACGAGCTGGTAACCAGCGAAGTGTTTTACGCGATTACCAAGAGTATTCGTGAAGGGCTATACCTGGGCCTGATCAATCCGCTGAACGTCTTCCTGAAAGGCTTGCCGTGGTGGTATACGACGCTGGTCTTCACGGCCGCGGCCTACCTGTTCAGCGGCCGCGCGCTGGCGATCGGCACGTTGCTCGGTTTTCTGTTCATCGGCGCGACCGATCTGTGGGGCTTCGGCATGATTACGCTGTCGACCGTGACCGTGTCGGTGCTGATCTGTTTCCTACTGGGTGTGCCGCTCGGCATCATGGCGGCCTACAACCGGACCGCCGACACGCTGCTCAAGCCGGTGCTCGATACGATGCAGACGCTGCCGGTGTTCGTCTACCTGGTGCCGGTCGTGATGCTGTTCGGCGCCGGTCAGGTATCGTCGGTCATCGCGACCGTCATCTACGCGCTACCGCCGCTGGTGCGCTGCACGACGCTCGGCATTCGCGAACTGCCCGAGCAGATCAACGAAGTCTCGAGTTCGTTCGGCGCGTCGACCTTGCAAACCCTGACCAAGATCAAGATACCGATGGCGATCCCGGCGATCATGGTCGGCGTCAACCAGGGGATCATGATGGCGCTGGCAATGGAGGTCGTCACGCCGCTGATTGGCGGTAAGGGGCTGGGCCTGCAGGTATTCGACGGCATGAACCGCGCCAGCATCGGTATCTCGCTCGAGGCCGGTATCGGCATCGTGCTGCTCGCGATCATCCTCGACCGCCTGTCGCAGGCGTGGACCCGGACGCAGCGACAGGCGATGGGCCTGAGTTGATATTTACGTCCGAAAATCAAGCTCTTGGCGAAAATCGGCGCAAACTCGACAAGGGTTAGTCGAGGCAGTATTATCGTCGGGTTCCGCCGCTCAGAATGGCGGTAAGCGATACGATTACCGAAGAGAGGAGATAACAATGCGTTTCACGTATAAATCGTTTCTGGCCGCCGTGGCGTTGGCGATCGGCCTCGGGCCGCTGTCCGCGGCGCAGGCCGCCAAGCGCCTGACCGCGCCGGACCCGGACTGGACCGGCGGTCTCGTAACCTGCCTGGTTGCGCAATATATTCTCGAAAACGAACTGGATTACAGGGTCAAGCGCGTGACGATGCCGTCGGGTCCGGGTGTATTCGAAGGCACACGCTCGGGCGATCTCGATTTCGCCTGCGAGTCCTGGCCTTCGTACAATCCCGCCGGCAACGAATATATCAAGGAATTCGGCGGTGACGGTTCGGTCGCCTATCTCGGCGAAACCGGCATCGTCGGTCGCAGCGGATATTTCGTGCCGCGTTATGTCGTCGAGGGCGACGCGTCGCGCGGCATCCCGGCTTCGGCACCGGGCCTCAAGACCTACGCCGACCTGAATCGTTACAAGCATTTATTTCGCAGCCTCGAATCCGGCGATCGCGGCAACCTGATCGGTTGCCCGGTGGCGGCCTGGCTGTGCGAGGATCAGAAGCGCCTCGACATACTCGGCGTCGATTTCCACGCCCAGGCGCTCGGTTCCGAAACCGCGCACTGGGCCGAGATCCAGGCCAAGTACAAGCGCGGCGAGCCCTTCGTCGCCTACGCCTGGGCGCCGCACTGGATTCACGCCGCGCTCGACCTGGTCGAGGTCGAATTACCGCCCTACGACGAGGCCAAATGGCCGGCGACCAACTGGGCGCAGGATGTGACGCATTTCCACGGCAACCCGGCAATACTCAAGGAGCATCCCGATGTCGTCGCGGTGCTGAAGAAAATGAACCTGACCAACGACATGCAGGCCGGCATGATTTACGACATCGACGTCAAGAAGAACGACGCCGAGGACGTCGTCGAGAAATGGATGGAAGCCAACGAGAAAGTCTGGCGCCAGTGGTTGCCCTAGGCCGCGGCTGATCCCGACGAAAAGGCTCCCCCCGGGGAGCCTTTTTTATTCCCGCATAACTTTTACTCAGAGTATTTACTCTGAGTAAAAGTTACCGGGGCGGGTCAGAGGGATTCGGAGACGATGCCGAGGGTGTTGACGAGCTGGGCCGAGTAGTCGGCGTCGTAGGCGCTCCTGTTTTGCAGCACCGAGAAGATCGCGCAGACAACGCCGGTCTCGAGGTTGGCGAGCAGGAACTGGCCGCCCCAGCCGCCGTGGCCGACCCAGCGCCGGTTGGTGTAGAACTGATTGGAGTAGTACATACCCTGGCGCGGCGGCGGGTACTCGAGCGATGCGCGCTGACGCGATTGTTCGATGAAATCGGCGTCGCCGACCCGGCGGTTGGCGACGCCGGCGCCGCGGCGCGCGAATAACAGTCCATAGCGCACGAGATCGCGCAGCGTCAGGCAGATGCCGCCGCTCAGTACCGGCATGCCGGCGCGGTCGGTGCCACAGTAGAGCGCCTGCTCGAATCCGGCGGCCTCGGCGATTTCGAGCAGCCAGTCGCGCAGCGGTCGGCCGCCGGCTTCCTCGACGATCCAGCCCATTACGTCGCTGTTGGCCGACTTGTACTGCGGCTCGCCGTCGTGGTTGACGATATCGTCGCTCGAGATTCTTGCGAGAAAGTCGCGCTGCGACAGGTTCAGGTCGTCGCCCTGCAATCGCCAGCCGAGCGCGGTTTCGTGCGCGTAGCAGCTCGAGAACGGATCGCCATAGTCTTCGCTATAGTCATTGACTACATCCATGTCCATGACTTGCTGCGGCGTCGCGTCGGCGTAACCGCTGCCGATATCGGGCAGGTAATCGCGCACCCGGCTCCCGAGGTCGAGCATGCCTTCCGCGACCAGCCGGCCGACGATCAGATTCAGCGTGGTCTTGCTGATCGACATGATCGTGTGCGGCTGGTTCGGGCCGAAGTCGCGCGCGTATTTCTCGTAGAGCAATTCCTGCCCGCGCGCGACCGCCATGCCGCAAAAGGCTTCGCTACCGGTCAGCGCCTGCACTTCGGGCAACTGGCCGATATTGTGATCGATATTCTTTTCAAGCCGCAGCACGAGGTCGGAGCGCAGCGAAATACCGTAGCGGTTGATCCGGTGCAGGTTGCGAAAGCTGTGGCGGCGCAGCGCGGTCGTGTTCCAGCGCACGCTGTTGCCGGCCAGCACCTCGAGCTCGGGGTTCAGGTAAAACTCGGTCATCGGTTCGATTGATTGTCGTGAGCGTTGCGATAGCATAGCAACTTCCATCGTCGCGGAAAGCCGAATGCGCGCCAGCAACGTCCTGATCCTGATGTCGGACGAGCACACCCGCTCGGTGTTCGGCGCTTACGGCAACTCCCTGGCGCAAACGCCAACGCTCGACGCGCTTGCCTGCGACGGCGTCCGTTTCAGCGACGCCTACACGCCGTCGCCGATCTGCATTCCGGCGCGCGCGAGCTTCGCCACCGGCCTGCCGGTATTCGAGCACCGCTGCTGGTCGTCGGCCGAGCCTTACTACGGCCAATCCCCGAGCTGGATGCACCGCCTGCGCGCGCGCGGGCACCGCGTCGTGTCGATCGGCAAACTGCACTATCGCAGCGCGCGCGACGATACCGGTTTCAGCGAGTCCGTCCTGCCGATATATCTCGCCAACGATGGCCGCGGCTGGCCGCAAGGCCTGCAACGCAAGCCGATGGCCGATTTTCCTGAATCGGTCGAAATGGCCGCGCTGCTCGGCCCCGGCGAAACCTCGTACACGCGCTACGACCGCGACATCGCCGCCGCCGCGGTTGGCTGGCTCGAGCGCGAGGCGCCGCGCGAGGCGCAGCCGTGGGCCTTGTTCGTGTCTTTCGTCAGCCCGCATTTTCCGCTGTCCGCGCCCGAGCAATTCTACGCGCCGTTTCGCGAAGTCGAGCTGCCGGCGCCGTACGACCGCGATCCGCCGGTGCACGCGAGCCACCCGGTCGAGGCGCAGATGCGCGAATTCTGGGACTACACCGAGCACTTCAGCACCGAATCCGAGATCGTCGGCCTGCGCAATTACTACGGGCTGTGCAGTTTTCTTGACGACAACCTGCGCCAGGTGCTGGCCGCGCTCGAGCGTTCCGGTCAACGCGATGACACGCTGGTCATCTACACCAGCGATCACGGCGACCTGATCGGCAACCACGGGATCTGGGGCAAGTCGTTCATGTACGAGGATTCGGTCGGCATCCCGTTGCTCGTCGCCGGGCCCGGAATCGAAGCGGGTGTCAACCCGACCCCGGTCACGCTCGCCGATCTCGCGGCGACGATCGAGCTTGCGATCGGCGCGGAGCCCTTGCCCGCTGCGCAGGAATGGCGGGGACGCCCGCTGCAGGAGTTCATCGAGCGGCCCGAGCCCGACAGGCCGGTCATCGCGGAGTATCACGATGGCGGCAGTCCCTGCGGCGTGTTCATGCTGCGCGAGGGCCACTGGAAGCTGTTGTACTACGCCGACGGGCACCCGCCGCAACTATTCGATATCGAAGACGATCCGCGCGAACTGCGGGATCGCGCCGGCGATCCTGCCTGCGCGCCCGTGCGCGGCCGACTCGAGGCCCGGCTGGGCGAGATTCTCGATCCGGAAGCGGTCAATCGCGAGGCATTCGCCGACCAGGCGAAAATGATCGATGCGCTCGGCGGGATCGACGCGATCCGCGCGTCGCCGAGCTTCAATCATACGCCGCTTGATGAACCCTGATCGGGCGCAGTTCGCCGATCGCGATGCCCTGTTCTCCGGCGACCGAATAGAGCAGATAATTTTTGCCGTCCTCGGTGTAGATCGCCGGGTCGCGTAGCTGGTTCTGGCGCGAATGGCAGGCGCCGTAGCGCGATTCGCGCGGCGCCAGGTCCGCGCCTTCCCAGGGCTTGACCGCGCGGTGAATTTCGAAGGTTTCGCCGAATCGCCACAACTGCCAGTTGGCCGAAATCTCCAGCGTCGACATCAGGATGCGTTCCGGCTTATCGCCGACCCGCGACCAGAAAACGTGCCATTGACCCGCGTCGCACAGCAACGCGTGGTGGCGAATCGGCTCGCTCGTCAGCCGCGGTCCGGATTCAAAATCGCTCAGGCCGTCGCGCGAGCGCAGCAGCTGCCCCGGCATCGCGATTGCGTAAAACCAGTCGTCCAGCTTGAAAACCCGCAGGTAGGCTGCATCGATGACGTTCATCCGGGCGGCGAACCTGCGCCCGTCGCGTGATAGCGCAACCCGGCTGCGCTGACGGCCGTCCGCCAGGCGGCCATGATAATAAAGCCGGATCTGCTCGGTCTGGTGGTCGACCCAGACGTCAGGGGAGGCGATGTGCGGATAGTCGCCGTCGGCACCGGCTTCGATGTCGGCGCGCACCTCGGGGTGCAATTGCGAAGCCGCCGGCCGGGTAGTCGCGAACTGGCTATGCTCGAGATCGAGCGGGTCGGGAGAAACAATTTGCCATGGCCCCGTCAGCCGATCGCTGGCCGCGAGCCGGATGGCACGCCCTTCGTGGTGGGCGAAATAGAGCAGGTACTTGCCCGGCGGGTCGTGTAGCCAGTCGGGAGCACGGATCAGCGACGGCCCGTTGACGTTGCCGTCGAACTGCGGATGATCCCCGGCACTGATGATCGGGGCGTCGTTCAGGTAGTGGAACGCAAACAAGACCCGTGCTGCCGCTCAGGGCGTGGGATGCCCTTCGTTGCGCCGTTGGTTTAGCAGGTTGGTCAGCCAGTCGGGGTCCATTTCCGGCACCGACGACAGCAGCAGGATCAGCAGGTAGGCGACGAAGAACCCGGGGAACGAGATCGTCGTCAGCGTCGCCGCGTTGACCACGCGATCGTAGATCGAGTTGCGGTAGAGCACCGCGGTAATGCCAATAAACAGCGCCAGCGGCACCGAAATGATTGCCGTCATCGACGCGAGGAACAGCGTGTTGGCGAGCCCTGGCGCGAGCAGCTCGATGACCGGACGCGAGCGGTCGGTACCACCCGATGCGCCGCGACCGGAGAAAGAGTTGCCCATGTCGCCGGTCAGGATTCCGCCGAGCCAGTCGAAGTATCGCTCGTGCAGCGGCAGGTCGAGCCCCAGCTCCTTGCGAAACGCGGCGACGGTTTCCGGCAGCGCCGCCTGGCCTAGCACGGCCTGGCCGAAATCGCCGGGCAGGAAATCGATCGCGCTGAACAGGATCAGCGACACGACGAACAGCGTGACGAGGCCGAGCCCTAGCCGCTGTAACGCCGTGTGTATGACTGGATGCAAGAATTTCTCCTCCCGCCGTGTCCGGATCTCGGGCCCGGATCGGGCGATTCGGGGGCGGCGGTCAGCTGCCCGCCGCCCCGGTTGCCGTCAGATCAGGCGAACCACCAGCGCTCGGTCGCCTTGTTGCCGTCCTTGTCCCAGTTGCCGGCGACCTGGCCGTGCTGAACCTACTTGTTCAGCGCCATGATGTAGTTCGCGAACATCGGCACCAGCGCGCCGTTATCGTTGTTTTGCCGCGAAGCTCGATCGGCATCGCGAAGCCTGGTTATTTAGCGACCAGTTGTATCACGATTCGGTGATAATTGCCATTGACCGCCGACGCCACGCGGGCCGCTCAGGCGGCGCCGATCTCGCGCTTGCGCCGGGCGACGTAATCGCCGAGCGCGTCGTCGATTGCCGGGTCAATCGGCGGTTGCTCGTAGTCGGCGAGCAGGCGTTTCCAGATGCCGTTGGCGCGCACATCGCTGGTGATCGCACCGCCTTCGAGCCAGGTCTCGTAATTGCTCCAGTCCGACAGCAGCGGCGCGTAGAACGCGTTTTCGTAGCGCGTCATCGTGTGCGCGCTGCCGAAAAAATGTCCGCCGGGACCGACCTCGGCGATCGCCTCGAGCGCCAGCGACCCGGCGTCGACCGCGAACGGCTCGAGGCACGCGGCGACCATTTGCAGAACCTCGGCGTCGATGATCAGCTTTTCCAGCGACGCGGTCAGGCCGCCGTGCAGCCAGCCGGCGGCGTGCTTGATCATGCTCGCCTGCGCGCCGATCGCGCCCCACAGCGACAGGCAGCTTTCGTAGGCGGCCTGCGCGTCGGGCGCGTTGGCGGCGGTGA
>JBFFXR010000077.1:0-12778 GCA_041569645.1 Gammaproteobacteria bacterium
GAAATCGAAGGCCTTGATCGACACCGCGAACGACTGGTCGACGATGAAATAGGCCGCGAACGCGCGCCTGGCGAGCGGCGCCTCGCCGATGTGCGGCACCAGCGCGGCCGAATACATCGCCATGCGCAGGTTGACCGCGAGCGCCGCGGCGATGACGATCAGCGTCGGCGCCTGCTCCTCGATCAGCGCCAGCGCGGTGAACTGCGCCGCGCCGGCGATCACCAGCATCGTCATGACCATCGTCTCGACGACATTGAGACCGACCTCGGTCGCGACCGCGCCGAACAGCACGCCGATCGGCGCGACCACCAGAATGAACGGACTGCAGTCGCGATAGCCGCGCCAGAACGCGCCCGCGGTGGTCGCCGGCGCGGCCCGCGCGACCGCCTTCAACTTGCTTCGCCGACCTTGCGCGCGCGCTCGGCGTCGAGCAGCGCGCGCTTGCGGTCGAGTCCCCAGCGGTAACCGCCGAGTCCGCCGTCGCTGCGCAATATCCGATGGCACGGCACCAGCACCGCGATTTTGTTTTGCGCGCAGGCCGATGCCGCGGCGCGCACCGCGCGCGGCTTGCCGATCGCGCGCGCGACCTCGGTATAGCTCGCGACCTCGCCGTCGCCTAGCGACAACAGGAATTCCCAGACCTTGACCTGGAAGGCCGTACCGCGCAAATCGAGCGGCAGATCGGGGCGCGGCTGGCGATTTTGCATGTAGGCGTCGAGTGCTTCGATCCAGCGATCGAGTTCGGGCGAGCCGGCATCGTCGAACGCGATCAGCTCGGCGTGCGGAAATTCGTCGCGCAGCTCGGCGAGCAGCGGCGCGCAGTCGTCGCCGAGCTTGACGCAGCAGACGCCGCGGTCGGTCGCCGCCATCAGCAGCTTGCCCAGCGTGGTGCCGCGGCAGGCCCAGGTGATGCTCTCGCCGGCGCCGCCGGCGCGATAACTTTTTGGCGTCATGCCGATATTATGCGCGCTCTTCTCGTACAGTCGACTGGTAGAGCCATAGCCGGCCGCGTAAATCGCGTCGGTGATCTCGGCGCCGTCGCGCAGCAGCGCCTTGAACCTGTCCGTACGCGCGGCCTGCTGCAGTTTCTTCGGGCTGACGCCGAAAATCGACTTGAACACACGCTGCATGCGCGACGGCGACAGGTGCACGCGCGCGGCGAGTTGCTCCAGGGGCAAGGCCTCGTCGGCGTGGTCGGCGACATAGCGCGCGAGCGCGACGAATCTTTCCAGCGTCTTGTCCGGCAGTTGTTTCATGGCGTCAATCATACCCCGCTTTGTTTCATGGTTCGCACATGCTAGTCTCACTGGCCAGGTGAATCTCTCCGATTGTTGCTCTCTGTACCAGGTTAAGGAAATACCACCAAACATACGGCCAGACTTTCGTTTCTGCTGGCCACGTACTCCCGCCGGGCTCGTTGCGTGGACCTTGCTCCCGGCAGAGGTCGGCGATTGACCGTGACCGCCAGGATTGTCCATGGGTTCGGGTTTTTCGCGCTTGCGACGGCGCTGATGCCGCTTACCGCTTTGCCCAGCGCCCAGGCGAGCGACATCTTGTCATTTTTGCGCCTGCCCAACGGTTCCGAAGTCAAACATCGTTCGCTCTATAGTTCGCTGTATACCCGGCACTATGACCCCGAACCCGAGCACGTCAACGACCAGAACCTGCTGGGCTTCGAAACCCAGTACGAAAACGATCAACTGTGGGGCTTCGCGTTTTTCGACAACTCGTTCGGCCAGGAATCGCAATATCTCTATATCGGACGCAAGTACCGCGCCTTCGACTCCGACCGCTGGTACTACAAGTTGACCGGCGGCCTAATGCACGGCTACAAGGAACCTTACGAAAACAAAATCCCATTGAACGACGCCGGCATCGCGCCGGTGATCATTCCCAGCTTCGGATATCAAAATAAAAACTTCCAGTCCGAGCTCGTCCAGCTGGGTTTCTCCGGGGTCATGATCACGGTCGGCATTACCTTCTAGCGACGAACCGGGCCAGCTCCGGCGACGGTGTCTTGCGTCCGACCCGACGTGGCGGAGCGGGCCGCACCGCTCCCCGCAAACGCGTTCACCCCGGGTTTCACGATCCGGCCGGCCGATTGTCATTTGCGGCCGCGCTTTACTGGTCGTTCATCACCGTGACCACGGTTGGCTACGGCAATATTCGTCCCGCGAGCCGCGGCGGGCGATTGGTCAGCGTGATCATCGCGGTTTGCGGACTGGTGCTGTTCGGCATCGTCGTCGCGATCGTCGTACAGGCGACTACCGAGGCGGTGCGCCTGCACGGTGATCTTACCGAGTTGCGTGCGATCATCGAATAACATCATGGCGCCGGCTCGCGCGGCCGTACCGGCAGGACCCCGCTTGCGTCGCGGGTTCTGGCGCCGTCTCGGCGTCGGCCTGTTGCGCCTGCGACCGATCGAATTGCAGCTCTGACCCCGGGCAATCGACATGCCAGCGAGTCCGACCTCAATTGACACGAATCCATGCATCCGGACGCGGCTTGCGCTAACCTTGGGCGCGCGCCGCTGACGACGGGCATCGATGAGGAGGGCATCGACCATGACATTCAAGCGATTACGCCGCTTCGGCTGCGCCTTGTTGCTCGCCGGATCATTCGGCCCCGGGATCGCGGCCGCGCAGGCGCCGACCGCCGCGTCGCCGAATGCGCAGGTCGCGCTACCCACCGATCTGACCCGCGAGGAGGTTCGCGAACTCGTCGCCCGCCTGTCCGACGCCGAGGTGCGCGATTTGATCATTCAACAACTGGACAAACAGGTGGTCAGCGGTTCCAGCGATGCCGACGCCATGGCCTACGTCGGCCAGCTGCGCGAAGGCATCGAAGTGGCCTGGCAATCGCTAGTGCAAATGCTGACCGCCGGCGAGCGGGTACGGGCGCTGCCGGCATCGATCTGGCGGCAAATGACCGAGGGCGGCAAGGTCAGCGGCGCCTATCTGTTGATGCAGCTCGTCGGCCTGCTCGCGGCCGGCTGGCTCGCCGAGTGGCTGGCGCGACGCTGGTTGCGGCGCGCGCCGGCGACGACTCGACCCGACGACCGCTTCGCGCGACGCGTCGGCCAGGCCTGCCTCGGCGCCGCACTCGGCCTCGCCGAACTCGGCGCCTACGCTGCCGGCGCATTCTTGTTCATCGCGATCACCGCCGGCCAGGCGCCGGCGGCGCAAGCCTTCTGGCACGAACTGATCGTCTGCATCCTGCTGATCAAGCTGGTACTGATCGCGGTGCGCGAGGTTGCCGCTCCCGGACGGCCCGAGTCGCGCCTGGTCGACGTCGGCGAAAACGCCGCGCGCCAGGCCTGGGCCTGGGCGCTGATCCTGATGGCCGCGCTGCTGTTGCCGCAGCCCTTGATTCAGGTCGCCAGTGACTACGGCGCCGACGCCGAAACCGAGCTGCTGCTGCGCGTCATCTTCAGCGCTATTTTCTTCCTCGTCGTCGCCGTGCTGGTCGTGCGCCTGCGCGACTACGGCGCGCGGCTGATCGCCGGCGATGGTGCAGATGTCGGCAGCGGCCGCGCGTTGCTCGCGCGCTTCTGGTGGATCCTGACGATTGCCTACCTGCTGGCCATCTGGCTGATGGCGATGGGCCGGCGCGCGGCGACCGGCGAATCGACGTTCGTGCCCGGCATCGGCAGCCTGTTGCTGTTCGTGCTGATCCCGTTTTTCGACGCCGGGCTGAAGCGACTGATCGTTTACTACTTCGACGTCCGCCCGGAGAACGATACCAAAGCCGAAGTCGCGGCCGATCCGACTACCGCCGAAACGGAGGGAGCGGCAGCCGAATCGGCCGACAACGAGGCCGCCCTCGAGCAAGACTTCAGCACCGGTTACATCGCGACCGCGTTGCGCTACGCGCGAATCCTTATGGCGCTCGCGATCCTGGCGATCTTCGTGCGCCTGTGGAACATCGACGTCGAGGCGATCGCGGCACAGCTGGTCGGCGCGCGCTTCGCCGGCGCGCTGTTCGATATCGGCCTGACGATACTGCTGGCCTGGGCGCTGTGGGGCGTGATCCGGATATCGATCGAGCGCAAGCTCGCCGACGAGAAGGGCCCGGAAACCGAGACCGAGGAAGCCGAGGCCGGCGGTCTCGGCGGCACCCGGCTCGAAACCGTGCTGCCGCTGATTCGCGCCAGCATACAGATCACGCTGATCGTCATGGTGGTGATGATTTCGCTGTCGTCGCTGGGCGTCAATATCGGGCCGCTGCTGGCCGGCGCCGGCGTCGTCGGCCTGGCAATCGGTTTCGGTGCGCAAACGCTGGTGCGCGACATCGTCTCCGGCCTGTTCTATTTAATCGACGACGCGTTTCGCATCGGCGAGTATGTCGTGATCGGCGAGGTCCGCGGCACGGTCGAAAAAATCTCGATCCGCTCGTTTCAGCTGCGCCACCACAATGGCCCGGTACATACCGTCCCTTACGGCGAGATCCAGACGCTGACCAACTGGAGCCGCGACTGGGCGATCATGAAATGCGAGTTGCGGTTGCCGTTCGAAACCGATATCGAGAAAGTGCGCAAGCTGATCAAGCGCATCGGCATCGAAATGTTGGAAGATCCGCAGTGGGGCCCGTTGATGCTGGGACCGGTCAAATCCCAGGGGGTCAACCGGATGGACGATTCGGCGCTGATCATCCGCTTCAAGTTCATGACGGTGCCGGGGCAGCAATACCTGATTCGCCGCGAGGCCTATACCCGCATCCAGCGCGAATTCGAGAAGCAGGGCATCAAGTTCGCGCCGCGCCGGGTGCTGGTCGAGGCGACATCCCCGAAGGAAGCGGCGCAGGCCGCCGCCGCTGCGATCGACCGCGACAGCGAGGGCCCGGCGAAAACAGCGCCAGACGAGCCCTGATACGGGCTTTTCCGCTGGTTTTCGAGAAGCAAAATAGTTAACTAAATCCGGCCTCCCGCTTGGCTATACTCAATCGATAGCGAAGCGTTGATCGAACGGAGGCCGACATGCTCGAAATAATCGCTTTAGGGATATTGCTCTTCGCCGGGCTGTTGCTGTTCTACGGCCTCATTGCGATAACCGAAACCCCGTACCGCATTGCGCGCGAGCGCAATCATCCCCGCCAGGACGCGATTCGCGCCGCCTGCTGGTTCAGTCTCTTGCTGATGCACCTGCCGTTGCCGCTGCTGTGGGTCTGGGCAATGGCGCACGGCGACGATAGCGCCCGAATCCCCGTGCTGGCGCCGGCGCTCACGGTGGTGCCGGACGACGACGACACGACTTCACCCCGCGCGCTCGCCGAAGCCGCCATCACTGCTTTCGAGGAGTCGACGCTCAAATCGCGCATGGAGTTTCTCGAAAAACGCATCAAGCGGATCGAATACGCGATCGACGCGGCGGTCGAGGAAGTCCAGCACGAACGGCAGGTGTCGTCATGAACACGCTGATCGTCGCCGTCTACCTCGCCCTTTGTGTGCTGATGTTCCAGATCTGCCGCGTACCGTTCAACCGCTGGACCGCACCGGCCACGGCGCTAGGCGGCATCGTGCTGATCGGCGGATCGATCGTCGTGCTGGATCGCTATCACCCCTATTCGTCTGCGGCGGGACCGCGGATTAGCGAAGTGCCGGTCACGTCGCCGGTCGCCGGCTCGGTCGTCGAGGTCGCGGTCGAAGAAGGACAAACGGTGCGCCGCGGCGAGCTGCTGTTCCGCGTCGACGCGGAACCGCTGCAACTCGAGGTACGGACGCTCGAGGCGCGCGTCGCGCAGGCCGAGGCGAGTCTCCGGCAAGCTTCCGCAGGCACCGCGCGCGACCTGGCGCAGGCGCGATTCGCCGAGGCGCAAGCGCAACTGTCGAGCGCGCTCTATCGCCTCGGACAAACGAGCGTGCGTGCGCCGGTCGACGGTCGCATCGTCGATCTCGGTATCGCCGCCGGACAGACTCTGTCCGCGCAGGCGGCACAACCGGCGCTGTATCTCGTCGAGGCCGATTCGACTATCATCGTCGCCCGGATCGCGCCCGGTCGCATCGCCGCTGTCGAACCCGGCGCGCCGGCAGAAATCGCCTTCGACGCACTTCCGGGCCGTGTCTTTGCCGCCGAGGTCGCGCGCATTTTGCCGGCGAACGAAACGCCAGCCGACGCCGCTTCCGCGCGTATCGCGGTGCAGTTGCGAATCACCGACCCGGGTTTCGACGCGTCGGCGCAGACCGGCAAAGCGCAAGCCGCGGTCTACGGCAAGCGACTGCCCGAGATCGCGATCCTGCGCAAGCTGCTGCTGCGGATGTCGTCCTGGATCGACTTCGTCCATACCTACGCCTGACGCCGGCAAGCGTCGCGCGGTCGACACCGCAGGCGCCGACCCGTTGCCGGATCACGCCGACGACCGCAGCCAGTCTCAGGCCGGGAATGACGGCAGCGCCGATTCGATCCGCTCTACCTGACGGTAATATACCCTGACCGAGCCGTCCTGATTGATCTCGAGAAAAATCTGCAACGGCAGGCCGGTACCGAAATAGGCCGGTACCGCCGTCGACAGCGTATCCGAACGCGCGCTACCGTCGGGATGAACCCAGCTGAGCTCGATCCCCTGCTGCGGGTAACGTCGCCTGCCGAGATAGTCGTAACAGATTGAATTGGCGTTGACGCGTTCGCAAGCCAGCGTTTTCGGCGTGCCGTTGACGCGCAGGCCGAGGTCGCGGATCGACCCGCCGGAGAGGTTGGCTACCTCGACATAGTTGAAGTAGTAGGCGGGATTGTAAGCCCCTGCGCAACCGGCGACGATCGCGGCGGCCGCAATTACAATAAGACTTTTCATAATCACTCCTTTGCTCGATCGACTACTATTACGTTTGACCCAAGATCGTGGATTATGTTTGCCTCGATCGCACCGGCCGCTACTCCGCTCCGATTAAAAAGCGCGATAACCGCGGTTATCTGCGGTAGGATGCGGCCTGTACCCACGTCAGCCCTTGCGGCGATGCCCCGAAAAATATCGCTTTCCAGTTCGGCCGCGGCGCTGATTTTAGCCTTCATCGGCGCACCGCCGCTCGCCGCCGACGAGCACGCGCCGACGCAAGCCGGCGAGGGGCCGGATTCGCTCGTCATCGAGCGGCTCGAACGCGAACGCGAGGTGCAGGATAACCGCTCGGTATTGCTCGCCCACCGACGCAACTATGTTTTGCCCGTGACCTACGCGTCGAACCCGAACGACGACGTCTTCGAGGCCGGCAGCAGCGATTTCGGCGAAGATCTCGACAAGCTCGAAATCCAGTTCCAGTTGAGTCTCAAGGCGGCGGTCGCCGAAACCCTGTTCACCGAGCACGACGCGTTGTTCGTCGGCTTTACCGTCAAGTCGTTCTGGCAAGCCTACAACACCGATATCTCGGCGCCGTTTCGCGAAACCAACTACGAGCCCGAACTGTTCTGGGTCACGCCAGTGCCGTGGGAAATACTCGGTGGCGACGCGACGCTGTTCGCGCTCGGCCTGTCGCACCAGTCGAACGGCCGCGGCCAGCCGTTTTCGCGCAGCTGGAACCGACTCTATGGCAGCGTGATCTGGGAGCGCTGGCGCTTCGTCTTTCACTTCAAGGCCTGGTATCGGATTCCCGAGGACGACAAGGACGACCCGCTCGACGCCGACGGCGACGACAATCCCGACATCGAGGATTTCATGGGCAATTTCGAGTTCAACATCGTCTACCGCAAGCACGACCACGAGGTTTCGCTGCTGCTGCGCAACAATCTCGACAGCGAAGACAATCGCGGCGCACTGCAGGTCGACTGGACATTCCCGTTGCGGAAACGCTTCCGGGGTTACGTGCAGTTCTTCAACGGCTACGGCGAGAGCCTGATCGACTACGACGCGTCGATCGAGCGGCTCGGTTTCGGCATCCTGCTGTCAGACCTGCTCTGATCTTGCGCCGGCGCTAGTCGATTGCGACGCCGGCGTCGGCGAGCAGTTGCCGGGCAAACTCGATCGGTATCCCGAAATTCGAGCCGCCATACTGCGGGATGATCGCGGTATTGACCGCGATTACCCGACCGTCGAGGTCTAGCACCGGCCCACCGCTACCGCCGTGGGTCGTGTCGGCGTCGTAGACCAGCGTCACGTCGCTGCGCTGCGCAACGATGCCACGGCTCGCCAGCGGGCGGATGAAACCGGCCTCGGCGAGCCGCTCGGCGACGCGCCAGGCATCGTACTCGCCCTCCTTTTCGAGCGCCGCGACGAACGCCTCGCCGGATTGCGCGAGCATCGCGACCATGCCGGTCGGGTAGCCGAGCACGATGACTTCGTCGCCGGGCGCCGGCGGCGTGGCGCCAAGCTGCAGGTGCGGTAAGGGGCGCTCGACGCCGACGGCCTTGAGCACCGCAAGATCGGTATCGGCGCCGATACCGAGCAGCTCGAGGCCGAATGGCGCCGCCTGCCCGGGCACGTAACCGATGAATTTGACCAACTCCGGTTCCATACCGCGCGCGCGCATCGACTCGAGACCCGAATCTTCTTCCCACGGCCGCGCGACGTGCCGGTTGGTGAGCAGCACGCCGGGCGCGCCGACCACGAAGCCGGTCCCGGTGAATTCGATTTCGGCGACTTCGCCTTCGCCCTCGAGCGTCAGCAATGGCTGGCCGCGCAGCGAAAACAGCGGCCGGCCGTCGGCGCCGGTCTGGTAGCGCAACAGGCGCTGCGATTCGACGTCGCGAAACGCCCACGCTCCCTGCAGGAAAACGACCGCGCCGGTCGCGCCGGCGATGATCCGGCTGACCGCGGCCGAGCGCTGCTCGAGCAGCGACAGGCGCTCGCCGGCTGCGCTCAGCGAATGCCGCAATTCGAGCCGCAGCTGGTTCAGATCGGCGGGCTTGAGCGCTTCCTCGCTGGTGCGCGCGAGCCGCCGGGCGAAATCGTCGAGCACCTGGATGCGGGATTCGGCCTGCGCGCGAATTTCGATATCGGCCTGCTGTTGCTGCCAAACGAACCAGGCCAGTACCGCGAGCGCGGCGATGACGCCGACGCGAAACACGACGGTCGTGCGCAGCAGGAAATCGCCGAGCAAATGGCTCGTCGCGCGATTGAAACGGGCGACCCGGCCCCGGCGGCTGCCGCGGGTGTAGTCGATGGCGTCGTCGAGCATGTCGCCCAGCGACCGCCGCGAGCGCTCGCCCTGGTGATGCAGACGAAACCGCGTCAGCGGTCCGAGATCGCCGAATTCCACCAGGTCGCGCGGTGCCAGCCGGGCACTCGCAACACGCTTGCCGTTGACGAACAGCGGCTGATCGCCGAGCGCCTCGATTTCGTAGCCTTCGCCGGCACGATGCAGGCGCGCGTAAACGCCGGCGGCCGCCGCCTCGCCGGCGGCGATTGCGACCCGCAGACAGTTTTGCGCGTCGAGCGACAGGTCGAGCGTCGCGCTATTGAGCCAGCACAGCGTACCGCGCTCGGCGCCGGTCAGGATTTCGAAGGTCGCGGTCGCGCATTTCCCCATCGCGTCGATCATGTGCCGGCCCCCGACCGCGGCGCGATTATTCGCTGACCGGCCAGACCGCGTCGGTCATCCACATGTCGGCGTAGACACCTTCGCGCTGCCGGCTCAGGCGAAACGCGAAGCCGTATTCGCGGCCGGCCGTGTCCTTCAGGACGACGATCTGGTAGGCGTTGTCGCCGACGTAGACGACTTCACTGAACTCGCTGCTCGCATGGTCGACCATCACGCCGTACGGGAAGCTCTTGACCATGCGCGTAAAACGGTCGAGCGGCCCGGTATTGCGCCGGTTGGCCGGCGAGGCGAAGCCGAAGGTCGTCGCGATGCCGGCGTCGGTAAACGGAAAATCGTTGTTGGCGAGCGCGCGTATGACGATACGCACGACGTCCTGCGGTTCGAGTTCCTGCGACGGCTTGGGCAGTTCGATCGCCGCGTCGGGCGCGTCGCCGAGCGCTGCCCCGGCGGGTGAAGGCAACGGACCAATCAGCAGCGCGGCAGCCAGCAACAGGGTCTTGTAATCAGGCATGTCGGTGTCCTCCGCAAGCTAGGATACCCCTTCTCGCCTGCGATATCAGTAAGCGCTATACTGGCGCGCATGAGAGCCCTGCTCGCGATCTTGCTATTCCTGCCGCTCGCGCCGAAAGCCGCGGACATCGGCAAGCAAACGGTCATTTCCTGCATCAGCGATCAATCCAGCCTGCAGGCGCGATCGCGAGAATACGCTGCGCAGACGGGTTCGGACAAGGCCCGGTCGATGTTCTCCGAAATGCTGATCGCGGAAAATTTCGGCGACAGCAAGTCGAAGGTCAAGTTCGTCTGGATTCCGCGCAGCGACAAGGGGCCGAAGATCCGAATCGAAACCAGCGAAAAGGCCCACGCGCTGATCAACGTGCGTTCGAAGACCCGCAGCAGTGCCATCGCCGTGACCTCGGCGTCGAACCCGTTTTCGATCGAAAGCTGGACGTTTGCTTTCAATTTCGAGGTCGAAACGATGATCGCGACGCGCGTGCAGAGCAACCTCGGCGGCATCAAGGGCGAAGTGATTACCTACGATTGTCATTTCGATCCCATCGAGGCCGAATCGCCCGATCCGGAAAACCCGCTGTCATAATCGTCGCTCGCGGCCTAACGCTCGCCCTGACCGCGGCCGACTGCAACCGGTTTCACAATTTTGCCGATTAACCCCTTGAATTTACTGCAATGGTTGATTTTGCGCGCGATGAGGGCTAAGGTTGGCGCTTAACCAAAGGTACCGGGCAGCCCGCCACGAGGATCAACCCGGTAGATTAACGACACAATACAAGAGTCAAACAAAAGCCGAGAAATCAAATACATGTCTTCCGATGACCATCTGGTTCGCTTCGTCGATATCCAGAAGAGCTACGATGGCGTCTCGCTCGTCGTAAAAAACCTCAATCTCGACGTCGCCAAGGGCGAGTTCCTGACGATGCTTGGGCCTTCGGGCTCGGGCAAGACTACTTGTCTGATGATGCTGGCCGGCTTCGAGCCGGCGACGCATGGTGAGATTTATCTCAAGGAGCGCCCGATCAACCGCGTGCCGCCGCATAAGCGCGGCATCGGCATGGTATTCCAGAACTACGCGCTGTTTCCGCACATGACCGTGGCGGAAAATCTCGCCTTTCCGCTCGAGGTCCGCGGCATGGACAAGACCGAGCGCGAGCAGCGAGTCAAACGCGCGCTCGACATGGTTCAGCTCGGCGCCTTCGGCGACCGCCGCCCGGCGCAGCTCTCGGGCGGCCAGCAGCAGCGCGTCGCGGTCGCGCGCGCGCTGGTATTCGATCCGGATCTCGTATTGATGGACGAGCCGCTCGGCGCGCTCGACAAGAACCTGCGCGAGCAGATGCAGTACGAGATCAAGCACATCCATGAAAACCTCGGACTGACCGTGGTCTACGTTACCCACGACCAGAGCGAGGCGCTGACGATGTCGAACCGCATCGCGGTGTTCGACGACGGCATCATCCAGCAATGCGATCCGCCGGAAGTACTCTACGAGAAACCGATCAACGCCTTCGTCGCTGACTTCATCGGCGAGAACAACCAGCTGCTCGGCACCGTGATCGAGGACAACGGCGACACAGTCAAGGTCGAGATCGATGACGGTCACGGAACCGTCGTCGCCAACAAGATCAACGTCGAGGGGACCGGCGTACGTACGACGCTGTCGCTGCGACCCAAGCGGGTCACGGTCGACCCCGAGCCGGGCTCGCTGCCGAATATTTTCAATGGCCGCGCCGAGGAACTCATCTATCTCGGCGACCACATCCGCACCCGTTTCACGGTCTGCGGCCACGACGACTTTATCGTCAAGATTCCCAATTCAGCCCAGCACGCCCACCTCAAGGAAGGTGACACGGTGAACATCGGCTGGAATGCGGAAGACTGCCGGGCGTTGGACCCGTCCGATTAACCGCGCAGTCATCACGTAGTAAGAAGCAAACCGAACGAGGAGACAACTTAAATGAAATCAACCCTGAAACTGACCCTGCTGGCTTCCGTGGTCGCGGTTACCACCGCTGCCCAGGCCGAGGTCAACATCGTCTCGTGGGGCGGTGCGTACACGGCCTCGCAGCAGAAAGCCTACGCAGATACCTACAAGAATCCGAAGAGCATCAACTTCATCAACTACAACGGCGGCCTCGGCGAGGTACGCACGCAGGTCGAGTCCGGCAACGTGACCTGGGATATCGTCGACGTGCTGCCCGACCAGGCACGCACCGGCTGTGACGAAGGCCTGTTCGAGGAACTCGATCGCAGTATCTTCAAGCCGGCGCCCGACGGCACGCCGATGGACGACGACATCATGGTCCAAGTCCCCAACGATTGCGTGGTACCGCAGATCTTCTGGTCCTACGTGCCGTTCTACGAGGAAGGCACCTTCAAGGGTGAGCAGCCGACGACGATTGCCGATTTCTTCAACGTCAAGAAATTCCCCGGCAAGCGCGGCATCCACACCTGGCCGCAGGCGCTGATCGAAATGGCGCTGGCTGCCGATGGCGTCGCGATCAAGGATATCTACAAGGTCATGAGCACCGACGAAGGTATCGACCGCGCGTTCAAGGTTCTCGACAAGATCAAGGACCACTCCGTGTTCTGGTCGTCGGGCGCCAAGCCGCTCGAGCTGGTCAAGTCGGGTGAAGTCTCGATGGCGCTGGCCTACAACGGTCGAATCGGCGCCGCGGTGCTGTCCGAGGGCGAAAAATTCGTCACCGTCTGGGACGGCCAGGTCCTCGAGGAAGAGTGGCTGGTGTTGATGAAGGGCGCGCCGAACCGCAAGGAAGCCATCGACTTCCTGATCCATGCGTCGAC
>JBFFXR010000078.1:0-12600 GCA_041569645.1 Gammaproteobacteria bacterium
ACGAGTTCTTCGACGAGTGATTGCAGGCGGCGTCGATCCGGGCTGCCGCGCGCTAATTCCGCGCTGCGGCCCGCGGGTGTATGATCTCGACATGACGAGCCATCCATCTGGCAACGAGACGCCCGACCAGACGCACGCCCGCATACGCAACCTGATTCTCGGCGGCGGCAGCCTGCTGCTCGATCGGATGACCGACGCCGAGCTGGTCGCGATGCAGGACCTGCTGTTTTACGGCGAGGCCGAGATCGTCAATTCGGCATGCCGGCCCTACCTGATCGCCCGGCTCGATCGCGACCGGGACTAGGCGCTCAGGCGAACACGATCCAGGTCGTCGCGATGTACTTGCGGCCTGACTCGAGGGTTGCGCCGCGATGGCGATGAGTCCAGAACGGTGGGAACAGCAGTAATTTGCCGGCCTCGGGCGTGACGCTGAGGCACTGGTACTCGAACTCGGTCTCGCCGCCCTGGTCGACGAGGGAATTCAGATACCAGATCGCGACCAGTTGGCGGTCGGCGAATTCGTGGCTTCCGCCGTCGACGTGCCAGTGATAGTACTCGCCCGGGTCGGTGCGCTGCAACGCGTAGCCATTATCCTTGAACGGGCCGTCGAAGAACGCGAAGCGCCGCTTGAACTCCGCGAGTGCACGGTTGAGCGAGCGGAACAACTCGCGATCGAGATCGCGCCAGTGCGGCTTGCCGCTGATGACGAGATCGGTCGAACGCTTGACCAACTTATCGAGGTCCTGCGTTTGTCCAATCCGTCCCGGATATTGCTCGTCGGCATGGCGCTCGAAGCGTTCGATCAGCTCGCGGCAGATATCGAGTGGTAGCGCCTGCGACTGTTCGAATACGAAACTGCCGAGTTTGATTTCGCTTATCGATTGCACCATGATTTTCGCCAGGGTCCGCGTTAGCCGGATTATGCCGCGCGCCGGTCGCCGTCGCGAGAGGCAGGGCGGCAATCGAACGTCACCTACCCAATCCGGGTAGCACCGGCGTTACGGCTTTGCCAGTATGATTTAGCGGGATTCGGCTCGGAGTATCCATGATGACTCAGGTGGCGAACAAAGTACGCAGGACCGTAAATGCCGGGTTTTTCGGACCCTGTTTGCTGATGATCTTCGTCGCCTTCGCACCGCCGCTGGCGGCGACGCAGTCCAACGTCGACAAGGAGCAGCGCTGGGCCGAACAGGTCGTCGACGGCCTGCTCGACGGCGACGAAGTCTGGCTCGACGACGGCGACGGTCACGAGTTCCTCGGAATCCTGACCGAGAGCGACGGCGAGGACAGCCACGCGGTCATCCTGGTGCACGGCATCGGCGTGCATCCGAACTGGCCGGACGTGATTTACCCGCTGCGCGAGGCCCTGCTCGAGCACGGCACGACGAGTCTGTCGATCCAGATGCCGATTCTGGCGAACGATGCCGACAACGTCGCCTACGCGCCCCTGTTCGAAGAGGTTCCCGCGCGCCTCGAGGCCGCCATCGACTATCTCGTGGAAACCGGTTTCGACGACATCAGCCTCGTCGCGCAAAGCATGGGGGCGTCGATGGTCGCTTACTATCTCGCCCGCGACCCCGATCCCCGGGTCGGTTCGGCAGCCTTGATCGGCATGGGGCCGGGCTATGAATTTGCCAGCAATATCGAAGCATTGAAAAAAATTGAACTGCCGATGCTCGATCTCTACGGCAGCGAGGATCTCGAGGCGGTGGTTGCCTCGGCGCAGGACCGCGCTGCTGCGGGAAGAGCCCGTGCGAGGGAAGCCTATCGCCAGGTCCGCGTCGACGGCGCGAATCATTTTTTCCAGGGTCGCGAGACGGCACTCAAGCAGCAAGTCATCGACTGGCTCGACGGACTCGATTGAAGCGGTAAGAATCGGTATGGCGCGGGTCAAGAAACGCTGGAACCAGGCTGAACGGCCGCGGAGCCTCGCGCAGATGGCCAACGCGATCGCGGCCACGGCCTGGAAGCTCGCCGCCGGGGTCGTGCTCAACCTGGAGAATGAAAACTTCGAAACCGCGACCCAGGCGCAACGGCTCGACATCATCGAGGAGCTGCTTTGCTATCTCGTGCACATCTGCGACCGTTGGAGCCACGCACGCCCCGACGAAGCCGGACGCGCCGAGTTCGTCTCGGCGCTGGTCGGCGATCTCGCGCGCCTGCTCGAGGATAGCCGCGTCGACGTCCAGGGCCTGGGCGAGTACCGCGCGGATTTCATCACCAGGATCAACGCGCGTTCCGGCGAGTACGCGACCTTTCGCTACAGCGACGAGGAAGGCGCCGGCTTTGCGCTGCGCTGCCGCCTCGGCGATCACGTTCAGGCGGCGATGGGCGAGCGCGACCGGCGCTGGATTCCGGATTACATCGTCGCCCGCGAGGCGCCCGAAATCGAGGGCTCGCTGCGGCGTTCGCTGGAAGGATTGGTGTCGCTCGGGGGCTAGGCCTCGACCCAGTTGGCGAAATTGTCGGTGGTCTTCGCCTGGCCGTCGTCGTATCCGGCCTGATAGGCATCGGTCAGGCGCTGCTCCTCGCGTAGCGGGTGACCGAGATAGCCGCCCTGCCAGCCGAGCACGTACTCCGTCTGTACCTTCATCTTTTCCATTTGCGTGACCGCGTCGCGATAGGCTTGATCCATGGTTCGCTCCAGATCTCAACTCGCAGCATTAAAACAAATCCACCGGGACGGTGACATATCCCGATCAGTCTAGCTCGCGCATCATTCGGTAATATTGGTACTTCATTGTCGCCGCGCTGCCGGCGATGATCGAGACGATGGTTACGATCGAACCGAGCGCCAGCGTCGCCATGCCGGTGATACCCTGGCCGATCGTGCAGCCCATCGCGAGCACGCCGCCGACGCCCATCAGCAGGCCACCGATCACGTGGCGGGCGAAGTCGGCCCCCGATACGAACCATTCGAGACGCACTTTCCGGAAAATCAGCGTGAAGGCCAGCGAGCCGAGCACGACGCCGGCGATCGTGGCGATACCGATGGTCAGGAAGATCGCCGCGAAGCCTTCCTTGAGGTATTGCGCCACGTGGCCGGTCGGGCCGATGAAGGTTAGCGATTGCGCGCCGGCGAAAAACGGCCGCTGGTCCATGAAGTCGAGTTCGTCGAGCAGCGCCTGCCCGCGCGGGCCGGCGGTCAGATACCAGGCGATCACGATCACCGCGCCGATGACGACGCCGGCGATGACCAGTTCGCGTTCGGCGCGGAAATCGCGCGCACGCAGAATCCAGAAGAGCATTGCGAGTCCGATCAGCAGCGCGATGACGAGGCCGTGACCGGGGCCCCAATCGACTCCGGCGACGCCGAACAGCACCGCGGCGACGTCCTGGCTGGCAATGTCCTGTTGCGAGAAATCGATGCTGACCGGCAGCATCCACTGCAGGAAGCCGAGGTAGCTCAGGTTCGTGAACAGCATCCACCACGCGGCGATGCCCATCACGACCAGCACGACCAGCGATTTCAGGTTGCCTTCGCCGAGGCGTACCAGCGACTTGTTGCCGCATCCGCTTGCGAGCGTCATGCCGACGCCGAACATCAGGCCGCCGAGCAGGTGCCGCGGCCAGACGAACACCGGGCTGCGATAGGGCGGGGTTGAGGTGTCGTTGCTGGTTGTTAGCGACAAATCGACCAGGCCGAGGTATTCCAGCAGGCCGATGCCGATAATTGCCGTCGCCACGGCCAGCATCCAGCTGCGCAGCCGGTTCAGGTCACCGATGTTGACCCAGTCCGAAACCGCCCCCATGGTGCAGAAGTTGGCCCGGTTTGCGATCGCACCGAAGACGAAGGCGAGGCCGAAAAACCAGAGCAGGGTCTGCGTGTAGAGATCGAGGTTCATCTGGTGGAAATCGGTTGGGCGAACGATATTTTGCGACCGCCGTGCGCATCATGCAATCGCTGCGTGCGAATATCCCGCCTCAAATCCGGCTACCTTCCGTCAGAGTCGGCGATTGTAGCTCAAGACCAGCTCGTACTGATCCATCTCCAGTTCGACTTCCTGTGAGGGATCGAAGTTGCTGGTGCCCTCGACCGACTCGCTGGGCGCATACATCGCGGCAAAATTCAGCGCGCTGGAAGCATCCAGTTGCCGAGTAAACCCGAAAGTAAACGTATTCTCGATTACGCCGGGGGCGAGTATGTTGAATACGACTTCCTCATCCGGAATCGGCTGCTCGCTGACGCTTGCGCCTACTCGCCATGTCATGTTTCCTTGCTGCCACTGATAGCCGAGTTTGACGACCTGGATGTCTTCCCAGCCGAAACCGGCGCCATCGTCGCCTCCGAGGCAACCATCGCCCGCGCCGCTACCGCCCGGTCCGGCACCCGGAGAGCAACTAGCGAAGTTGAAAATCGAATTGGATACTGCGGGTACATCCTCGTAGTTGATCTGCTGCAGGTCGACGACGAACACCCCGTTTTGTCCCACATCGAAGGCGAGACCGACGGTGAAATTGGACGGAATATCGAAATCTCCATCCTCGGCAAACAGGCCGGAATAGTCGTCGAATTCGCCCATGTCGATCTCGGGCTGGTAAGCAGCCCCGAAGCGAATTCCGGGAGAGATTTCGCTCTGAAATCCGAGCCGCAGGCCAATGCCGGTCGACGTGTCGTGATTGTTATTGGTCAGATTTCCAGGATCCAGAGAAAAAGGGCTGAAATTAGACAAACCCCTGGCTTCGAATCGCTGGTAGACGACGATACCGCTGACGCCCCAGGAGCTGGTATCTGACAATTTGGCCGCATAGGTGGTTGAGATGAACAGTTGCGCCAGGTCGACACCCGCGGTGCCGGCGCCAAAGGTTCCATCGAGGATACTGAATCCGACACCATTGAATACTGTTGCGGTTCCCCCCTTGTACTCGGTGTTCATTCCGCCATTGCCATAGATTGAAATTCCGACCGTCCTATCGTCGTCGATCACCCAGTTGTAACCGAGCTGGGGAATCAAAAAACCTTCGTTCTCGCTGTCGATCGATTGATCACCGTCGCCGATGCTGAAAGTACATCCGCCCGGGCCACAGCCCGGGGTGGGGCCGCCGGTGACGGTATAGCTGCGCATCGGTGCAAACCAGGCAGCGCCGACGTCGTAGCGGGCGCCCTGCCAGACCATCCCGGCGGGATTGTTGCCGGCCGCCAGGGTGTCTTGCGAATAGGCTACGCCGGCGCCGGCGAGACCCTTTTCGAGCGTCGAAACGCCGTGTGTGAAGTAACCGTTGGTCGCGAAACCGGTGACGGGGATGAATGCGAGGCACAAAAGCCAGGCGCGGGAAAGGTGTCGGGTACGATACATGGCAATCTCCTCCTGTACTTCCGAGATCGGGTAACCGAAGGCCTGTTTTCTATAACGCCTTCACGATTCCGGGCGGTGCCTGCGGCAACCGCTCCCGGGTATGACTCCGTATCTGCCGCGCCGCGTCAGATGAAAAGGTTGACGTCCGAATCGCCGGCAAACTCGAAAAAGGTCGCCGCGCCGGCGTAATCGATACCGTCGATGAAATCGTCGGGTTGCATGTCGAACAGGTCGACGGTCATCTGGCAAGCGATCAGCTTGACGTCGGACTCGAGGCAAAGCTCGCGCAACTCGGCGACGCTGGCGACACCTTTCTTCTTCATCTTGGCCTTCATCATGCTGCTCATGACCGCCTCCATGCCCGGGATCGCCGTGCCGATGGTCGGGAACCACTTGTCCATGCCGAGTGGCATCGGCATGCCGGGATTACCCAGCGGCGACACCTTCAGGTTCATGTCCTTGCGCAGCAATTGCAGGCCGTAGAAAGTGAAAAAGATTTGGGTCTGGTAGCCGAGCGCGGCCGCGGTCGACGCGAGTATGAAAGGTGGGTAGGCCCAGTCGAGGGTGCCCTTGGTGGCGATCAACGCCAGTTTTTTCTCGGACATATCGTGCCTCCTCAAATCGCAGGGGCAACGCCTTGGCGCTCAAGCCTTGCGAATGTAGTAATGATATTTGCCGTCGGCCTCGGAACTCTCGAGCAACTCGTGCCCGGTCTGCTTGCAGAAGGCGTCGAAATCCTTGACCGAACCCGAGTCGGTCGAGATCACGTAGAGCACCTCGCCGCTGTTCATCTGCGTCAGAACTTTCTTCGAGCGCAGGATCGGTAACGGGCAGTTGAGGCCGGTGGCGTCAAATTTTTCGGTGTATTCGGTCATCTTGGTTTACTTCACCCTTCAGGAGATTGAGTCGTCGCGTTGCTGGAAGCTCCCATTGTAAGCGATCCAGCCGGACGTCAGTCGACCTATGTCAATTACACGATATGCACCGTCATCCAGGTACGAGCATAAGATAATTTAATTGTTCTGCCGATCATACTGCCCTGTTTGAGCATGACCTACCCACATGGGGATAAGCCTTGTCGGGCGGCGCAAAAAAAGGCCGGGCGTGTACCCGGCCTTGAGGATTTTTGCCTTCGTGACGCCTACTTGCGCGCCCCCGGGCCATTGACCGCGAGGCCGTTGCTCATGTAGGTGTGGAAGTACTCGAGCGCGCGGTACTCGTCGCTTTGCGCCGCGTAAGGCTTGGCGCGCACTTGCGCGTTGCAGCCACCGTAGCGACGATGCGTCGTGCCCATGCCGCCCCACTTCGATCGGTAAACCGGAAAGTGCGACAGATGGCCGAGTCCGGGGCTCAGCAGGTCGGCACGCACCTTGTAACCGGCATAGAACTTGTGGCAATCGGCGCAGGCCATGTTGAGCTGGCCGCGCTTCTGGTAGAAGTGCTTCTTGCCACGCTCGTAGGCCGCCAGCGCGCGTGGATCGTCCGGTATCTTGATATCGATGATGTTGCCGCGCGACGTGTACGCCATGTACGCGGAAATATCCGCGATCGGGCCGCGCTTCCACTTCAGCGGCTTTTCGCCGTTGGCCGTGCGGCACTCGTTGATCGCCAGTTCCAGCGTGATGACCTCGCCGCGATCGGTATCGAAATACGGGTAATTCTGGCGAATCCCGATACCGCCGTTCGGAAAACAATCGGCGTAGCGCTTGCCGTTGGCGAACGGCGTGTCGAACATTTCCTCGCCTCTGGAGATGCTGAGCTCGTAGGGCGGAAATTCCTCGATCTCTTCCCATTGCTCGCGCGACGCCGGATCGATCGAATAGACACCGTTGATGAAATCGTCGAACGGGGTATTCGGAAAGCGTTTCGCGTAGTGGGCGCGAAACTCGGCCAGGTCCTGTTCGGGGGACGCGCCCGCGCCGAGCGGCAGCGCCAGCAGCAGCGCGAGCCCGAACGGTGCCAGCAACTTCTGCACTGCAGTTCCTCCTCGTGTTATTGTCGCCAGGTCGGTGGCTTACTTGATCGCCTCTTCCTGACTGTCGCTCTTGCCCTGGTTGTCGACCCAGGAAATCCGGATGGTGTCGCCGGCGGCGGCGCCTTTGAACTTGAACGACATGTAGGGGTTCTTCGAAATACCGCCGCCCCAGTTGGCCGTCATGATCTTGTTGCCGTTGTGCTCGGCGGTCACCTCGGTGATGAAGTGCGCCGGGATGTTCTTACCGGTTTTGCTGTCTTTGCGGGTGCCGGTTTCCATCGGGTGGCTCATCAGGGTCTTGACGGTGGTGACGCCGTCTTTCGCCTTCGCGCGTATCTTGATCGATGCCATGGTTAAATCCTCAATTGATTCTGTGGTTAGCCGCCGCAGCCACCGATGGTGACCTTGACTTCCTTGGTTGCCGAGTAAAGCTTGCCGTTGGCCTTGACGACCGCGATGACGTCGGAGGTCTTGCCCATCTTGATCCGGGTCGAAACGTACGGCTCGGCGGCGGCCGAAAGCTCGTAGCTCGACGTGAGCGGTGACGGGTTGTTGGCGGCCACGATCGAAATCGCGTTGACGTTATCCATGTCGACCGAAACGGTGACTGGCACGACGGCGCCGTTCTCGGCGATGTCGGGCGCTTTCAGCTTGATCGCGTCGGAAGCGGTGTGCTGGTCGCTGCCCAGCGAGTTGGTGAGCGCGCCGCTGACGTCTTCGGCTTCGAAGGCGGTGCGGGGAACGGCGCCGAGCACGCGCTGGGGAACGAGAACTCCCGTGCCCGCCGCGGCTACGGCCGCGCCGACGACGGAGGCGGTCTGCACAAATTTACGACGTTGTCTGTTCATGATTGGGTTCCTCGTGAATTCGTCTCTGGCTAGAGGGTGTAGATAAATTCCGTGACCAGGTCGACTTCCCTTTCGGTCAGGATGCGGTGTTTGCCGAACGGCGGCATGATCGAGTGGGGAGCCTTGACCGTCGGATCCCAGATCTGCGCGCGCAGGTCGGCCTTGTTCGGAAAGCGGGCTTTCATCGCGATCAGCGGCGGGCCGATATTCCCGGGCAGGGAACCACCGGCGATCATGTGGCAGGCCAGGCAATTACCCTTCTTGCGATCGAACGCCACCTTTTTGCCCTGACCGACGTCGTTGGCGCCGGCCATGGTAATGCCGCCGAACAGCGACAAGGTGCAGGCCAGCAAGAGCGATTCCGCGCCACTGATGACCTTTTCCATCGACATTTCAAATTCTCCTCGATACTTTACTTTTCGACGCCCGCGATTATCGCCGCGCAGCAAATCAGTCGTGTAGCTGACGAAATCAGACCTGAACCGATCGGCGAAAAATAAATAATCGTCGCTGCCGAAACCATACCCCAATATGGGTAAAATGACCAAATAGCGGGATAATTTTAGGCCTTTCGCCGGCGCCAGTATGCCCTAGTGGATATATGCTCGCCCGTGTCTCGTTGGTATCTTTGCGCACTGTTCATCGAGAACCTGCACACGTTCAGCAGGGGGAAATCGGGTATGCTCGTTCGAATTGCCGGTCTCGCCATCGTCATTTTCGCGCTGAAACTGACTCCCGCCATGGCGCAGACGGATTGCGCGGCCGGCGACCCGGGCTGCAGTAACCCCTACGTGGCGAATCCGCAGCAAAGTCCGTTCAACCTGTTTCCGTGGATCATAAACACGGCACCGGGAGTCGCCGCCGGAATCAACGCGCAGGGCGTACCGAACCAGTGGATGAACTTCCAGTGGATGGTCATGATGGCGAATCACTTTCTGAACGCGCCGATCGACGAAGCGACCCGCTTCAAGGTACTCGACGCGATGATGCGCGCGGCCAACATGCAGCTGTTGCAGGGTGTCCTCGGCGGCGCCAACCGGGCACGGTACTGGATTCCGACGCAGAACGAGCGCAAGCTGCCGCCCAACACCGTATCGGATTCAATTTCGACCGAGGCCAAGCGCAATTTCTTCCAGAGCATGATGGCGATGAGCCCGCTATCGCTGCGCGACACGCTGGCAATCATGGCCGACAAGATGCCGGTCGCCGAAGACGTGACCTTCGAAGACGCAGTCGATTCGATGCGGCTGCGCGCCAACGAAATCAATTTCAAGTTCGTCGGCCACAGCCCGCTGTGGAAGGACATCGTCGCGATCACCGGCGACGAGAACACGCCGCGAGTCGAGATTTTCCACTTTTGCGATGCCATGATCGCGCGCAGCATGCTCGACTACGCGCCCGAGTTCGTGGTTTTCATTCCCTGCCGGATCGCGCTGATCGAGGACGCCGACGGCAAGCTCTGGGTCATGACGCTCGACTGGGACGTAAATTGGCTCGATTTCGCGCAGAATCCCAACAGCGTACTCGATGAAGAGCTGCGCGCCGACGCGCGGCGGATCCGCGACGGCATGCGTTACATCATGGAAGGCGCCGCAAGCGGCGACTTCTGATTCTGAATCTACAGGCTCTAGACGAGCGGAGGAGTTCCTATGAAGATTGATTTACGCAGGCTGCTGGCGACGATGTTGCTCGGTCTTTGCCTCGCTGCACCGGCCGGCGCGCAGGAGCAATCGTCCGGCGATGCCCAGCAACCGAATTCGCCGGCGATGCAAAAGTCGATGGATCCGAATGTCTGGATCAAGCTCATGAACAGCATGATGAGCGGTCAGCTGCAGGGGCAGCCGATGATTTCATCCTGCGTCGAATGTCATAGCGGCGAGGATATCGCGCGCTATCAGCAACAGTACGGACCGATGATGCAGTCGATGCAACCGATGATGCAGATGGCAAATCCACAGATGTTCGGTCAAATGCCCGGCGTGATGATGGCGCCAATGGGTGGCATGATGGCGCCGATGATGGCGCCGATGGGGAACATGATGATGCCGATGACCGGGATGATGATGAACCCGATGACCGGGATGATGATGAACCCGATGACCGGGATGATGATGAACCCGATGACCGGGATGATGATGATGCCTGGAATGATGCCGGGTATGCCGCCAACGGGCATGATGCCGGGTATGCCGCCGACGGGCATGATGCCGGGTATGCCGCCGACGGGCATGATGCCGGGCATGCCGCCGATGGGCATGATGCCGGGGATGCCGAGCTTGCCGCATCCGGGCGGCCCGATCGCGCCGGGAACCCAACCGGGGCAGCCGCAGATCATGGACCCGAAACAGTACGAGCAGTTCTACAAGCAGTGGCAGGACATGATGTCGAAAATGATGCCGGCGCAACCCGACGCGTCGTCCGGGCAGTAGGGACGCAGACGACACGCATGCGCAGGCTGATCATCGTGATGCTGCTGGCGCTGCAGGCCAGCGCCTGCAGCAATCTGCCGGACGCTAACCGCATCGCCGCGCTGGTGCGCGAACAGGTGCTCGCCGACGGGCTCGGCGACCTGTTCCGGCTCGAAAACTTTCGCAAGACCAATGGTTTCCAGCCGAGTGAAAACGTCTACATCGTCGAAGTCGAATACGACCTCGTATTTCAGAAGGGTTTCGCCGAGGTCATGCGGGAAATCAGCGTCGATCCGACCGGCCCGCAATACGGCGTTTTCGGCTCGAAGCTCGTGCTTGCAGCGATTCAGTCGAATTTCGGGCATTTCAAAACCGGCGACCGAATAAACAAGCGTGAAAAGGTAACCCTGCACCGCACCGAGAACGGCTGGCAGGTCGGGTCGAGGAATTGAATTTCGGCGCGGCCGCCCGGGAGCGGGCGGCTGGTCGCCAGGTCCTAGTCGATATGCAGCTTGTCTATCGTCGACTGCGACCTGGCCTGCATGTACCCGAGCATCCCCTGTGCTTCGGCTTCGCGCGCGAGTTCGAGCGCCTTGTCGAGCTGGCCTTCGTTCATCAGCTTTTCGGCTTTCTTGATCAGCTTGGTCGTATCGCGCCAGGCGCCACCGACCGAATCGGCCTGCTTGAACGCTTCCTTGGCCTCGGCGATCGCCTGCTGCACGTCGAGCTTGTCAACTGCGCCGGCGATGCCTGCGATCCCCCCGGAACCCGCGAAGGTCAGGCAAAGCAGGATGATTTTGCTGATTCTCGTCATGACTGTATTCCTCCTCTCGTATCGATGGTTTAGTCGTGCAACGATTCGTAACCCCAGATGTCGGTATCGAATCCGGATTTTCTGATCAATTCGCCGCGCGCCGACAGATAGCGCTGGAACTCGGGCTCTTCGAGATAGGCCCGCTCCAGCACATAGGCGTAGACGGACTGAAAATGGAAAGTTTTCAGGAAGGCGTCGATGCGCATGACTTCCTTGCCGTCGCGGTCGAAAAAGACCACCGACGGCGTGTACGCGATGCCGAGGCGCCTGGCCCATTCGGCGGCGGTCGTGGATTCGCCGTCGGGCGTGACGATCGACTTCGACGAGCCGACCCCGAGCTGGACGTTGTCGGCCGCGAGTACGAGCTTGCGCGTGGCCGCGTCGCTCAGAATTCGCGCGTGCATTGTAGCGCATTCGATGCAACCGGGTGCCTCGAAGTAAACCGCCAGCGGCCGGTCCGAACTGCGGATGATCTGTTGCAGGTTGGACTCGGCGAGGAAGAAGTCCTCGCCGATCAGTTCGCCGTCGCGGCTGGCCAGCTGTTCGAGCCGGAAATCGGCGAAGCTCAGTGTGTTCTCGCGCTTTTGCGCGACGTATTGCAGCGCGGCGCGAAATTCCTCGGGCGGATAGTAGCCGTTGAGGCGCAACACCGTCTTGCCGCGCTCGTCGAGAAACAGGAGCGTCGGCGTATACTGCACCCGCAGCGCCGTCGAAAAGGTTTTCTCGGTGAACGCCTTGCCGCCGACACTGACGACTTCGCGGTCGCCCCACATATTGAGCGCGATGCCGTCGAAGTGATCGACGATGTAGGCCTTGATTGCCGGGTCGGCAAAATTCTCCTCGACCAGGCGGGCGCAGTACGGGCAGCCATCCTGGTGAAAATACAGCATGACGCGCTTGCCGGCCGCGGCGGCCTCGGCGACGTCTTCCTCGAACTCGAGAAAACTATCCTTGAACCAGTACGGCTTCTCCGACGGGATGGCACCGAAATAGCGGCCCTCCTGATTTTCACTGGCGCCGACAGCGGAAGCTGCCAGCAGTAGCGAGATCAGACCGATACCACGGCGCACGGAACGAGCGTTAAAGGTCACTTTGGCTAAGCGCATAGCGCATTTTTTCCCGATGCGCCCGATACTGCAACCACCGGAATATCGCGTAAATATCGAATTCTGGATAGACGAAGCGTAAAATGGGCGGCCCTGATGCTTCCGCGAACGACCGTTGCGTATTGAAGTGGGTCAGGGTGGGTAGTTTTGGG
>JBFFXR010000079.1:0-12588 GCA_041569645.1 Gammaproteobacteria bacterium
TACCAGCCGCTCTACGACCCCGAGAACAAGCTGCCGCGGAGCTGATCCGACGACATCGCCGTGGACGCTTCGAATCGGTAGCGGCCGGCAGACGCCGTGCCGGTAATGCAGGCCTGTCGGGATTCACGACCTGGCCCGCCGATACGCGCGACGAGACCGACCTCGACCCGCCACCTGCATACCGCGGTACCTGCCACCGGCGGTATCGAATTGAGCTACTTTGCCTGTTCCGGTTGTATTTATCGGCGGGATATGCCTTATTTACCGAATTGAACGGACAAACAGCGCGACAAAAATTCGCTTGCCAGGCCTGGATTCGGCAGGCCGATACAGGCCAATCGGCAAGACGTGCGTACCGGTAGATCGAAGCCGACACGGCGCCGCGACGACGACGCCAGAAGGAGGGCACCCGTGAACGGGAATTCCATAGCATTCGAGCAGTTGCACACAGCGCCCGATCGCGCGCGTGATTCGGCCCGTCGCGCCGAGACCGCGATGACACCAGGGTCGGGCGTATTTCGCGCGATGCTCGAAAACAGGGGTCGCTACCATGCTGGCTAAGGCCACGATGTTTTCCAGCCTCGCCAACGCCTGGTACCCGGTGGCGATCTCGCGACAGCTCCGACCGGGCCGGCACCGGTCGATCCGGCTGTTCGACACCCAGTGGCTGTTATTCCGGACGCACTCCGGTCGCGTGGGCGTGACTTCCCGCTACTGCTGCCACCTGGGTACGGACCTGGCCAATGGTTGCGTCATCGGCGAGGACATCGAGTGCCCGATGCACGGCTGGCGCTACGCGACCGACGGCCAGTGCACGCACGTACCGCTCGCGGATGCGATACCGGACAAAGCTCGCCTGTTCAGCCTGCCGGTCGAGGAACGCTACGGCATCATCTTCGCGTTTTACGGCGAACGGCCGCTTTTCGATTTTCCGCGGCTCGACGAATTGTCCGACGATTCGGATTTCAGCATGCCGATCGTCGTGCCGCTGCGGGCACCCTATCACGTCGTATCGCTCAATACCTTCGATGCGCAGCACTATGAAAAAGTGCACGCGCGCCGTTTCGTCAGACCTCCGGACATCACCAGACCCGGTCCCTATCGCCTGCGCATCGAATACACCGCGGAAATCATCCGGCGGCGATGGATCGACCGGATCATGGCGAAGCTCTGCGGCGCGACCACCTCGGTGATCATCGAAACCTGGGGCGGCGGGACTTTGTTGTTGAAGAACAAGGACACGCGTTACGGCAGCCTCGTCGGCGTGTGCCCGAGCGGCGAAAACAGCTCCGAGCTGTACATCGTCGCGCTCAAGGAAGGCGATCCCGACCGGTCCTGGGCGAAATCCGGGGTCGATTCGCTGGCGCTCGGGATCGCCGCGCGGCTGCTGAAAAACTACCTCGCGCCGGATTTACGAATCATCGCCAATATGCGCCCGCACCGGGGTGCGCTCGTTGACGGCGTCGACGATGCCCTCGCGTCGTTTTTCGAGTACTGGGGCGAGCTGCCGAAAACGCCGGTGCTCGGTCCGCACCATCGCGGCGAGTCGGGCTGACATGAACGGAAGAATTCGGCGAGCCTTTTTCGCCGCGCCGATCTCCGACGAGGTGGCGCTGTCGCGTCACGCCCGGACCTACATCGCGGACCTTGAAAAACCGCTTTCGCCGGCGCGGGTGTTGGCGATCGCGAAGCAGGAATCGGTCGAACTCGCGACCCGTTGCCTCTACGAGTCCCTGCTGCTATCCGAACACGGCGCGGTTATCGACGAGATCAGCAATCAACCCGTGACTCCGGTGCCTGTCGACGGCGGAATAAAGCTGTACATCGTGCCCGGCATGTTTCACCGGGGCCACCCCGAAATCGGTACCGACGGCTCGCTGATCGGCGAAGTTGCCGCGCGCTTCGGCTTCGATGTCCACGTTGTCGACTCGAAGAGCACCGGCAGCATCGCGAGCAACGCGGAGCGGCTGAAAGCCGATCTGCAACGCGAGACCGCGGCGAAAGTCTGGCTGATTTCGATCAGCCGGGGCGCCTGCGAGGTGCGCAAATACCTGCAGGAGAATGCCAAGCCTACGTCGATCCGGGGCTGGGTCAGCATTTCGGGCATCCACAAGGGCGTCCCCTTCGTCGACGGCAAGTTCAGCACGCCCGCGCATCGCCTGTTTTCGGCCCTGCTCTGCCGCCTGTTCGGCGTCGACTACGAGGCGCTCAGCGAAATGCGCACCGACCAGGCCCTCTGGCAAAACCGCCAATGGCCAAACGACCTCGAAGTTGTTAACGTCGTGCCGATGCCGATTCGCAGCCACGTCAACAAGGCGATCATCCACCGCTACGAACAAACCCTGGCGCTGGGACCCAACGACGGCTTCATCCCCCTGGTAGACGCGCTCGACTTGCCGGGCCACATTTTCCCGATCTGGGGTTGCGACCACTTCATGCGCACCCCCGAATTGAGCGGCTACCTTTACCGACTGTTGAACTACATCGTTGCCCGAGGAGAAAAATAGATGAAACGTTTCCCAGCCATAGTTGCGGCGCTGTCGCTCGCGGCCCTGTCGGCGCCCACCTTCGCCCAGGACGATCCGCATGCCGCCGATCGCGAGCTGTTCTTGCAGTACCTGGCGACGGTCGAGGCCGCCCTCAACGAGGGCGACATCGACAAAGTCAAGCCGCTGCTGCGCGATGACGTCGTGGTCACTTTTGTCAATGCCGAGGTGACGCGCGGCGTCGACGCGATCGGCGAGTACTACGACAAGGTGCTCGGCGACTCCAACGCCCTGCTGTCGGATTACCAGACCCGCGCCGAGGTTGCCGCGCCGGCGCGTTTCTTCGGCGACACGGCGATCGCCGACGGCAGATCGGTCGATACCTACACCTTCCCGACCGGCGACACCATGCAGATGGATACCAAATGGAACGTCACGCTGGTCCGCGAAGACGACGTCTGGAAGGTCGCGCAGCTCAACTTTTCCGCGAATCCCTTCGACAATCCGATACTCGGCGCGGTCCAGGGTCAGCTCGTGACCTTCAGCGCGATCGCCGTGGTCGTCGGGCTCGTCGTCGGCGTCGTCGCCGGCAGGATCAGCAAGAAGCGTGCGTGACTACGACCGACAGAACCTGCTGATCAGCGCTTTCCTGCTGACCGCGCTACCGGCGCTGCTGTGGCTGGCGTCACATTCGCAGGGCGTCGGGTTCGCGCTTGCGATCATCGCCTTCGCGTTTCTCGGACTGACGAATTACGCGATGATGCACGAAGCCATGCACGACAACCTGCACTCGGACCGGCGCGTCAATCGTCTCGCCGGCACCGCGCTGTCGTGGCTTTTCCCGGTCTCGTTTACCCTGATGTACTCGGCGCACGGCGTACACCATCGATTCAACCGCACCGATCACGAGCTGTTCGATTACTACTACCCGCGCGACAACCTGCTGGTCAAGTTTTCGCAGTGGTACAGCATATTGATCGGCATCTACCCGCCCATCATCCCGCTTGGCTCGGTACTGCTGGCGCTGGTGCCGGGCCTGTTCCGGACCCGGCCCTGGCAGCGGGCCAAGTCTTCTTCGATCGTCTTCAACCCCGACCTGTTGCACCCGCAAACCATTCGATCGATTCGCGTCGACGTCGCGCTGGGCGTGCTTTTCTGGGCCGCGCTGTACTACCTGCTGCGGCTCGACTGGCTGGCCGTTGCGATCGCCTACGTCGCCGCCTGGTTCAACTGGTCGACACGCCAGTACGTGACCCACGCGTTCACGCCGCGCGACGTGATCAACGGCGCGCTTAACCTGCGCGTCAGCCGCCCGATGGGCTGGATTTTTCTCAACGGCCAGTGGGACCTCGTGCATCACCAGCAGCCCCGCCTGCACTGGCAGGAATTGCCGCGCGCGGGTCGGCACAGTGAGCCGCCAACGTCTTACTGGTGGCAATACCTGCGACTCTGGCTCGGCCCCAGGCCCTGCACCGAGCCCGAGCCGAGCCCCCTGGCCTGACGTCATGCGAACGCATCCGCACAGCACGCCCGTTTTTACGTTGCCGAATCGCGACGAATGGCGCGCGTCACTGAAGATGGTGGCGATCTTCCTGCTGTTCTTCTACAGCTTCTACGGCGCCGCGGCCTATCTCGCCGATTTACTCGACTATCGCTTCTACGTCGGCTTCGAGTTCGAAAAACGCATTCCCTTGGTGCCGGCGATGGCGGTTGTCTACCTGTCGGTCGGGCCGATGATGCTGCTTTCGATTTTCATCGTTCGCCAACCGCAACCGATGCGCCGGCTGCTCGAGGTCCTGTGCGCGCAAACGCTGATCGGCTTTTGCATATTCCTGGCCTTCCCGGTCGAAACCAATTTCCCGGCAACCCAGAATCCAGCGAGCCTGCCGATCGCCTACCGGATCGCCGACCTGGTCAATCTGAAGAACAACGAGCTGCCGTCGCTGCATTTGTGCTTTGCCGCGACCATGGCGTTCGTTTACTCGACCGGCAGGCGGCCGCTCGTGGCTATCCTGTTCCACGCCTGGGCACTGGCGATCGCCGCCTCGACGCTGCTGATCCACGAGCACAACCTGCTCGACCTGGCGGCCGGTTACCTGCTGGCCTGGGGGGGCGCTCGCTGGTGGCAATACTCGGTGGCGCCGGCGGCAGGCGCGCGAATTTCCCCCGCGGTTCGACGACTCCCGGACGAGGCCGGCTCATGAACGCAAAATTCCAAGCAAACCCGGCGAGTGGCAAACTTCGCATCGCGCTGCTCAGCCCGAAGGGGCCGCTCTATCGTAAACACGGCGGTATCTTCAAGCAGTCGCTGCGCTACATGCCGCTGACTTTCCCGACGCTGGTATCCCTGGTGCCGCGCGAACTCGACGCCGAGGTCGTCTGTTACGATGAAGGCATCGAGGCGATACCGGAGCGGATCGACGCCGACCTGGTCGGGATCACGGTGATTACCGGAACCGCGGAGCGCGCCTACGAACTGGCCGCGCGGTACCGGCGCGCGGGCAAGACCGTGGTGCTCGGCGGGCCGCACGTCACGCTGCAGCCGGACGAAGCCCAGGCGCGGGCCGATAGCATCGTCGTCGGCTATGCCGAACAGGAGTGGCCGCGGCTGCTGCGCGATTATGTCACCGGCGACCTCAAGCCCCGCTACACGCAGGCGCCCGATTTCGCGCTCGGCGGCTACCCGTTGC
The DNA here is from genome assembly GCA_041569645.1 of Gammaproteobacteria bacterium. Lineage (GTDB taxonomy): Bacteria > Pseudomonadota > Gammaproteobacteria. The sequence goes on from JBFFXR010000079.1 coordinate 5,177, forward strand.
CGGAGCGCGGCGTGCTGCCGCGATTCAAATACCTGACTCACCACGTCTTCGAAGCCACGCGCAGCTGCATCTTCGCCTGTGAATTCTGCGTCGCGCCGAGCGCCTGGGGTTCGCGGCCGCTGCAAAAGCCAGTCGACGAAATCGTCGCCGACATGCGCCGCCTGAAGACCCGGCGGGCGATATTCGTCGACCTGAACCTGACCTCCGATCGCGACTACGCGTTGGCGTTGTTCGCGGCGCTCAAGCCGCTCGGTATTCAGTGGTTCGGCCTGTCGACGACGCTCATCTGCAACGACGAGTTGCTGCTAGACGCGGCCGCGGAAAGCGGCTGCCGCGGTCTGCTGATGGGCCTCGAATCAATCAACCGGAAGAATCTCAAATCGGTGCGCAAGGGATTCAACCAGCCGGAGAACTATGCCGAGGTCGTGCGCAAATTGCATCAGCGCAACATCGCGCTGCAAGGTTGTTTCGTGTTCGGACTCGACGAGGACGAGCCCGGTATTTTCGAGCAAACCGCGCAGTTTGCGATCGACGCGAGGATCGACCTGCCGCGTTTCGCGATCGCGACGCCGTTTCCGGGCACACCGTTCTACGATCGGCTGCTCGGGCAGAACCGGATCATCGATTTCGACTGGGAGCACTACGACGGCCAGCACGCGGTTTTCCAGCCGAAGAACATGTCGGTCGAGGAACTGCAAGCGGGCACGTCGCTGGCGTGGAAAAAGGCCTACGGCCTCGGCGCGATTGCGACGCGCCTGCTCGGCTCGGCGGCGCCGCCGCACATCGCGCTGCTGACGAATTTCGGCTACCGCTACTATGCCAACCGGCTCGACCGCTTCTACAACTGCGCGTGGCCGGCCGCGCTGATCGGCGCCGGGAGCGAATAGCATGACCGCGCGCGCTTTTCGACTCACGCTGATTCATCCCTGCGTCGGCCGCCGCGCCGGGAGCCGGCGCTACCCGTCGACCTGGAAGATGCAACCGCTGCCGCCGGCCATGCTGGCGGCGCTGGCGCCGCGCGGTATCGAAGTCAGGTTTTACGACGACCGTCTCGAAGCCATCCCCTACGACGAGCCGACCGACCTGGTCGCGATCAGCGTCGAAACCTACACCGCCCGACGCGCCTACCAGATCGCGAGTGAATACCGCGGTCGCGGCATCCCGGTCGCGATGGGCGGATTTCACGCGACACTCTGCCCGGACGAAGTGCGGCAATACTGCGAGTCGATCGTCATCGGCGAGGCCGAAGAGACCTTTCCGGCATTGATCGACGATTATCGCCATGGCGTACCCAAACCGGAGTATCGCGCCCCGGGCCGAATCGACCGGCTGCTGACGGCACCCGACCGGCGGATCTTTCGCGGCAAGCGCTACCTGCCGATCCAGCTCGTCGAGTTTTCCCGGGGCTGCAAGTTCGTCTGCGATTTTTGCGCGATCCAGTCCGCCTACGAGGCCACGCATCGCTGCCGCCCGATCGACCGCGTCGTCGACGAGGTCCGGCGCGTCAAAAAGCCCGGGCAGATGGTATTTTTCGTCGACGACAACCTGACCTCGAACCTCGACGCCGCGCGCGAACTGATGCGCGCGCTGATTCCGCTCAACATTCGCTGGGTGAGCCAGTGCGACATCAGCGTCGCCTATGACGACGAAGCGCTGGCGTTGATGAAACGCAGCGGTTGCCAGGGCGTGCTGGTCGGCCTCGAAAGCCTCGATCGAGGTAACCTGAAAACCATGCACAAGGGGTTCAACCTGATGCGCGGCGGTCCGGCCGAGGCGATCCGCAATTTTCAGCGGCACGGCCTGCGGCTTTACGGCACCTTTGTTTTCGGCTACGACCACGATACCGAGGCGAGCTTCGCCCGAACCATCGAGTTCGCCGTCGATCAGGGCCTGTTCATCGCGGCCTTCAATCACATTACGCCGTTCCCCGGGACGCCGCTGTTCGAGCGCCTCAGGCGCGAGAACCGCCTGTGCCATCCGGCCTGGTGGCTCGACGACGACTACCGCTACGGCGACGTGCCGTTTTATCCCGCCAACATGAGCCCGGCCCGGCTGGCGTCGCTTTGCGCCGACGCGCGCGCCGAATTCTACGCGTGGAAAAACATCCTCAGGCGGGCGCGGCGACCCGTCAACCGCCGCGATCCGTGGATGCTGCTTAACTATCTCGCCATCAACCTGATGCACCAGGTCGACGTCTCGGGCCGGCACGGGCTACCGCTCGGCGACGACAACTGGCGGGGCGATATCTTGCCGGCGCGGCCGGGCGTTGAACCGTGCGTGAATTTTACGTAACCCGGGCGACGGCGCGCGACGACCCGGAAATCTGCCGCCTGCTCGCACAGCGGCCGATGGGCGAGCGGTTGCGAATCACGCTGGAGCGCGCGCCGAGCCCGGACGCGGCCGCCCGGGTCGAGGGCTACCGCCACGCCATCGTCCTGGTGCGCGACCGGACCGACGATAGCATCGTCGGCATGGGCAGCCGCGCGGTGCGGGAAGTTTATTATCGCGGCCGGATCTGCCGGGTCGGTTACCTCGGGAATTTGCGTGCCGCCGAGAACCGTCACGGCCTGAAGCGCCTGGCGGCCGGCTACGAGGGGATTCTCGCGACCCGCGACGCAGCCGAGTTGCCCTTCGACCTGACCAGCATCGCCGCCGACAACCTGCCCGCCCGGCGGCTGTTGCAAAAGGGGCTCAAAAGCCTGCCGCGTTACCAACCGCTCGCGGAACTGTCGACTTTCATCCTGACGACCGACGGCAAGTCGGCTGGCGACGCGGTCAGCTGCGCCGCTCCCGACGATCTGCCCGAGATCGTCGCCCTGCTGAACCGCTACAATCGCGACTTCCAGTTCGCCCACGTTTACTCCGAGCAGGATTTGCGCTCGCCGTCGCGCAGTCCGGGTCTCGCAACCACCGATTTCATCGTGATGCGCGAGCATGGCCGGATCATCGCCTGCCTCGCGCTGTGGGATCAGCGGGCTTTCAAGCAAACGGTCGTCCGCTCCTACGCGCAATGGCTCGACCTCGCGCGCCCGCTGCTGAATCTCGGCCGCGCGTGCCTGGGCAAGCCGCGCTACCCGCGCGCGCCCCACGTCCTGCCGATGGCGTTTCTTTCGCATTTCGCGATGCCCGAACCCGACCGCGATCGGCTGGTCGCGATGATCGACGAAGCGAAGCGTCTGGCGCGGTCGCGGGGCATCGCTTACCTGGCGATCGGTTTTTGCCAGCGACACCCCTGCCACGACCTGTTGCGTCGGGAATTTCGCCACCAGCTCTACGGCAGCACGCTCTACGGGGTGCACTGGCGCGACCGGCCGGCATCCGACGCACCCGATCCGCGCGACGCGATCGCCCATCCGGAGGTCGCCCTGCTGTGAAGAGCGAATGCCTCCCCACGCTTCGTTTGACGGCCGCCGACCGCGAGCAGATGTTCGCGCTGCTGCGGAAAAACTTTGCCGGCGTCGAGCGCGAGACATTCGACGCGGACCTGAACGAAAAAAACCGCGTCATCCTGATCCGGGAGCACGGCGAGTTATACGGGTTTTCGACCTTTCTCTACTACACCACGCGCTATCGGGATGAGAGGCTGGGGATCGTCTACTCCGGCGACACCATCATCGCGCCCGACGCGCGAGCCAGCCTCGAACTGCCGAGGAGCTGGATCAGAGCGGTCCGGGAGACGGGCGCCGGCTATCGAACCGACCGGCAATACTGGTTGCTGATCGTCTCGGGGTTCAGGACTTATCGATTTCTGCCAGTTTTCTGGAAGGAATTCTATCCCCGCCACGACCGGCAAACGCCGCCCGAGCAGCAGGAACTGCTGCAGCACCTGGCAGCGAAAAAATTCGGCAAGTGGTTCGACGCAAACCGCGGTACCGTCGTGTTTCCGCGGCCGCAGGTGCTTCGCGCCTCGCTGGCTGCGCTGCCGGAATCTCGCCGGTCCGATCCCCACGTGCGCTACTTCGAGCGCGCCAACCCGGGCTGGAAGCACGGCGACGAACTCGTTTGCCTAGCGGAAATCTCCGACCGGAACCTGACGCCCGCCGGTCGACGCATGGTGTTCGCGCGCCACCCGCCGGGCGACAACCGCCGGGCCAGCGGCGAATGACTCCGTGGCTGCTCAATAGTGCCTGGCAGTTGTCGTGCAAGGCTTCCGCGGCCCGTTTTGGTCGCGCGATCGAGCACCCGCGCAGGGCGCAGGAAAAAATCCTTCGCGAGATGCTGGCGCAAAACCAGGCAACCGAGTTCGGCCGCCGGCATCGCTTCGCAACGATCGACGACCCGCGCGAATTCCAGGCCCGCGTGCCGCTGCAGACCTACGACAGCCTGGCGGCAATGATCGCGTCGGTCGCGCGGGGTAATGAAGCGGTACTGACCCGCCAGCGGGCGACGCGACTGTTGCCGAGCAGCGGTTCGTCCGCCGCGCGCAAGCTGATTCCGTATACCCGCGCCTACCGACGGCAGCTCGGTCGGGCGATTGCGCCGTGGATTTACGACCTGATGGCAAGGCGCCCCGGGATCAAGTCCGGACGGGCATTCTGGTCGGTCTCGCCACGCTTCGAGCCGGCGACCGGCGAGCAATATGCACTGCCGGTGGGCTTCGACGACGACAGCGCCTACCTGGGCAACTGGTCGCGAGCCATCGCGCGGCGGCTGCTCGCGCTGCCGCCGGGTCTCGACCGGAATGCGGATATCGACGCGTTCCGCTACCGCCAGCTCCTGCACCTGCTCGCGTGCGGCGATTTGCGCCTAGTATCGGTCTGGCACCCGAGCTACCTGAGCTTGTTGCTCGAGGACTTGCCCGGCCGCTGGGACGAGCTGTTGCGGGATCTCGACAAGCTGCGCGCGGATCGCGACCGGATCGCCTATTTGCGCCGCACCGGCTGCGAGTCATACGAGGCCCTGTGGCCCGGTCTGCGGCTGATCAGCTGCTGGGGCAGCGCGCACGCTGCCGGCGCGCTGCGCGAACTCGAGTCGTTGTTTCCGCGCACCGAATTCCAGGAAAAAGGCTTGCTCGCGACCGAGGCAGCGGTCTCGATTCCGCTGTTCGACGACGCCGGAGAGCGAGCGCACAAGGTTCTCGCGGTCGATTCGCATTTCCTCGAATTTCTGCGCGACGACGGCAGCCCGCGGCTGGCCGACGAGCTAGTCGAAGGGGAAACCTACCGCGTCGTCGTGACGACGGCCGCGGGCCTGTACCGCTATCAGTTGCAGGACCGCGTCCTGGTGACGGGCAAGCTGAAGCAAACGCCGACGATCGAATTCATCGGCAAGGAAGATTCGATATCAGACTATCGCGGCGAGAAGCTGTCGGACAGCTTTGTCGGCGACCGGCTGCGGCGCCTGCTCGAACAGCAGCGCGTCGAGTCGGTATTCTCGATGCTCGCGCCGGACAAAACCGTCGACCGCTTGGGCTACACGCTGTACCTCGAGGTCCGTGGCGAGGTTCCGGCCGCGCTCGGCGCGCGGCTCGACGATCTGCTGTGCGAAAATCCGCACTACCGGTTGTGCCGCGATCTCGGGCAACTGGCGCCGGTTCGGGTGTTCAATATTTCAGCCGATTCCAACCGGTCGTTCATCCAGCGACGCCTGCGCCAGGGTTGCAGCCTCGGCGACATCAAGCCGGTCAGCCTGTCGCCGCAACCGGGCTGGACGGGTTGGTTCACCGGAAGCTACCAACCGCTGTCCCGAACGATGCCGCAACCGGAAGGATCGCAATAATCCCGGAATGCGCCACGCGCCGCGCACTCGCGAATCGGTCGGGTAGTCCGATCGCCCCGGGATCAGGCCGACATTTCGATTGAACGATCTGGTCGCGCGCTGCGCATGTAGTCCAGGCGGTAGCGAGGGACCTGAATTCGCATGAAGCTTGGTTATTTGTTAGTGGCATCGATGCTCGCAATGACGTCCGCGCAGGCCGTCGACGCCGACCGCCTGATGCGGGAACTCGCGTGGAAAAAACGCGTGCTGCTGGTCTTTGCGCCCAATGATCGGCACGCCGCCTATCGTCACCAAGCCGAGATACTCGACGCGCTCGGCGCCGGCCTGCGCGAACGCGACCTGACCGTGATCGAGGCCTTTGCCGGCAAGCGCGTCGTCATCCAGTAGGCGGCTTACCTGTGCACGCTGGTGATGGACGATAACGTCGACTCGAATGGCGTCGCGCGTTACCCCGTCGGCCAGCTGCCGCTGATCGACTCCGAAAACGGCGCGGTGCCGATCGATTCGAAAGGCCGGCGCTCGTACCTGCCGAGCATCGCTTTCGGCCCGAGTCTGAGCAAAAACATCGGCCTCGGCTGCCTGCCGCACGATTACTGCGAGGAAGGCCGCGAGCTGTTGACCGATTACCTCGGCGAGGCCTTCACGCTGCGCGTCGCCGCGGTCGGCTACCGGCCGCTCTACGACCCGGAGAACAAGCTGCCTCGAACCTGACCGGAGTCATGAATCATGGTGATAGTTACCGTGTTTCCGCACCGTAACGAAGATAACTGTCACCGTTTTTCAGTAACGGACTGCTACGCCATGACCGCTATAGCGTTTATACTTCGGCGTCTCTAGCCTGATCGTCGCGACACGCGGGCCGCATGGTTCCATCCAGACCGATTAATACCCATGTTTGAATCCGAGATCATTGGCGATGCCGTCAGCGCGGAAACCGTGTGGAAAAAACTGGTCGATCCGGCCAATCTGTATGACGAGTGGGCGATGCGGATCAATTTTCTGGATTCATCCGAATTCGCGCTGCACGCGCTGACGGACGATGCGGATAGCCCCGGCGCCATGCTTCCGTTGCAACGCAACCGATCCGACGGCAGCCTCCGCTTCATCGGCTCGCCCTTCCTCGAGCGCAATCGCGGATTTGCCTTGCCGCAGGCCGTCGACGCGCTCAGGCAGCTTTATCTCGATCTGCCAAAAGGCACGGTTCTCGATGACATCTCCGGTGACGATCCGGCATGCGCTGACTTGCCCCTACAACAAAGTGACCCGGCTTACGTTCTGGATCGATCGGCGGTAAATTACGAAAATCGCGACAGCCTGTATCGGTTTTTGCCCAAGAATATCAAGGAAAACCTGCGAAAAATTGGCAAGAAAATCAATTCCGGTGAGATCGAGGTAAGGCATGCGGAACTCGATTTCGTGCTCGATCAGATCAAGGGTCTGCAGCGAGCTCGTTTTGGCGGCGATTCCTGGCTGGAGTCACCGTTTATCTTCAAAGCGTTTTCCAGTTTCGACACGATATCCAGTTCAATCAATGCACAGACTAGCTGTATATTGATGCAGGCAGGCGACGACGTAATTGCCGGCTGCATTTCGGTTCGTTACCGGGATACGTATTACATGCTGATGGAAGGCGTCAACAGCACGGCTTCGTTCTCGGGCCTCGGCTCCTACCTGCACTACCACTGCATGGCCGA
>JBFFXR010000080.1:0-12569 GCA_041569645.1 Gammaproteobacteria bacterium
CGACTACGCCGATTCCGCAAGCATCGCTGCGGCCGTCGAACAGGTACTGAAGCGCACCGGCGGGCAGCTCTACGCCCTGTTCAATAACGGCGCCTACGGCCAGCCCGGCGCCGTCGAAGATCTCAGCCGCGAGGCAATCCGCCGGCAATTCGAGACCAACGTATTCGGCTGGATCGAGTTGAGCAATCGCCTCATACCCGTCATGCGCGCCCAGGGCTACGGCCGCATCATTCAAAACAGTTCGATCCTCGGATTCGTCGCCATGCCGATGCGCGGCGCGTACAACGCCAGCAAGTATGCCATCGAGGGGTTCAGCGACACCCTGCGCCTGGAGCTCGCCGGGACGGACATCCACGTCAGCCTGATCGAGCCCGGGCCGGTCGAAAGCCGCTTTCGGGAAAATGCCTACCGCGCCTTCAAGCAACACATCGTGGTCGAAGACAGCGTGCATCGCGAGCGCTACCGCAAGATGATCGAGCGCTTCGAGGCGAGCGGCAACGAGCCGCCGTTCACGCTGCCGCCGGAGGCCGTACTGAAACGCGTGGTGCACGCGCTCGAGAGCAAACGACCCAAGATACGCTACCCGGTGACCGTGCCGACCTACTTCTTCGCCGGGCTCAAGCGCGTGCTGAGCGACCGGATGCTGGATCGGATACTAAGGCGCGTGGGTTGAGCGTTACGGGGCACCATGAGCCCGACTCGGAAATAACCGCGCCGGCCGGCTCGCCGAGTGCGAACAAGCCATGGCCCGCCATGCCGCTCGCGAACTGACTTATTACCGCGACGATGATGGCTGCCTCGTCATCCGCGCCCGGCTGCCGGCCGAGGCAGGCGCGGTCGTCCTCGAGGCACTCGAAGCCGTCATGGAAGCGCAACGCGCTGAAGCGGACGAAGCCGTCAGTGAAGACGTTACCGCGGTAACGTCCGCAGGCGAGAACAGGCATACGCAACGCCGCGCCGACGTGCTCGCGACGACGGCCGAGTCATTCCGGATTACTCGAAACGATAGTCGAGCCCGATTCGCAATCCGTAAAGATCGTAGTCATCGATCGTATCCTCGGCGCCCGAGATCCTGTCGCGAAACTCCCACTCGGCAATATGGTATTCGTAGGTAAACGCATAGCGCGCGGACCACTGCCGGTTGATTTGCTGAATCCAGCCGGCGTTGGCCACCAGCACGAGCTCGGTATCCACGCTGGTTTCGATGTCATAAGAGCCGCCGCCCTTGATCGGCCCATCCGCATCGTCGAGGTCGACCTCGTTGATTCCCCCGCCCAGGCTCCAGAAGCCGGTCCAGCCTTGCGCTTCGAGTTCGAATCGCCGCTCGGCGACCGCGGTGATCGTGATCATCGTGCCGATCGCGTCCACTTCGCTCGCGGTGTCTATGCCGAGCAGGTCGCCCGGCGTTTCGAAATCGAATTCCGGTGAGTGATCTAGGTTGATGCCCAGGTACCAGTCCTCCGAAAGCTTGCGGTACACGGTGAGCCCGACCCCGAGCACATCGTTGGTCGGCTTGCCGTGGGAGCCGACGATGTTGCCCCGAAAGCTGAGCTCGTAAAGATCCGGATTTTCCGCATGCAGGGTCTGCGATGACAATGCCAGACTGCCAGCCAGGCAAACCCTCAGCACCGCATTACATTTTTTCTTCATCGTAAACAGTTCCTTCGAATGGGCTCGATCGCAAGCCTACGATTCGAATCTTAAGATACCTTTAAGATTCGCAATCAAATCGGCGATATCGCGACAATCGAGCATCCACTTCACGTCAACTTCCATGGCGGCAACGCCCGGGTATTTCAAAAAAAGGCCGACGATCGAAAAATCTCGACTAACGCGATATTTTCGCTTTTTATACGGCCACCTTAAGCCAATCTTAAGATTGCGGATATAAAACGGGTCCATGAAAATTCTCGTCGTCGAAGATTCGAAGAAGCTACAAAAATCGCTGCGCGCCGGGTTACGCAGGCTCGGTTACGTAGTCGACATCGCCGCCGATGGCGAACAGGGCACCGCCTTCGCCATGCACGGCGACTACGACGTCATCGTGCTCGACCTGATGCTGCCCCGGAAATCCGGGCTCGAGGTGCTGCGCGACGTCAGGGCATCGAAGTGCAACACCGAGGTCCTGATACTGTCCGCCCGCGACCAGACCCGCGACCGCATCGCCGGCCTGCAACAGGGCGCCGACGACTACCTGGTCAAGCCCTTCTCGTTCGACGAACTGCATGCGCGGATCCAGGCGCTCGTCCGCCGGCGCTTCAAACAGAAGACGCCGATCATCGACCTGGGCCCGATCCGGGTCGACACCTCGCTGCACCTCGCCTACCACGGCGCCGAATGCTTCGACTTCACCCCGAGCGAAATGAGCATTCTCGAATACCTGGCATTCAATCGCGGCCGCGTTATCGCCCCGGAGACGCTGCTCAACCAGATCAACGACGCCAACAGCTATTCCTCGCGCAACGCGATCGAGGTACACATCAGCGGCTTGCGCAAGAAACTTCGCGCCGAAAAGATCGACGGCCTGATCAAGACCCGGCGCGGTTTCGGCTATTTCATCGAGTAAGGCCGAGCCGTATGCGATCGATCAGCAAAACCATCACCGTCACGATCATTATCAGTATCGGCCTGATCCTCGCGCTGGGCCAGGTCGCGATCGACTTTGCCGTTACCCGGTGGCTCACCGAGCAGTTCGATACCGCGATGGAAGCGAGGGCGCGCGCGCTGGTGACGCTGACCAAGTTCGACGGCAGCGAAGTCGAACTCGATTTCGCCGACGAATTCATGCCCGAATTCGAGGCGCCGGCAGAGCCGCAATACTTCGAATTGTTCCTCGGCGACGGCAGCTTGCTGGAACGCTCGCACAGCTTCGACGAAAATCCCGCCCTCCGGTCGGCGGACCAGCCCGACAGGGCCGCGCCCACGGGCCATCGATTCCCCGGTTTCGGTTTCGAAGACCAGTCCGACGAAGTCGTCTTCACGGACCTGCGCTTACCCGATGGGCGCATGGGGCGGCGGGTGGCGATCAAGTTCATCGTCCAGATCGAAAACGAGGATGAATTGCTGGAGGACTTGCTCGAGGACCAAATCCCGTTGCAGGACCGTCCGCGCGCCATCGTCCGGTTCAGCCGCGAACGCGAATCGCTCGATCGAATCCGGCAACACTTTCACCTGTTCATCATCGGCATCACCCTGATCATCCTGCTGGCGGTCGTCGTCAGCGTGCCGCGGCTGACCCGCGCCGGCTTGCGCCCGCTGATCAGAATGAAGGACGAAATCGGCGCCATCACACCGCAAACCATGGACCACAGGGTTACCGATCGGGGCCAGCCGATCGAAATCGAGCCGATCGCAAGCCAGTTCAACCTGGTGCTGGACGAAATCGAAAAAGCCTTCATCCGCGAACGCCAGTTTTCCTCCGACGTCGCCCACGAGTTGCGCACGCCGGTAGCCGAAATTCGCTCGCTCGCCGAAGTGGGTTTGCGCTGGCCGGATGAAAAGGATATCCGCACCTACTTCGGCGACATCCATGAATCCGCGCAGCACCTGGACCGGCTGATCGAGAACCTGCTCTACCTTTGCCGCAGCGAGGAAGGCAACATCGAAATCGTCGTCGGCGACGTCGACCTGGGCAAGTTGCTCGACGAGATTCGCGCGAGTCTGGCCGCCGAATGCGAAAGCAGAGCCATCCGCATCGATCCGCCGGCGAACGCGCCGCCGGTCGTGGTCGCCGACCCGCAGTGGCTGGAGCTGATCCTGCAAAACCTGTTGTCCAACGCCGTCTCGCACAGTCCCAACGGCGCAAACCTGGGCATCGAAATCGACGCCGACGGCGGTTACTGCCGCCTCGAGATCCATAATCCGATGGCCATTCCGCTGACGGCCGAGGACATCGACCACGTCTTTCAGCGCTTCTGGCGGAAAGACACGGCCCGCGAAACCGGCCGCCACGCGGGCATCGGCCTGTCGCTGGTCAAATCCTATGCCGACCTGATGGGCTTCGATATCGACGCATGGGTCGCGGACGGGCGTTTTCACATCGCGCTTTCCCGCATCGAGGTTTCGGGCGCCACGACCTCGCCTCCGGCAGGTTAGCCGGCACTGCGGCATCGGCCGAAGGCGGCACGCCGACGCGCTCTCGACGATAACCGAAACCACGCTGCCCCTCGGCGGTGAAGCGCTGTCATCGGCCGAGCACTACCCGATCGTCGTGCACGTTACCGCGGTAACGTTGGCCGGAAACGTCGACGGCCGCGCGCGGCGCGAAGGCGGGCAGCGCCTCGCGCCGGACACCGCCCGCCGCATCGCCTGCGACGGCAGCTGGCTGCGAATCACCGAGGCTGCCAACGGCAATCCGTTAGCCTGCATTTTTCACCGCCCCCTCTTAACCTTCCTTCATTTAAATTTTCGCCGACCGGGTTCAGAAAACCCTTGTTCACGATCGCCTCCTGTTCTTCCATGAATCGTCCCGCGGCAATCATGTGGATAAAAGGGGGACGGAGGGATTAAACCTTAATCCCTCCGTCCCCTTTACTGGCCGCTTTGAATTCGTAGCCGAACCTCGCGGCACGATTGCTCAATTGTCGAGTATCCAAATTTCAGAAAACCTTCCCGATCATTCCTTTGTTACACTGCATATCCGCTAACGTCGAGAATATTGTTGATGCGCATTGATGTTCCTGAACTGTTAGCGAAACTGGGGCTCGATCAGTATGCCGCTAATTTTATCGATAACGACATCGACGCTCATCTCCTGCCCCAATTGACCAACGATGACCTGAAAGAAATCGGCATCGTTTCACTCGGCCACCGAAAGTCGATTCTCAATGCGATTGAATTCCTGAATCGCGAAGATTCAGAAGCAACCGCGCCGCCTAAACCCAAAGGCGATGCCGAACGACGTCAACTCACCGTCATGTTTTGCGACCTCGTCGGTTCGACCGAGTTATCGAGCAGGATGGATCCGGAAGAATTTCGCGAACTGATAACCGCTTACCAGGAAATCTGTACCACAGCGATCAAACGTCTCGATGGATATATTGCCCGCTACCTGGGGGACGGTTTGCTGGTGTATTTCGGCTACCCCCGGGCCCACGAGGACGATGCCGAACGCGCCGTGCGCACCGGGCTCGACGTTATCGAGGCAATGCATTCGATGCGTGGCGGGATCGGTGAAGAAAAGGATATTCGGCTCGAGGTTCGCATCGGTATCGCAACCGGCAACGTGGTGGTTGGCGATATTGTCGGCGAGGGTGCGGCACAGGAAAGCACGGCGTTGGGCGAAACGCCGAATCTGGCCGCAAGGCTGCAAGGTCTGGCGGCGCCGGACAGTATTATCATTGCTCCGGCCACCCGTGACATTCTGGGCGGTTTGTTTGCCTATAAAGATCTTGGAAATTTCGAACTCAAGGGGATCTCGGCGCCGGTCAATGTCTTTGAGGTTCTTCGCCTCGAAGAATCCGAGAGCCGGTTCGATGCCGCGCATGCTTATCAGCTGTCGCCACTGGTAGGCCGCGACGAGCAATTCGAAATCCTGCTGCGTCGCTGGCGACTGGCACGAGACGGGGATGGGCAGGTTGTCTTGATGAGCGGTGATGCCGGGATCGGCAAGTCCCGCATTATTCAGGCATTGAGAGAAAGACTATACGACGAACCGCATTTCAACCTGCGCCATCAGTGCTCGCAATACCACGAAAACAGCGCGCTGTACCCTATTTCCAGCAGGCTCGAGCGCGCCATGGGTTACAAACGCGAGGATAGCGATGCCGTCAAACTGAACTTGCTCGAAGAGTTGCTGGGCCAGGCAACGGACAAACCCGCGGAGATTGCGCCTCTGTTTGCCGCATTACTTTCCATTCCGGCAGAAAACCGCTACCCCGCTATCGATCTGTCTCCCGAGCAATTGAAAGATCGGATACTTGGCAGTCTGGGCGATCAGCTATTCGGACTTGCGCGTAAACAACCGGTTTTATGTATTTTCGAAGACTTGCACTGGAGTGATCCGACGACGTTCGAATACCTCGACTCGCTTATCGAGCAGCTTAAATCTCACCGAATTTTACTGGTATTGACCTCCAGAGCGGATTTTCAATCGTCGTGGACAAGTGAGGCTCACGTCACCAGCATCAATCTGAACAAACTCCCGGATAAAACCAGCGCCGAACTGATATCGAATCTCACCGCCAACAAGCCGCTCCCGGAAGACGTCGCACGTCAGATAATCGATAAAACGGACGGGATCCCGTTGTTCATAGAGGAGCTCACCCGAACCGTACTGGAGTCTGAACTGATCAGGGAGGAAGACGACCGCTACGTACTCGACGGCCCGCTGCCGCAACTGTCGATTCCCAATACCTTGCAGGACTCGTTGATGGCACGACTCGACCGCCTGGCCGACGCCAGGGAGATTGCCCAGATCGGTGCGGTACTGGGGCGCGAATTCAGCCATGAACTGATTCAGATGATCGCGCAACTACCCGACGCCGAACTCGAAGACAGACTTGCCAGTTTGATCGACGCGGATTTGCTTTTCAGACGGGGCACTCCGCCCGATGCGATGTACGCGTTCAAACACGCGCTGATTCAGGACACGGCTTACGCAAGCCTGCTGAAAAGCCGCAGACAGCAGCTGCACGCGAGCATCGCCAATACCCTGGAAAGCAATTTTCCGGATGTCATCGCAAAGCAACCGGAGTTTGCAGCCAATCAATTTTTCGCGGCAGGACTGATCGAATCGGCGATTCATTACTGGCATCAGGCAGGCAGACAGGCGAACCAACGTTCGGCCAACGTGGAAGCTTACCGTCATCTCTCGGCTGCCCTTAAGGCCATCGATACCATCGATGCGGAAGCCCGCGACGATAATCTGAAACTGGATCTGCTGTTGGAAAGCGTCGCACCGGTCATTGCCGTCAAGGGATATTCCGCCCCGGAGATCCATGAAATTTACGCCAAGGTGTCCGAGGTCGCCTGCAACCTGAAAGATACACCGCAAATATTTCCGGCGCTCTACACTCGCTGGAGTTCCGAGTTCACTTCCGGATTCACGGCCAGGGCAATGCGGTATGCCGAAGAATTTCTGGCCATCGCCGGGAAGCAACATGCACGGCTGGCCATGGTAACCGCCGAGCGCTGCATGGCGACCGTGATGAGCATGGACGGACGACCGGCCGAGGCGCTGCAAAAATTGCAGCAGGTGGCCGACAAATTGACCGGCGTCGAGCACCAGGATTCGGCATTGACCTACGGTCAGGACAACCGGGTGGTTACGTATTGCTACCAGGCACTGGCATCGGCGACCTGTGGCTACCCGGCGCAGGCACGCGCGCATTCCGAGGCTGGCCTGGAGCGGGCTTTGGAACTGGATCACACGCAAACCCTCGTGCTTGCACACCTGATTGGTGCCGGGCTTACCAGTACCGTGTTGCGTGACGCGAAATCTCTGGAAAGCCACGCCGACACCATTACCGCTATCGTTGCGCGCAGCCCAATGGCGTTATGGGAGCATGCGCCGCGCATGCTGGCAGGGCACTGCACTTTATTCAGCGGTGATTACCAGTCATCGGTCGAATTGTTACAGAGCACCGTAGACGCCTTCGACCGGATGAACTTTCACCTTTGGAAACCGCTAAATCTCTGCCACCTCGGTGAAGCCTTCATCGGTTTGGGAAATCCCGAAGCCGCGCTGGCATCCGTCGATCGGGGGTTGCAGGAAATCGATTCGGGCAGGGATCGCTGGTACGAGGCGGAATTGCTGCGCATACGAAGTCGCGCGCTGGAGAAAAAAAATGCATCACCCGAGAAAGTGTTAGAGTCGTACCGGAGTGCGCTGACGGTGGCCGACAATCAGTCGGCAAAGTTGTTCGAGCTGCGCGCGGCACTCGACCTCGCCCGCTACTGGCGTCATTGCGGGGACAGCAACAAGGCCTACACGACGCTCGAACCGGTGTACAAATGGTTTCAAGAAGGTTTCGATGAAATCGATTTAAACCAGGCAGCAACGCTACTCGGCGAACTGGAGTCTGCCCGGCAAACATAGCCTGGCACTCAGCAACCGCCTAACCAGGGGGAGCACACATGACCATCAACCACGAACTTGTTGGCCACGGCGAGCAAAAAATTATCGTCGTCAACGACTGGTCCCAGGATACGTCATCCAACGATCCGATCCGGCCTTACCTGAACCAGGACGAGTTTACTTTTGCGTTTGCCGATGTGCGCGGCTATGGAAGATCGAAAGATCTGACCGGAGAATTCACCGCGGTGGAAGTCGTTGCGGACATTGCTGATCTGGCAAAATCCCTGTCATGGTCCCGGTTTTCACTGATAGGCCACTCGATGACCGGGCTGGTCGTGCAACGGGCGATGGTGGATATTCCCGATAGATTGCAAAAAGTGGTCGCAACCACACCCGTCCCGGCGATCGGCCTGGGTGTCGACGAAGACACCTTTAATTTCTTCGTCAGCATGGCCACGGATGACGAAGCCTTCGAGGCGGGAATGGCAGGGCTGACCAGCGAACACTACGGTAAGGAGTGGGCGCGCCACAAACTTGCGTTAAATCGCTCGACGGTTGCAACCAGAGCCATGCAGGCCTACTGCGACATGTGGGGTAAAACCGATTTTTCCGACGAAGTAGCAGGACTGAAAACGCCCATATTGGTGGTGTTCGGGGAATACGACAACGAACTGCTCAGAAAGGAGGCGACCGGACCGTTATTCACCGAATGGTTTCCCAATCTCGAGACGCATACCTGTCCGTGCGGGCACTATCCGATGCAGGAAACACCGGTCGAGTATGCCTGCGTCATACAAAAATACCTCTCGTCTGGGTAGTTAACCCAACGAAGCCGATTCGGAAGACGAAAAATGGTGCCGGCGAAAATTAAAGGGTCAGGCCTTACAACCGACATCGGGACTTGAAACGATCCTGGCTCGTGCGGAAGGTAAGACCTGACTCCATAGTTTTGTTGCTCATCTCTCTTCGTGATGCCTCGAAGCCGAACGGAATTGGTATACTGTCGCCGGATTTTTGGAACCTGGCGCAGTGACAAACGAAGATCGGGTTAACTGGTTCGAGGATATCGAAACCATCGTTTCGGCGCCCTTGAACTTCAAGGCGAAGCTCGCGATCGGCGAGGATGCCTATATCGCCTTGAGGGTAAAAAACACGGTGGCGCAGGTCTGGGATGTCGCTGGGGTGGCAACCACCGCCGCGGTGGTCGCGAAGTCGTCCGTGGTGGCGTCGACATTTTTCGCCCCGACCGGCTTTCTGGCGGCCCTCGGAATCGGCACCGCGGTGACGCCAGTCGGCTGGGTGATCGCCGCTGGCGTGGTGACCGGCGGCGCCTGGTACGGTATCACCCGGCATTTGAAATCCGCGGCCAAGAGCCGCGTCACCGTGGTGCCCAATTTTATCAATACCCCACTGGATGTGCTGGCGCTCGGCCTGTTCGACCTGCTGGTGCCACTGGCCATGAAGGTGGCCGAGGTCGACGGACGCCTCGATGCGTCCAGGCGCCAACTCATCCGCGATTATTTCGTCAGGGAATGGGGTTACGACCCGAGGTTCGTCGTGGCGGGCACGAACTATATCGAATCAACCCTGGATGAACTGTCCATCGAGCAACTGGCGCGGACCCTGGCTGAATTTGCCAATGAAAATCGCGACTGCAATTTCAAACTGATGGCCCGCGAAATACTCGGTTTTTTACGCAACATCGTCGAAGTCGACGGCCGACTGAATCGGCAAGACGAACAGGCCATCGAATATATCGAGGCCATATTCGACTCGGCCAACCAATTTTCCGTCAGAAAAAAACTGCGCGCCGGATTGAGTTCCGTCCGGCATAAAGCCGGCAAGATTTTATCGCGCCGCAGGCCCGCTCGAGACAAGCACGAGTCTTGAGCGGTAAAAAGGGTGCGGAGGGATTAAATCATAATCCATCCGTCCCCTTTTCTTCCCGGCGGCGAAGGGCTGTCATCGGCCGAGCGCTACCCGATCGTCGTGCAGATTACCGGGAAAAGTTGGCCGCAAACGAAGATGGCCGCGAGGAAGGTTTTCCCGCGCACCGACGGCGGCTTCAGGCTCGAAACAGGTGCACCGCCCGCCGTCTCGCGGTCGATGCCTACCCCTGGCCGACCCGCTCGAGACTTTCGATCCGGTCGGAAAGGCGGTGCAGTTCCTCGCGCAAGCGCTCGAGATCCTTGTGCGCCAGGCCCGTGTCCTCGGCGACCTTGCGGCGGGCATCGTCGACCGGCGCCCGCAGCTCGCGGCCCGCGTCGGTCAGCCGAACGCGGACGACACGCTCGTCTTCCGGGTCGCGGCCGCGGCTTACCAGGCCCCGTTGCTCGAGCCGTTTCAGGAGCGGCGTCAGCGTGCCGCTGTCGAGGCCGAGGCGCCTCGACAGCTGGCCCACGCTGGCGTCTCCCGACTCCCACAGCACCAGCAGGACCAGGAACTGGGTGTAGGTCAGGCCGACCTCGGCGAGATGTTCCCTGTACGACGCCGTGACCGCCTGCGATGCGCGGTACAGCGCAAAACAAAGCTGCTCATCGAGGCCGAAACCATTGCGGGAATTTTTCTTCATCGGCGTAGCATGCCCCGGCAATTTGAATTGAGCAAAATTATATGTTGCACAATTTAATTGTCCAATATATTATTGCGCACTTTCAAACATGGCAAACCGGTCGTCCCGACGACTTCGTCATCGATCCGAAACAGGAGATGCGACATGAAGAAACTGACGGTAACAACGCTTTTCACCACCCTGCTGTGCGCGGCGGCGTCCCCGGCCTGGGCCGGCGCCGGCGTCAAGGCGGTGTACCAGGTTTCGGCCGACGAACTGTGGCGGACGATCGACTTCCACCAGCCGTCGGAAAACATCATGCCGCCGATCGCCTCGAGCGAGCGCAGCGGCAACGGCACCGGCGCCACCAAGATCAACCGCCTGCAGGGTGGCGGCGAAGTGCACCTGAAACTGGTGTATTACTCGCCGCAAAACCGCGCCTTCAACTACGTCATCGAATCGTCGCCGCTGCCGGTGGCCAACTACCTCGGCGAAGTACGCGTCCGGTCGCTCGGCGCCAATCGCGCGCAGCTGAGCTGGCACGGCATCTACGAGCCAGACGGCGTGCCGCGCGAGAAAGCCGACGAGATCCTGCGCGGCTTCTACCAGGCGATTGCCGGGCGCATCGGCGAAATGTACCCACGCGAATAGTACGCACTTCGACCGTCCCTGAGCAGGTCTTGCAGGCGCGCCGTCTCGCCATGCGCGAGACGGCGTGAGCCGCGCCGCGCGGCGGAACCGTTTTCCAACCCTTCTGACAGGAGAATCCAACCATGTCTGAAAATACGATCAAACCGCTGGTGACCGCGGTCGCCCATTCGACCGGCGGACGCAACGGCCACGCCGAGACGACCGACGGCTCGATCAGCGTCGACCTTTCCGTGCCCAAGGCGATGGGCGGCAAGGGCCTGCCCGACACGACCACGCCGGAGCACCTGTTCGCCTGCGGCTACGCCGCCTGCTTCGGCGGCGCGGTCGATTTCGTCGCCAGCCAGCAAAAGAAAGACGCCAGCGATGCCCGCATCAGATGCGAAGTTTCGGTCGGTCCGCGCGGAGGCGGCGGATACGGTATCGCCGTCGCGATGGCGGTGGAACTGCCGAACCTCGGCCAGGAAGACGCCGAGGCGCTCGTCACCGAGGCGCACGAGGCAATCTGCCCGTACAGCCACGCGACCCGCGGCAACATCGACATCGCGTTTACCGTCAACGGGCAGATGCTCGACTGTAATTCGGCCACCCCGCTGAAACGGGCGGCCGGGTAACGGGGAGCAATCGATTCCTGAACCGGGAACGGTTGTTCCCGGTTCGGTATTTACTCTGAATCGCGTTTTTCGGCCGCGGGCTAGCGTTGCCAAGTCGGCGGCCTGCTGCAACTCACCGAGGCTGCCGACGACAATCCGTTAGCCTGCTTTTTTCACCACGCTCCGTCGCGAGGGCGTCGATAAGCCGTGTCACAGCGAGCTGATCGGCGCCCGCAGCAGGCGGGTGGTGAAAACTCTGGGCTTTACAACGGCCGCAAAACGCCCGCCGTGCCGCCGGCCCTGCTGCAGCGCGCGCTGCGCGCCCGCGACGGCGGTTGCCGCTTTTTGGGGTGCACCCATCACCGCTTCGTCGATGCGCATCATATCCGGCACCAGGCGAACGGGGGCGCCACCTCGCTCGACAACCTCGTGTTCAGGTTAACTGGCGCCGCGGCATCGGCCGGAACGCGGCGCGCGAAAACGCTCGCGGCGCGCACGCGACACCGCCATGCAGCGGAACTTGATTCAGGATCACCCGCCGTCGACCAGGTGCAACGATTGGCGAGAGGACGGAGAGACCCGGTTCAATTCCCGGCGCCCCATTTACCACCCTCGATCGAGGCGACCGCCGCCCCGCTGCGCTCAGGATGCCGGTTGCGGCAACCGCCGGAGACCGAGCCTCGGGTGCAGCCTGCCGGCCAGCAGCGCGCAGACGAACAGGCTTGCGGCGGTCACCGCGAACACCGTCTTCAGCGGCGCG
>JBFFXR010000081.1:0-12530 GCA_041569645.1 Gammaproteobacteria bacterium
GACATGCTGACGAAATTGTCGCCGGCCTCGGCGATGGTCTGGATCGCGTAGGTCGTCGCCGCCTGACCCGACGCCAGCGCGAGCCCCGCGACGCCGCCCTCCATCGCCGCGATGCGCTGCTCGAGCACGTCGTTGGTCGGGTTCATGATGCGCGTGTAGATGTTGCCGAGCACCGCGAGGTTGAACAGGTCGGCGCCGTGTTGCGCGTTGTCGAAGGCGTAGGCGGTGGTCTGGTAAATCGGCACCGCAACGGCGTTGGTGGTCGGGTCGGGGCTGTAGCCCGCGTGGACCGCGAGGGTTTCGAGTTCCATGTTGTGCTCCGTTGGTTTTTATCGGCGAGAGGTTTATCGCAGCTATTAGACCCTCCGGCGCGCGCGCTTGCAAGAGGCTGCGCGCGATTCAAATCGCCCTGTGCAGTAAAATAATGGGCGCAAGTCAAACCGGGGGAAAGCGCATGCAGGGTATCCGCGTCGTTGACCTGACCAGCGTGCTGGCCGGGCCTTACTGTACCTGGCTGCTGGCGTCGCTCGGCGCCGACGTCATCAAGGTCGAGTCACCCGACGGCGATCTCGCGCGCACCACGCCGCCGCACGACGCCGGCAGCAGCCTGTACTTCGCGTCGCTCAATCGCGACAAGCGCTCGATCGTGCTCGATCTGAAGACGGCGCCCGGGCGGGAAGCCCTGCACCGGCTGCTCGCGAGCGCCGACGTGTTCATTGAAAACATGCGCCCCGGCGTGCGCGACCGGCTCGGTTGCGGCGATGCCGAGCTCGACGCGATCAATCCCCGGCTGGTGCGCGCGTCGATCAGCGGATTCGGCCAGCGCGGCAGTCTCGCGGCGCTGCCGGCCTACGACATCGTCGTGCAGGCGATGAGTGGCATGATGAGCATCAATGGGCCGCTCGGCGGGCCGCCGACGCGGGTCGGCTTTTCGATCGGCGACATCTCGGCGGCGCTATTCGCGACGGTCGGAATTCTCGAGCGCCTCTACCGCCGCGACGCGCGCGGCGAAGCG
This sequence comes from Gammaproteobacteria bacterium, assembly GCA_041569645.1. GTDB lineage: Bacteria > Pseudomonadota > Gammaproteobacteria. Next base: position 1,016 of record JBFFXR010000081.1, read on the forward strand.
CCTGGACCGACGCTCGACATATCGATGCTCGCCTGTCAGTGGGCCTGTCTCGAAAATGCCTTCGCGCGCTATCTCAACGCCGGCATCGTCGCGGCACCAATCGGTTCGCGCCATCCGTCGATGACGCCGTTCGAAACCTACCGTGCGCGGGATCGCGAGTTCGTCATCGCGCTCGGCAGCTACCGCGACTGGCCGCGCTTTTGCGACGCGATCGGCAAGCCCGAATGGCGCGCCGATGCGCGCTTCGCCGGCGACGAGGCGCGCCTCGCGCATCGCGACGAGCTCGACCGCCTGCTCGGCAAGAGTCTCGCCGCGCGCCCGGCGGCCGACTGGATCGACCGCCTGCGCGCAAACGCGATACCCTGCGCGCTCCTCGAGGATGTCCGCTCGATCGCCGACAGTGAGCTCGCGGTCGAGTGCGCGGCGTTTTCCGAGGTTACCGATACCGCCGGCCGGTCGCGACGTTTCGTGCGCAACCCGCTCGCCGGTCCCGGTCGAGGCGAGCGAGCGGCACCGGCGCTCGGCGAGCACACTCGCGAGATCCTGCGCGAGCTCGGCTACGCCGATACCGAGATCGAGTATTTCGCAATCGACTGAGGTATCGCGGTTACGGCGGTGTCACGGCCTTGCGTTCCGCCGGTGCCGGTCTGCCGAGCCTGGCTTCGCGGCGGAACACGTAGACCCCGGAGCCGACGATGATCGCAATGCCGAGCCAGGTCGTCGGCTCGGGAAAATCGCCGAACACGAGTAACCCGAGTGCGGTCGCGCCGACGATCTCGACGTACTGGAACGGCGCCAGGATCGCGACCGCGGCCATGCGGTAGGCATGCACGACGAGCAGGTGGCAACCGGCTCCGATCAGACCGAGCAGAGCCAGCAGGAGCCAGTCGCGCGGCGTCGGCGCGGTAATCGCGAGGATGCCTATGTCGGCAAAAGCGCCCGCGGCAAGCGCGATGCTCATGACGAGGCAGCCGAATACCCCGGCGAAGAATTGCAGCCGCACCGGGTCGTCGCGCTGTGCCAGCCGTCGCGTCAACAGGATATAGAACGCGAAACTGCAGGCCGCGCCAACCGGGTAGAGCGCGGCGAAACCGACGTCGGCGAAAGTCGGCCGAATCACGATCAGGGCGCCGACGAAACCGGTCGCGATGGCGCTGAGACGGCGCCAGTGCAGCGTCTCGCCGAGCAGGACGGCCGACAGCAGCGTCACCAGCAGCGGCTCGATGAAGAAGATCGCGATCGCGTCGGCCAGCGGCAGGTAAGCGAGACCGGAGAAAAACAGCAGCGTCGCCAGCGCGATCAGCGCGCCGCGCGCGGCGTGCGACGGCAGCATCGGTGTCAGCCACGGGCCACGGCTGGCGGCGAGAAACGGGAGCATCAGCAAGGTCTGAAAGAAAAAGCGACTCCAGGTCACCTGGCCCGACGATACCGTCCCGGCAAGGTACTTCGCGATCGCGTCGATGCCGGGCAATACCAGCATCGCGGCGATCATCAGCGCCATCGCGCGGGCGGTGGTGTTGGCTTCGCTCATTGACGGGCCCGTCGGCAGACGAATGCCGGGCAGTCTAGAGGATGAGGCTCGGCGGCAACAAGCGCTCTTTGCAGTGACGAGCAGATCTTCGAACCGGTAAGAATCATGACCGGACGAACTCACGGAACGCAATTCAGCCTCGGTTCCCGGGGTAACCCCGGGTAAATTGGGCCTTTGGCAAATGCGCCGCACTCTTGCGCTTTTCCGACCCGGCGGCATCAATTCGCTTTGCCGGGCGAGGTCGGCTTGCTATGCTACGCGGCTCGAATTTTCGCCCCGGACATGAGCAAGTACTCGATCTTTTCTCTCGCCCGCAACGCGCTCAGTTACCATGAGAACTGGGCCGCGGCCTGGCGTAGCCCCGAGCCCAGGGCCGAGTACGACGTGTTGATTGTCGGCGGCGGCGGCCACGGCCTCGCGACCGCGTACTACCTCGCCAAGGAGCACGGCATCACCAACGTCGCGGTACTCGAGAAAGGCTGGATCGGCGGCGGCAACACCGGCCGCAATACGACCATCGTGCGCTCGAATTACCTGTGGGACGAATCTGCCCACCTGTACGAGAAATCGATGAAGCTGTGGGAAGGCCTGTCACAGGACCTGAACTACAACGTCATGTTCAGCCAGCGCGGCGTCTACAATCTCGGCCACAACCTGCAGGACATGCGCGATATACAGCGCCGGGTCAACGCGAATCGCCTCAACGGCATCGACGGCTACGTCGTCACGCCGGCCGAAATCAAGCGCGCGATTCCCGAGATCAACGTCGACCAGGGTTGTCGCTACCCGATTCTCGGTGCGTCGTTTCAGCCGCGCGGCGGCGTCGCCCGCCACGACGCGGTCGCCTGGGGCTTCGCCCGCGGTGCCGACAAGTACGGCGTCGATATCATCCAGAATTGCGAGGTCACCGCGATACGCCGGGAAAACGGCGCGGTCACCGGCGTCGAGACGACGCGCGGCAACATCCGGGCGAACAAGATCGGTGTCGTCGTCGCCGGCCACTGCTCGGTGCTCGCCGAGATGGCCGGCTTTCGCTTACCCGTCGAAAGCCACCCGCTGCAGGCGCTGGTTTCCGAGCCGATCAATCCGATCATCCACACCGAGATCATGTCGAACGCGGTACACGGCTACATCAGCCAGTCGGACAAGGGCGACCTCGTCATCGGCGCCGGCATCGATTCCTACAACGGCTACGGCCAGCGCGGCAGCTTCCCGACGATCGAGCACACGATCGCGGCGATCTGCGAGCTGTTTCCGATCCTGCGCCGCGTGCGCATGAACCGACAGTGGGGCGGTATCGTCGACACCGCGCCCGACGCCTGTCCGATCATCGGCAACACGCCGGTCGAGGGCCTCTACTTCAACTGCGGCTGGGGCACCGGCGGATTCAAGGCGACGCCCGGCTCGGGCTGGGTGTTCGCGCACAACGTCGCCACCGGCGAGCCGCATGAACTGAACGCGCCGTTTGCGCTCGATCGCTTCGTCACCGGGTTCCTGATCGACGAGCACGGCGCCGCCGGCGTCGCCCATTAGGAGCCGGTGAAATGTTGCTGATCGAGTGCCCCTGGTGCGGCCTGCGCGACGAGAGCGAGTTCAGCTACGCCGGCGAAGCCCACATCGCGCGCCCGCTGGAGACCGAAAAGCTCTCCGACGAGGAATGGGCCGATTACCTGTTCATGCGCAGCAACCCGAAGGGCGCGCACCGCGAACAGTGGTTGCACGCGGCCGGTTGCCGGCGCTATTTCAACGCCGAACGCGACACCGTGAGTTACCGAATCCGCGCAACCTACAAGATCGGCGAGCAACCGCCCGGAGCGGACGACGCGTGAAGCAACCGTTTCGCATCGCCGAGGGCGGGCGCATCGACCGTTCGCGCGAGATCGAGTTCACCTTTTACGACGAGGTCTACACGGGCTACGCCGGCGACACGCTGTGCTCGGCGCTGCTCGCCCACGGCGTGCATTTCGTCGGCCGCAGCTGGAAATACCACCGGCCGCGCGGCATCGTCGGCGCCGGCGCCGAGGAACCGAACGCGATCTTCCAGATCGAGAAGGGCGCGCGCACGATCCCGAATGCGCGTGGTACCCAGGTCGAGATCTACAAGGGCCTCAACGCCGATCCAGTCAACTGCTGGCCGAGCCTCGACTTCGATTTCATGTCGATCAACAGCTACTTCGCGCGCCTGATGCCGGCCGGCTTCTACTACAAGACCTTCATGTGGCCGCGCTCGATGTGGATGCAGTACGAGCGCATCATCCGCAAGGCCTCGGGCCTCGGCGAACCGCCGCGCGAAAACGATCCCGACCGCTACGAGCATGGCCACGCGCATTGCGACGTGCTCGTCGCCGGCGGCGGCGTCTCGGGGCTCGCCGCGGCGCTTGCCGCCGGGCGCGCCGGCGCGCGCGTGATACTCGCCGACGAGCAGCACGAGTTCGGCGGCCAGACGCTCGCCAGCCGCGCGCGCATCGACGGCGTCGACGCGACCGCTTGGATCGAGCAGGTCGTCGCCGAACTCGAGGCGATGCCGGAAGTCACGCTGCTGCCGCGCGGCACCGTGTTCGGCTATCACGATTACAATTTCCTGACGATAGCCGAGCGTCTGACCGATCACTTGCCGCTGGCCGAGCGTCGCGGCGGGCGCGAAAAACTGTGGCAGGTCCGCGCGCGCCAGGTCGTGCTCGCGACCGGCGCCGCCGAGCGCCCGCTGGTGTTCGGCAACAACGATCGCCCCGGCATCATGCTTGCGTCGGCGGTGTCGACCTACGCCAACCGGTTCGCGGTGCGCGCCGGCCAGCACGCGGTGGTGTTCACCAACAACGACAGCGCCTACCAGACCGCGCTGGACCTCAAGGCCGCCGGGGTCGCGGTCGAGGCGGTCGTCGACGCGCGCGCCAATTCGAGCGCCGAGCTCGCCGAGACCGTGCGCAACGCCGGTATCCGCGTGCTCAACGGCAGCGCCGTGGTCGATACCCACGGCGGCAAGCACCTGCGCTCGGTCGAGGTCATGGCGCTGACCGACGACGGCCGCGCGGTCGGCGGCAAGGTGCAGAAGATCGGCTGCGATCTGCTCGCCCTGTCCGGCGGCTGGAGCCCGGTCGTGCACCTGCACGCGCAGTCCGGCGGGCGCCCGGTGTGGGACGAGGCCGCGGCGATGTTTCGTCCGGGCGAGCCGACTCAGGCGCAGTTCTCGGCCGGCGCGGCCAACGGCACGCTCGACCTGCAGGGCGTGTTGCGCGAGGGTTACGACGCCGGCGTCGACGCCGCGCGCGCCTGCGGCTTCGACGCGGTGACGCAGATTCCCGAAACCGACCCGGACGTCGCCGAGCCGCTAATGCCGCTGTGGGAAGTGCCCTCCCCGCGCGGGCGGGGGCGCGGGCCGAAAGCCTTCGTCGACCTGCAAAACGACGTCGGCGCCGCCGACATCGCGCTCGCGACGCGCGAGGGATTCCACTCCGTCGAGCACGTCAAGCGTTACACCGCGATGGGCTTCGGCACCGACCAGGGCAAGCTCGGCAACATCAACGGCATGGCGATTCTCGCGCAAACCCTGGGTCAGAGCATCGCCGCGACCGGCACGACGACTTTCCGCCCGAACTATACGCCGGTGACCTTCGGCGCCTTCGCCGGGCCGAACCTCGGCGCTACGCTGTTCGACCCGGTTCGCAAGACCGCGATGCACGCCTGGCACGAGGAGCACGGCGCGTTGTTCGAGAACGTCGGCCAGTGGAAGCGGCCATGGTATTACCCGAAGCCGGGCGAGACCATGCAGCAGGCAGTGGATCGCGAATGTCTCGCGACGCGCGAGAGCGTCGGCATTCTCGATGCGTCGACGCTCGGCAAGATCGAAATCCGCGGTCCGGATTCGGCGCGCTTTCTCGAGATGATTTACACCAACAACTGGCAGAACCTCGCGGTCGGCAAGGGCCGTTACGGATTCATGCTCGGGGAGGACGGCATGGTCATGGACGACGGCGTGACGCTGCGCCTCGCCGACGATCATTTCTTCATGCACACGACCACCGGCGGCGCCGCTCACGTGCTTGCGTGGATGGAACGCTGGCTGCAAACCGAGTGGCCGGAAATGGAGGTCTTCCTGACCTCGGTCACCGATCACTGGGCGACCGCGGCGGTGGTCGGGCCGAAGAGCCGCGACGTCGTGTCCGCGGTCGTCGATGGCATCGATTTCGCGGTCGAGGCATTTCCGTTCATGGCGACGAAAACCGGCATGCTCGGCGACGTCGAGTGCCGCGTCAACCGCATCAGCTTTTCCGGCGAGCTCGCCTTCGAAGTCAACGTGCCGGCCAATTACGGCCGCTTCATGTGGGAGAAGCTGATGCAGGCCGGCGAGCCGCACGGCATTACGCCCTACGGCACCGAAACCATGCACGTGCTGCGCGCGGAAAAGGGTTACGTGATCGTCGGCCAGGACACCGACGGCTCGGTTACGGTCGATGACCTGGGCTTGAGCTGGGCGCTGTCGAAGACCAAGCCCGACTTCATCGGCAAGCGCTCGCTGTCGAGACCCGACACGGTTCGCGTCGATCGCAAGCAGCTCGTCGGGCTCGTGACCGACGAGCCGAAAACCGTGATTCCCGAGGGCGCACAGCTGGTCGACGACCCCAACGCAGCGAAGCCGGTGCCAATGATCGGCCACGTCAGCTCGAGTTATTACAGCGCCTGCTGCGGGCACTCGATCGCCCTCGCGCTGATCAAGGGCGGGCGCGCGCGGCTCGGCGATACCGTCTACGCGCCGCTCGCCGACGGCGGCGTCATCAAGGCCGAGATTTGCGAGCCGGTATTCTATGACAAGCCGGGGGCGAGGACCGATGGCTGACCTGTTCCAGCAGCAAAGCCCGCTCGTGCAGATCGAGTTCGGCGAACCATCGAGCGCGGCGCCGCGGATCGAGGAAAAGCCGTTTCTCGGCTACCTCAACCTGCGCGGCCGACCCGGGCATACCGGTTTTCTCGCCGGCGTGCTGAAAGCGCTCGGCGTCGAGCCTCCGACCGAGCCGAATACCGTCGTCGACGCCGGCGACCGGCGGATTTACTGGCTCGGCCCGGACGAGTGGCTGATCGTTACGCCGGCCGGTGAGCAGGACGCGCTGCGGGCGAAGCTCGAGGCCGCGCTCGCCGGTGTATTCAGCTCGGTGGTCGACAATTCGAGCGGCCTGACGACGATTCACGTGAACGGTGACAACGCCGGCGCGTTGCTGGCATCCGATTGCCCGCTTGATTTGCACCCGCGCGAATTCACCGCCGGCCAGTGCGCGCAGACGCGCCTCGCCAAGGCCGGCATGATCGTATCGCCGCTCGCCGGCGGCGAGGGATTCGAAGTCATCATCCGCCGCAGTTTCGCCGACTACCTGCTGCGCTTCCTGCAGGACGCCGCGATCGCCTTCGAGTAGGCTCGGACCCGCGAGCTGGCGGGTCGTGGCGAGGAGCCAAGGTCCGAGAACTGCCAAATCCCCTTTGAATGCTCGAATCAGTGCAAGGAGTCGCGCAATGCGGCTATGTGTTCGGGACCGAGACCGCAGCAACCGCCGACCAGGCGCACGCCAGCGTCGACCCAGCCCCGCGCGGCCGCGGCGAGATCGGCCGGATCGACGATGTCGACGAATTGCCAGTTCGGCATCGCGAAATAGCCCGACTCGGGATAGACGCCGAGCGGACCCCGCCAGTGGCGTCGCGTGATTTCGAGCGCCGGTCCGACGTCCGGCAGGGGTGTGTGCATGACGTTCAGAAGCATTGCCGGGTAGGCCGATAGCGCCGCGACGACCGGTTCGAACGGCTGTTCCGGGTGATCGAATACCGACAGCCGATCCTGCTCCCTGAATTGCCGCGCGCTCACGCCGAGCCAGATCGGCAAACCGGTCTCGAGCGCGGCTTCGGCCGCGGCGCTCGAGAACTCGACGTCTTCGCACATTTCCAGCGCGATCAGATCGACGCCGGCGTCGGCCAGCAGCGCCGCCTGTTCGCGCACCGACTCGCGAATCGCAGTGGCGTTGTGCCAGTCGGGGTCGTCGGCCGAGGTCCATTCGCATATCGAGCCGGCAATCGCGATCGGTCGATCGGCAATCCCGGCGCGCGCCGCTTGCGCCAGTTCGACCGCGCGACGGTTCAATTCGGCGACCCGGTCGCCGAGCCCGGCCGGTTCGAGCATGTGGCGCCCGGCGGCGAAGGTATTGGTGATGATGACCTCGGCGCCGGCGTCGATGAAGGCCGCGTGCGCGGCGCGAACGATGTCGGGATGGGTGTCGAGCGCGCGCGCGCTCCAGACGCGTGCGTCCATCGGCGCGCCGAGGCGCTCGAGTTGCGTGCCCATGCCACCGTCGATGACGAGTGGCGCGCCGCGACCGTCGAGGCGGTCGCGTAACCAGTCGATCGATTCGCTCATCGAATTCTTCGCTACCCGCCGGATACCGTAACAGGAATGCAACCACAGGCAAAGAACCTGTCCCGGCATCGCCTAGCGCGATCGAAGTAAGCTACATTTCTTTGCCCGGCGCTGTATGATTGCCGTCGGCCCCGACGTCCGGCGTTCGTTTAGCGCAGGCCCGCGGGGCGAACTTTTACCTGGTCCGAATTCAGCCTTGTACTACGGCGAACGACTCAACAGTATCAGCCACCTGGTAGGCGCGGTGTTCGCGCTGATCGGGTTCGGCGCGTTGCTGGCGGTCGGCATCCAGACGCGCGATGGATGGGTCATCGGCAGTTTCGCCGTATTCGGCGTGACGATGGTCCTGCTTTATACCATGTCGACGCTGTATCACAGCTTTCATCCGCCGCAACTGAAAAAGATTTTCAAGGTTTTCGACCACGTATCGATCTACCTGCTGATCGCCGGCACCTATACTCCGTTCACGCTTGTCAGCCTGCGCGACGACAGCGGCTGGCTCATACTGGTTATCGTCTGGGCGCTCGCCGTGGCGGGAATCCTGAGCGAGCTCCTGCTGCGGGGACGCGCGGTAAAAGTCGGCCAGATGCTGATCTACCTCGGCATGGGCTGGGCCTGTTCGTTCGATCTCGCCAGCCTCAGGGCCGCGCTGCCCGCTGCCGGATTCTGGTGGCTTACCGCCGGCGGCATCGCCTATACCCTGGGAGTCGCGTTTTATATCCTCGACAAGATGAAGCGCCTGCGCCATGCACACGGTATCTGGCATTTTTTCGTGCTGCTCGGCAGCAGCTGCCATTTCGTGTCGATCATCGGCTACGTGCGTTGAACGCGTCGCGGAAGACTCGATATCGACAGCGTGAGGTCCCCGGATAGTGGCGTCGTTGCGAGTCCCGGCCGCAGCCGGCCCCGGCCCCCGGGCCGGGACCCGGGCAGGCTCCGCGAAGCGATCCGATCCAACCGGGCAAGAACCGGGAGGTTGCTTCGTCGCCCCGGCCCTTGGCCGGGGCTACTCGCAATGGCGAAGTAGCTTACGCGAAACTTAGCGACGCCGGCTAGAGCGTCAGCGATACGTGACTGATGCCGCCTTCGGTAATCGAGGTCAACGGCAAGCCGGTGCCGCGCAGCAGGCGGGTAACTCGGCGGTTATCGCTGAAAACCTCGGCTTCGAAGCGGCTGATGCCGACCGCGCGGGCGCATTGAATCAGCTGCTCGAGCATCGCCTTGCCGATGCCGCGACCCTGCAGTTCGTCGACGACGGTGATGGCAAACTCGCAGCATTCGGGATCTTCGTCGCTGCGGACGAAGCGGCCGACCGCCGCCGGGCGCAAGCCCTGCTGTGACTCGATCTCGGCGACGAGCGCGATGTGGTCGAAGAAGTCGACCCGGGTGAAGTAATCCAGCTCCGCCGGTGTCAGGTCACGCTTGACGGTCAAAAACCGGTTGCGAACGCTGCCCGGCGACAGTTCGAGGAACTGCCGGCGCAGGGCGTCACGATCGTCCGGACGAATGCCGCGGAAGTAGAGCAGAGCACCGTCGGGAAGCGTCGCGCAGACGCGAAATGGCATGCTGATTCGTTTCATGAGCGTATCTTAGACAAGCTTATGTTGCAGTGCAACATATTGTGACAAATGTCTGTTTTTACAAGGGTCTCGATATCGACGAGCCAGGATCGCACGAATGGGATTTTCGACCGATTCCTGCTAGTGTCGGCGCCACCTGCTCTATCGTCCCGGACACCCGTGCTGATCGAATACTGGCGATTCGCCCGCGCCAATCCGCGCTTTCTCGGTTTCGGATTCCTGCTCGCCTTTCTGTCGAGCGCCGGCCAGACCTACTTCGTCGGCGTCTTCGGCAGCGGCATCCAGGCCGACTTCGGCCTCGAGGCGGGCAGCTGGGGGCGGATCTACATGCTCGGCACGCTCGCCTCGGCGCTGGTGATCAACTGGAGCGGCTCGCTGATCGATCGTTACGACTTGCGCCTGTTCACCGCGGCGTCGCTGCTCGGCCTCGCCGCGGCCTGCCTCGTCATGAGTTTTGCGACGACGCTGCCATTGCTGATCGTGGCGGTTTTCCTGCTGCGCCAGTTCGGCCAGGGCCTGACTTCGCACACCGGCATAACGTCGATGGCGCGCTACCATGACGCCGATCGCGGCAAGGCGATTGCGCTGGCGGCGATCGGTTTCGCCGCTGGCGAAGCCTGCCTGCCGGCACTCGGGATTTATCTCGCGGCGACGCTCGGCTGGCGCGAGACTTTCCGCTGGGTCGCCTGCGCGGTGCTCGCGTCGATAGCGCTCGCGCTATGGCTGCTGCGCGGGCATCACGCGCGCCACGCGGCGCATGCCGTCGCGCTCGAGCAGCGCGCCGCGGGCGGCGCCTCCGCCGGCGACTACACGCGTCGCCGGATGCTCGGCGAGGCGCGTTTTTACCTGATGTTGCCGGCGATGATCGCGCCGTCGATGATCGGCACGGCGATCTTTTTCTTTCCCGCCGAGATCGCCGCGGCGAAAGGCTGGAGCCCGCTGTGGCTAACCGGCAACTACTGGCTGTACTCGACGGTGTCGGTCACGTCGACGATTCTGTCGGGCATGCTGATCGACCGCTACACCGCGCGCCGCGTCCTGCCGCTGTTCCTGCTGCCGTTCGCCTGCGCGCTGATCGTCGTCAATCTCGCCGATCATCGGTTCATCGTCTGGCCCTACCTGCTGCTGATGGGCGTCAGTTTCGGAATTTACTTTCCCGGCCTGTCGGCGCTGTTCGCCGAGCTCTACGGCGCGCGCCACCTCGGCGCGATCAAGTCGCTGACCAATGCAATCATGGTGTTTGCGTCGGCGCTCGGCCCGGCGATCATGGGCACGCTGCTCGATCTCGGCTTTGCGTTCGCCGCGATCGCGCTGATCTTTTCCGGATTCTGCCTGGCCGCGACTGCGCTGCTCGCTTACGCGCTGCGGATGCCGAGCCGCGCGCGCGCCGACGCGCCGCTCATCGGCGAATAGCCGCGCGAATCGAGCGCCGCGACGAGGCTTGCGACCAGCTCGGCGGTGTTGTCGGCGAGGCTGCCATCGGGCAGGTAGAGATTGTTCTCGAAACCGACGCGGGCGTGGCCGCCGGAGGTTATCGCGTGCAGCATGCAGTCCTGCTCGCGCGCGCCGAAGGCGCAGCAAAACCAGTCGAAACCGCGCAGGTTGTAGTTGATGAACGCATCGAGCTCCTGCGGCTCGGACTGGAAGCCGACGTTGTAGCGGCCGAGCACGAACAGCAGGCAGCGGTGCGTGAGCGGCACGATGCCGCGCTGCCGATAGTCGAGGAAGTGCTCGAACTCGCGCGGCGAGAACAGGATGTGCTGGATGTGCACTCCGGCCTCGTCGCACCAGGCGAAAAACTCGGCGGCGAGCCCGGTATCGGCGAAGTCGGCACTGATCTCGCGCAGGCTCAGGCTCGCCATATCGGGATTGACCGCGCGGATGCAGTCGGCCTGCTCGGCGGGTGTGTAGCGGCCGACCGCCTCGGAGGTGATCTGCACGAGCATGTCCGGCACCTGGGTGCGCATTTCGTCGACCAGTTCGCGGTAGAGGCCGGCGTCGAGCACGTGC
>JBFFXR010000082.1:0-12529 GCA_041569645.1 Gammaproteobacteria bacterium
GGCCGGCACCCGCAAAAGCGGCAGCAGCACGATCGCCGACAGCCCGTAGCGGTAGAACGCAACCGCGTAGCTCGCGATGCCCGCGTCGGTCAGCGATTTGGCGAAATACGGAATCGTGCCGAAACAGGCGCAGGCGAGCACGACCAGGCAGGTCGGCAGCAGGCTGCCGCGGTCGGCGGCGACGCTCGGCGTGAATTCGGTCACGGCGCGGCGGCTCCGGCGGTAAGAATGCTGCAAGCATAGGATTTACCCGGGCGCGCGGCCAGACAGATTTTTCGATTGCCGCCGCGATGGAAATCGATCGCAGGGTCAGCCGGATTCGGCTTCGAGATTCAACAGGTGACGCTCGATTTCGAATACGTGGGCATCGGCCAGTTCGAGCTCGCGCAGCGAATCGGCCAGCCGCAGCAGGTAGTCGCTGTTGCTGCCGCTCGGTCCCGCCGAGGCGTGGATGTGGCGGGCGATCTCGGTCTCGCTGGCCGGACCGAGAAACGCCTCGTTGTCGGGCGTCGCGATGTATACCAGCCCGGTATCGCGGCTGCCGTCTGCGAATTCCATCTCGGTGGCGAAACGCAGGTAACCGTTTTTTTCGCGCACGTCGAGCTGCGCGAATACCGGCGCGGCGACGCGGTAGGCGACGCCGCCGCAAATCGCCCCCGTTTCCTCGATCAGCGTGACGACGCGGCCGGGATTCTGCGGCGTGCCGCGGTGATCGTGGGAGCCTTGCCAGAAGCGCCGGCTCCAGCCGCGAATCGTCGCCGGACGCGACTCGAGGTAGGGAAAGTCGACCAGGTAGATCAGCGAACCGTAACCAAACAGCCAGACCTCGTCGTCGTCGACGAGTGCGCTGCGGCGACGATTTTCCTCGATCGTGTTGTGGCTCATGTCGGCATCACTCCGATGCGGTTTTTACCACAGGTCGGCGTCGACGGTCATCTTTCGCCCGCGGAAAGGTCACCGCCGCGAGCGCGTAGCAGCCGAGCGAGACTGCGATCACGGCGTCGAAGCCGAAGTGGATCGCGAGCAGCGTCGCGAGAATCGCGCCGGCCACCGACGCGCAGCCGTTGATGCCCCAGGCCCACGGCACCAGCGCCGGCGCGCCGGCATCGAGCGCGGCGAGGCCGAGTGGAAACGGCAGGCCGAGACAAAAAGCGAGCGGCGCGATCAGCGCAACGCCGAGCAGCAGGCGCGTACCCGGCGACGTCGCGGCGAGAGTCGCGAGCAGGCTGTCGAACAGCAACAGATATGCGATGCCGAGCAGCAGGATCGCCGCGACCGCGAGGCACAACACGCGATGCGCGCGGCGGTGGCCCGCGTGGCGCTGGGCGAAAGCGCTGCCGAGGCCGGCGCCGATCAGGAACGACGCGAGCACGGTCGCCGCGGCGACTACCGGGTGTTGCAGCAACAGCACGTATTTCTGCAGGAAGGTGATTTCGAGCAACAGAAAACCGAGCCCGATCGCGGTGAAGTAGGGCAGCATGCGCAGCGTGCCGGGTGCCGCTCGAGCCGGGCGCGGCAGCGCCGACAGCGGCGCGAGAATCAGGCCGAGGCCGAGTATCACCGATAGCGCCAGCGCGACCAGCAGCGTCAGGTAGCCGGTCTCGAGCAGGCCACCGCCACCGCTGTCGCGCAAGCGCAGCAATTCGGGCAGCGTGCCGAGGCGCGCGAAATGAAAGTGAAACGGCCGGTCGTCGGTCGCCGGCCGCAATTCGAACTTGTAAGCGCGCAGGAACTCATCGCGAGCGGGTCCGAGCAACGCCTGGGTGCCGTCGTAGAAGGCGGGTGTATCGAGCTGGTTGTAGCGGTTCGCCAGCGCGCGCGGCATCCCGGGGAAGTAGGCCAAATCGAACAGGCGCGCATCGGCGAAATTCCGTAATCGCGCGATCGCGTCGTCGTCGAACGCATCGCGCGCGATCAGCAGCGTACTGGTCTGCAAGCCGCGAATCAGCGCCAGGTGGCGCTCGGGCGCTTCGATACCTGCGTGGTCCAGCGCCGCGAGCGCGGTCGCGAACAACTTCAGACTGTCGCGCGGTGGCAACGCGACCCAACGGGTCAGCGCGATCGAGCCGCCGGGCGCGAGCCGCTCGAACGCGCGCGCCAGCGCCTCGACCGTGTAGACGAAGTTCTCGTTGAGCCCCTGCAGGCCGGTGCCGCCGGCGCCCGACGGGTCCAGCGGCGGCACCTGGATCAGATCGTAGGCCTCGCCGTCGCGCTCGAGAAAGCCGCGCGCGTCGGCGACCTTAAGCGCGACCCGCGGATGGGAGTAGATTCCACCGCTGAATTCGGCGAACTCGCGCGCGACGAGCTCGACGATATGCGGATTGAGCTCGATCGCGTCGATCCGCGCCGCACCGTGGTAGAGCGCCAGCAGTACGTCGGCGCCGCCGCCGGCGCCGAGCACCAGTACCCGCGCCGGCGCGCCGACGTGATACGGCAACGCCGAGGTCATATGGTCGAGATAGGCGAGCGCATCGCGCTCGCCGCCGAACTGCGTAATCGGGCTCGGCGCGCCGGCGTTGGTGAACAGCGCGAGTTGCGGCGGCGGTTCACCGCGCGCCGCCAGGCTGAGTCCGGGCGCGTGCCGCCATGGGACCGCGCCGGGGTCGACGACGCTGACCAGGCCGAGCGGGCCGTGGCGCTCGGCGATCACGCGCGCACTGGTGACGCGCAGCAGCTGGCTCATTTCCTTGTACGGCGATACCAGCGGCTCGCTCCAGCGTGCCGGGTATAGCGCGAGCGCCGCCACGACCGCGAGCAGCGCGGCAAGCCGCAGTTTGCTGCGATCGGGTCGCGCCAGCCACAGTGCGAGGCCAGCGGCGCAGCCGAGCAACCCGATCGCGCGCAGCAGGCTGGCCGGCGGCAGGAGCGCGAGCGCGCCGATCAGCAGCAGCGCGCCGCTGCCGGCGCCGACGAGGTCGGCTGCGTAGATTCGCGCCTGGCGACGGCGGTAGGTGTCCAGGGCGAAGCCGATCAGGTTGGCGGCGAACAAGAATGGCAGTGTCAACAGCAGGATCACGAGGCCGAGCCGCAGCCAGTGGCCCGGGTCCCAGATCAGTTCTTCCGGATTGAAGGACAGGCGTTGCGCGAACGCGTACGCGGCCGGCGCGGCGAGCGCGAAGGCGAGCGCCTGGCTGGCCATGAAATCGGATCCGTAGCGCGCGAGCCGTGTGCGCGCGAGCGCCAGGATGCTGCCGGAGAGTCCGAAGCCGAGCAGCGCGATGCTGACGACGAGAAACGCGAAATGGTGCCACTGGATCAGCGAAAACAGCGCCATCAGCAGGATTTCGTAGGCCAGCACGGCCGCCGAAATCAACGCGACCGCGATGCCGGGCGCGAGTGACGACTTCACGCCGCTGTCAGTGGCCGCCGGTCAGCGGCACGAAGCGCACCGGCAGCACCTGACGGGTGTTGAAGCTGTCGTCGCCGTCGCGCGTGACGAGAATCAGTTCCTGCACCGCGAAGCGGCTACCGACGGGGATGATCATCTTGCCGCCGACCTTGAGCTGGCGCACCAGCGGCGGCGGGATGTGGCTCGCCGCGGCGGTCACGACGATGCCGTCGAACGGCGCCCGTTCGGGCCAGCCGTAGTAACCGTCGCCGTGACGCACGACGACGCGATCGAAGCCGAGCGCAGCCAGCCGCGCGCTGGCTTCAATGGCCAGCGGTTCGACGATCTCGATCGTCCAGACGTCGATACCGAGCGCGGCGAGTACCGCGGCCTGGTAGCCGGAACCGGTGCCGACCTCGAGTACGCGCTCGCCGGCCCCGACATCGAGCAAGTCGGTCATGATCGCGACGATATAGGGTTGCGAAATCGTCTGCCCGTGGCCGATCGGCAGCGGCCGGTTCAGGTAGGCGCGATCGACCTCGGCGGGTGGCACGAAGCGGTGTCGCGGCACAGTCGCCATCGCTTCGAGCACGTCTTCCCTCAGGGCCGAGCGCTTCAGTAGCTCGGCGGTGCGGCGCACGTCGTGTTCGATCTCACGCACCAGTTGCGCACGCGCCGCGGCGAACGCATCCTGCGCCGGCACCGGCGCTGCGAGCAGGCCGAGCAGAGCGCCGCCGGCGGCGGCGAGGCCAAGCAGTCGCCACTTGACGTGGCCGTTGCGCAATGAAACCATCTTGGGGACCCCGAAGGTCGGGCATCGATTATAAGCGTGAAGCCTTACCGCGCCAATTTCCGCTTCTACGAGGAACTCAACGATTTTCTCGCCGCCGTGGATCGCAAGCGCACGCTCGAATACCGCTTTCGCGGGCGGCCGGCAATCAAGGATCCGATCGAGACGCTCGGCGTGCCGCACAGCGAGGTCGACCTGATTCTGGTCAACGGCGAATCGGTCGGATTCGGCCACCCGCTCGGCGATGGCGACCGCGTCGCGGTCTATCCGGTGTTCGAGAGTCTCGACATCTCCCCGCTGCAACGGTTGCGGCCGGCGCCGCTGCGACGCACCGCTTTCGTCGTCGACGTCAACCTCGGCAAGCTGGCGCGACGTCTGCGCATGCTCGGCTTCGATACCGCCTGGCGGAACGATTACGCCGACCGCGAGATCGTCGAGGTTGCGCGCCGCGAGCACCGCATCGTGCTGACCCGCGACCGCCGGTTGCTGTTTCGCCGCAACGTGACGCACGGATACTGGGTGCGCGCCGACGATCCGGCGACCCAGGTCGAAGAAGTGCTCACCCGGCTCGACCTGCATCGCGCCGTCAAGCCGCTGTGCCGCTGCCTGCGCTGTAACGGCGAGATCGAGGCGGTCTCGCGGGCCGAGGTCTGGGACCAACTCGAGCCGCTGACGCGGCGATATTACCGTGAATTCTATCGCTGCCCGGATTGCCGCCGGGTTTACTGGGAGGGTTCGCACGTCGCCCGCATGGGCGCCACTATTCGCGCGCTGGCCGCAGCGACTCGCGAATGAGTTCGAGCTCGCGCCGGCACAGCGCGATGTTGTCTTCGAGGCGGCGCGCCTCGGCTTCGAGCGCGTGCGACGGGTTACGCTCCAGGCCGTCGCGGATGCGGCGCAGTTCGTGCGCGAGTGCGGCGATTTCCTGTTCGAGTTCCTGTTGCGACGCCATGCGCGATCCCGACGTATGGATAAGCGCCCATTCTAACCGCGATGCCTGCCGATCGCATTCCTGAGACGCCGTGCCGCCTCCGCCGGGCGGGCTGAAATCGCTCCCGAATTGGTGTACATTGCGCGCACTCCCGACGAGATTGCAGCATGCCCGACTACCAGATAGCGCCGTCGATCCTGTCCGCCGATTTCGCCCGTCTCGGCGAAGAAGTCGACAATGTGCTCGCGGCGGGCGCCGACATCGTCCACTTCGACGTGATGGACAATCACTACGTGCCGAACCTGACGATCGGGCCGCTGGTCTGCGAGGCGCTGCGCAAGCACGGCGTCGAGGCGCCGATCGACGTGCACCTGATGGTCAGGCCGGTCGACCGCATCATTCCCGACTTCGCCGCCGCCGGCGCGAGCTACATCACATTTCACCCGGAAGCGTCGGAACACGTCGATCGCAGTCTCGGCCTGATTCGCGACAACGGCTGCCGCGCGGGCCTGGTGTTCAACCCGGCGACGCCACTCTCGTGGCTCGATTACCTGCTCGACAAGGTCGACATGATTCTGCTGATGTCGGTCAACCCGGGTTTCGGCGGGCAGAGTTTCATCCCGGCGGCGCTCGACAAGCTCAGGCGAGCGCGAGCGCTCATCGACCAGTCCGGCTACGACATCCGTCTCGAGATCGACGGCGGAGTCAAGGTCGACAACATCCGCGAGATAGCCGCCGCCGGCGCCGACACTTTCGTTTCGGGCTCGGGAATCTTCGGCTGCGGCGCGGACGACGACCCGCATCGCTACGACGGCATCATTCGCCGGATGCGCGACGAGCTTGCGCGCGTGCACGCCGTCTGACGGACGCCGATTTAGTCGTGGCCTCGCTCCGATTGCTGTGTTAGATTCGATTTCTCGACGTCGAGACACGACCGCAATGACTCACGAATACAGGCTGGAATGGGGTACGCAACGCTGGCGATGGTGATCGCCCGCGCTGCCGTTTGACCCTTTTTCCAACCCGTAATCGATCGAGTCGTTCATGAACCTGCAACAATTCTCCCAGCTCAAGGATGTTTACAATCGCGTGCCGCTGGTGCGCGAAATTTTCGCCGATCTCGACACCCCGTTGTCGGCCTACCTGAAACTCGCCAACGAACCTTATACCTACCTGTTCGAATCGGTGCAGGGCGGCGAGAAATGGGGCCGCTACTCGATCATCGGCATGGCCTGCAATACGCGCATCAAGATTTATGGCCGGCGGGTAATCGTCGAGGTCGACGGTCAACTCGAGCTCGAGGCCGAAAGCGACGACCCGCTGCAATTCGTCGAAGACTGGCTCGCCGAGTTTCGCGTCGCCGAGGCCGATTGCCTGCCGAAATTTCACGGCGGCCTGGTCGGTTACTTCGGCTACGATACGATCCGCTACATCGAGCAACGCCTCGCCGAGTGCCCGAACCCCGATAAACATGGAACGCCGGACATCCTGCTGATGTTGTCGGATGAACTCGTCGTGTTCGATAACCTGGCATCGCGCATGTTCCTGATCGTGCACGTCGATCCGGCGGGCGAGCAAGCCTGGCAGGCCGGCCAGCGCCGCCTCGACGAACTCGAGGCACGCCTCGGCGCGGGACCGCCGGTGATCGAATCCCGGCCCGCGACGAAGTCGGTGCGCGAGCAGGACTTCACGTCCGAATTCACGCGCGAAGGTTTCGAAGCCGCAGTCGAGCGTGCGCGGCAATACATCATCGACGGCGACGCGATGCAAATCGTGTTGTCGCAGCGCCTGTCGGTGCCCTACGGTGCGACGCCGATCGATCTGTACCGCGCGCTGCGCAGCCTGAATCCGTCACCCTATCTGTTTTTCCTGAATCTCGACGATCATCACGTCGTCGGTTCGTCGCCCGAGATTCTCGTGCGTCTCGAGGACGGCGTGGTCACGGTGCGGCCGATCGCCGGCACGCGGCCGCGCGGGCGTACGCCGGAAGCCGACCTCGAGCTCGAGGCTGACCTGCTGGCGGACCCCAAGGAGCTCGCCGAGCACCTGATGCTGATCGACCTCGGCCGTAACGATGCCGGTCGCGTCAGCGAGATCGGCAGCGTGCGGCTGACCGAGAAGATGATCGTCGAACGCTATTCGCACGTGATGCACATCGTCTCCAACGTCGAGGGCCGGATCCGCGACGGCATGTCGGCCTTCGACGTGTTGCGCGCGACCTTCCCGGCCGGCACCGTGTCGGGCGCGCCGAAGATACGCGCGATGGAAATCATCGACGAACTCGAGCCGGTCAAACGCGGCATCTACTCGGGCGCGGTCGGTTACATCTCCTGGAGCGGCAATATGGACACCGCGATCGCAATCCGCACCGCGGTGATCAAGGACGAGCGGCTGTTTATTCAGGCCGGCGCCGGAATCGTTTATGATTCGGTGCCCGAGAAAGAGTGGGCCGAGACCATGGACAAGGGGCGCGCGATCTTCCGCGCGGTGGCGCTGGCCGAGGCCGGCTTGCCGTCGCGCGATCCCTGCGGCGACGCCGGGGAGGACAAGGCATGAAAGTCCTGATGATCGACAACTACGATTCGTTTACCTATAACCTGGTGCAGTATCTCGGCGAGCTGGGCGCCGCGGTCGAGGTCGTGCGCAACGACGAGATCGACGTCGACACGGTGCGCGGGTCGGACGCGAGCCACGTCATGATTTCGCCGGGGCCATGCACGCCGAACGAGGCGGGCATCTCGATGGCGGCGATCGAGGCGCTCGCCGGCGAACGACCGGTGCTCGGCGTCTGCCTCGGCCACCAGAGTATCGGCCAGGTGTTCGGCGGACGGGTCGTGCACGCGAGCGAAATCATGCACGGCAAGACCTCGCCGATCCGGCACAGCGGCGGCGGCGTGTTCGCCGGGCTCGAGTCGCCGTTTACCGCGACGCGCTATCATTCGCTGGTGATTGCGCGCGACAGCGTCCCGGATTGTCTCGAGGTGACGGCCTGGACCGAGGACGCCGACGGCGAGATCGACGAAATCATGGGTTTGCGGCACCGCGAGTACGCGATCGAAGGGGTGCAGTTTCACCCCGAATCGATCCTGACCGAGCATGGTCACAGGCTGCTGCAGAACTTCCTGCGGCAACGATGAACAACGGGGGCTAGAGTGGAAATCCAGGCGGCAATCAAGGCGGTGATGGCGCGGCAGGATCTGAGCCGCGACGAGATGACCTCGATCATGCGTCAGATCATGACCGGCGAATGCACGTCGTCGCAGATCGGCGGTTTTCTCGTCGGCCTGCGCATGAAGGGCGAGAGCGTCGACGAAATCTCGGCGGCGGCGACGGTCATGCGCGAACTCGCGACCCGGGTCGAGGTCGACAGCGAACACCTGGTCGACACCTGCGGCACCGGCGGCGACGCGTCCGGCAGCTTCAATATATCGACCGCCAGTGCGCTGGTCGCGGCCGCCGCCGGTGCGCGCGTCGCCAAGCACGGCAATCGCTCGATGACCAGCAGTTCCGGCAGCGCCGACGTGCTCGAGGCGGCCGGTGTCAAGCTGGACATTCCGCCCGAGCGTGTCGGCAAATGCGTCGCCGCGGTCGGCGTCGGTTTCATGTTCGCGCCGGCGCATCACGGCGCGATGAAGCACGCGATCGGTCCTCGCAAGGAGATGGCGGTGCGCACGATTTTCAATGTGCTTGGGCCGCTGACCAACCCGGCCGGCGCGCCCAACCAGGTCATCGGCGTGTTCGACGGCGATTTCGTCGAGCCGCTGGCGCACGTTCTGCAGCAACTCGGCAGCCGTCACGTGATGGTCGTGCACGCGGCCGACGGCATGGACGAAATCAGCCTATCGGCGCCAACCAGCGTCGCCGAGCTGAAGGGCGGACAGGTGCGTTCGTACCAGATCCAGCCGACCGATTTCGGCATGCAGGTCGCGCCGCTCGACGCGTTGCGCGTCGACAGCGCCGAGGCCAGCCTCGCAATGATCCGCGGCGTGCTCGCCGACGAGGCCGGGCCGGCTCGCGATATCGTCTGCCTCAATGCCGGCGCCGCGATCTACGTCGCCGGCCTCGCCGATTCGCTCGCCGGCGGCGTCGACGCGGCGCGCGCGGCGATCGCCAGCGGCAACGCCGCGAAGGTGCTCGACGACCTGGTCGAATTCACCAACCGCGAATGAAGGCTCCGTCCGGCGACATCCTCGAGCGCATCCTCGCGCGCAAGCGCGAGGAGATCGCCGCGCGCGAGGCGGCCGAGCCCCGCGATGCGGTCGCGGCGCGGGCGCTCGAGGCGTCGCCCGCGCGGGGTTTCGTCGAAGCGCTGCGCCGGCGCATCGCCGGCGGCGAGGCCGGCGTGATCGCCGAGATCAAGAAAGCGTCGCCGAGCAAGGGCGTCATCCGTGAGGATTTCGACGTCGTCGAGATCGCCGCGAGCTACGAGCGCGGCGGCGCGGCCTGCCTGTCGGTATTGACCGACCGCGATTTCTTCCAGGGACAGGAGGACTATCTGGTCGCCGCGCGCGCGGCCTGCGCGCTGCCGGTCATTCGCAAGGACTTCGTCATCGACGCCTACCAGGTCGACGAGTCGCGCGCGCTGGGCGCCGACTGCATCCTGCTGATCGTCGCCGCGCTCGCCGATGCCGCGCTAAAAGGGCTTTATGCCGATGCGCTCGGGCTCGGCATGGACGTGCTGGTCGAAGTACACGATGGCGCCGAACTCGAGCGCGCGCTCGCGCTCGAACCCGAGTTGGTCGGCATCAACAATCGCAACCTGAGGACCTTCGAGACCCGGCTCGAGACGACGCTCGATTTGCTCGACGCGATTCCGCCGACCAGCCTGGTCATCACCGAAAGCGGCATCCACACGCGCGCAGACGTCGAGCGCATGCGCGCCGCCGGCGTCAACGCGTTCCTAGTCGGCGAAGCCTTCATGCGCCAGCCCGACCCCGGCGCCGCGCTCCAGTCCCTGTTCTTCCCATCTGACCGCAGTTAAATTCAGGTCAGAGTAAATTTGACCGTTAGCCGAAACCGTTACTCGGAGTAAAAACTCCGAGTAATCATCAAAGGGCGATCCCGAAGTCGCGACTCCGAAAAAAGACTCGTATGGATGGCGGGCTAGCGGGTGCCGAAGACGACGATGGTCTTGCCGTGGGCCGAGATCAGGCCGTCTTCCTCGAGCGACTTCATCACGCGGCCGGCCATTTCGCGCGAGCAGCCGACGATCTTGGCGATTTCCTGGCGCGTAATCTTGATCTGCATGCCGTCGGGATGGGTTATCGCGTCGGGTTCGCGCGCGAGGTCGAGCAGCGTGCGCGCGACGCGCCCGGTGACGTCCATGAAAGCGAGATTGCTGACCTTGCGGCTGGTGTTGCGCAGCCGGCTGGCGAGCTGCGATGACAGCTGAAACAGGATTTCCGGGTTTTCCCGGGCCAGCTGCATGAACTGGTTGTAATGAATCTCGGCGACCTCGCAGGGCGTGCGCGTGATGATCCAGGCGCTGCGCCGGGTGTCTTCCTGGAACAGGCCCATCTCGCCGAAAAAATCGCCGGAGTTCAGGTAAGCCAGTACGATTTCGTTGCAGTCCTCGTCCTCGATGACTACGCTGACCGAACCGTCGATGATATAGTAGAGCGTCTCCGATTCGTCTCCCGCGTGAATGATCGTGCTGCGCGCCGCGTACTTCTTGGCGTGGCAGTGGCGCAGGAAGTTGTCGAGCGCCGGGTTATTGCGAGGAATCACTTTTGTGATCGGGTTAACTGACATGCGCTTTTTTTTGTGATTTGCCTGCCGCTTAACATAGCACAAATCCGGCTTTACGACAGCAATAGGTAATAACTATGAAGTGTAGAATAAAATGGCTCGATCACATGAGCTTCGTCGGCGAATCGGGCAGCGGTCACTCGGTGGTGATGGACGGCGCGCCGGAAGCCGGCGGGCGCAATCTCGGCATTCGTCCGATGGAAATGCTGCTGCTCGGACTGGGCGGCTGCACCGCGTTCGATGTGGTGGCGATTCTCAAAAAATCGCGCCAGGATCTGGTCGATTGCGAGGTTGAAATCGACGCCGAGCGCGCCGCCGACGTGCCGAAAGTCTTCACCAAAATCCACATACACTTCATCGTCAGCGGTCATAACCTCGACGACAAAAGGGTCAGCAAGGCGGTCGATCTGTCGGCCGACAAGTACTGTTCGGCCTCGCGTATGCTCGAAAAAACCGCTGCAATCACCCACGACTACGAAATCGTCAACGACTCCTGATCCGAGGAGTACCGCCTAGAGGCGGTATGCGGTGGCCGTCATGATCTTGCTGACCAGCGTCATCGCGGTCTTGACCGGCGCCGGCAAGTCGGCGGCGCCGGCTTTGGCGGCATTGTCGGCGTGACGTAACTCGTCGGCGCGCATCGCCTCCAGGATCGCTCGGCTGCGGCGGTCCTCGTGCGGCAGGCGTTCGAGGTGGCGTTCGAGATGGCGGCCGACCTGTTGTTCGGTCTCCTCGACGAAGCCGAGGCTCAGCCGATCGCCGGCCGCGCCGGCCAGCGCGCCGATCGCGAACGAGCCCCAGTACCAGACCCCGTCGAGCAGGCTGCGGCTGGCGCCGAGCTCGTCGAGTCGGCGCTGGCACCAGTCGAGGTGCTCGTTCTCCTCGGCGGCCGCCTCGCGCATCGACTCGCCGACCCGGCGGTCGCGCGCGGTCAGCGCCTGGCCGCGGTAAAGCCCCTGCGCGGCGACCTCGCCGGCATTGTTGACCCGCATCAGGCCGGCGACGTGGGTGCGCTCCGCCGGCGTCATTTCGTCGTCGTCGATACCATCGGCCGGGTACTTCCGCGCCGCCGCGGGCGGCCGCAGGTGGCAGGTTTTGAGGCCGTGCTGCAGTTCGTCGAGCAGGCGGTCGGTCAGGCTGAGATGGCGCATGATCAGTGACGAATTTCGGGTATTCGGCGGTGTCTCGAGAGGCCCATTATCGGCCACGCGTCGGCGCGACGCCAGCCCGCCGAAAATCGCTTGAAAACAGGGGATTGCGGCTTGTCAAGCGCGGGTGAATCCGTTAGTATTCGCGCCCTTTGTGAGAGAAGTCGGGGCCGGATCCGGCCCATGGGAACCAGCATGAAAACCTTCAGCGCCAAACCCGAGACGGTCAAACGCGACTGGTATGTCGTCGATGCCACCGACAAGGTGCTCGGGCGCCTGTCGAGCGAAATCGCGCGCCGGCTGCGCGGCAAGCACAAGCCCGAGTACACGCCGCACGTCGATACCGGCGATTACATCATCGTCATCAACGCCGAGAAAGTGCGCGTCACCGGCACCAAGGAAAACGACAAGCAGTATCATCGCTACACCGGATACATCGGCAACCTGAAGACGACGAATCTGGCCAAGTTGCGCCAGGAGCATCCGGAGCGAATTATCCAGCACTCGGTGAAGGGCATGCTGCCGAAGAACGCGCTCGGCCGGGCGATGTACAAGAAACTCAAGGTTTACGTCGGCGCCGAGCA